>JAJDNN010000046.1 GCA_022340685.1 Pseudomonadota bacterium
TGTCTTGCCGAAACGTCGCCTGGCCTGGGCCGCCTGGAACTATCATCTGCTTCCAAAGAACCCTTCACGCGTGGCGTTAACCTACAACATGAATATTCTGCAAGGCCTGAATGCGCCTGAGCAATTTTGTGTCACTTTGAATAATGATGATATTATTGACGAATCCCGGATTTTAAAACGCATGCACTACCATCATCCTGTTTTTACGCCCGCTGGTATGGCGGCACAACAACGACAACAGGAACTAAACGGTAACAACCGCACCTATTTCTGCGGCGCCTACTGGCGCAATGGTTTTCACGAAGATGGTGTTGTCAGTGCCCTGAATGCTATTGAACACTTTAACGAGCGACACTATGAACAGTTGCATCTACGAAGGGCAAGTTAGGCACAGGCGGTTTAGTCCGCGGTCACACCAATTTAGCTATCGTCTGTATCTGCTATACTTGGATTTGGAGGAACTGCCTGAGCTATTTGATCGTTACTGGCTATGGTCGGCACGTCGGCCCAATTTAGCCTGGTTTCGGCGCAAGGATTATATGGGGGATTCCAGCGTACCGCTTGACACCACAATTCGAAAAACCATCCATAATGCCACGGGTATACAGCCGGAGGGACCGATTCGCCTGCTGACCCAGTTGCGCTACTTTGGCTACGGTTTCAACCCGGTAAGTTTTTACTATTGTTATGACCGTGAAGACAAGCAGCTGCAAACCATTGTGGCTGAAGTGAACAACACGCCATGGGGCGAGAAACACTACTATGTCCTTCCCGCCAGCCAGCATTCAGGACATGGCCGCCATCAACGCTATAAACGGAGAAAGGAGTTTCACGTCTCTCCCTTTATGCCCATGGATATTGACTATGACTGGCGCTTCAGTATACCAGCCAAACGATTGAATATTCATATGGAAAACTATCAAGCGGGTACCAAGTTATTTGATGCGACCTTACAACTTAAGCGTACGCCAATCAATTCATCTAACCTGGCACGCACGTTACTGCAATATCCATTCATTAGCGGCAAGGTCATTGGTGCCATTTACTGGCAAGCGTTAAAGCTGCTACTTAAGAAAATTCCGTTTTACTCCCATCCCGTCAAAAAAGAGGCGCCTGAATCGGCGTAATGATTATGCAAAATTCTGAAGCTACTATCTCTGAGCAGTTCCTCACCAAGGAAAAATCACGCTGGCTGGATCGCCTTGCCCGTAAAGCGGTTCACAATATCTTACGCCACATTCAGCAAGGTGAAATTGTGCTGCGGGAAGGCCAGATTGAATATTACTTTGGACAAAAAACTCAGGACTGTACGCTATGTGTCACAATAGATGTGCTGGATTTTCGCTTTTACAGTGATGTTGCCTTTGCTGGCAGTGTCGGTTCCGGTGAAGCCTACATGCAGGGTTACTGGAAATGTAGCAACCCCACCGCACTGGTACGCCTGCTACTGATAAATCGCCATGTCCTTGATAACATGGACCGACGCCTGTCGCGTATCAAGACACCAATATATAAGATATTGCACTGGTTCAACCGCAATACCCGAGATGGGAGCCGACGTAATATTGAAGCACATTATGATCTTGGGAACAGGCTGTTTGAACAGTTCCTTGATTCCAGCCTGATGTATTCAGCCGCCTATTACCAGACTCCAACCATGTCACTGGAACAGGCGGCGATTGCAAAACTGGACCGCATATGCCAGAAACTGGAACTCACGCCGGAGGATCACGTCCTTGAAATTGGTAGCGGATGGGGTGGCTTTGCGATTCATGCTGCACAGCATTATGGCTGTCATGTCACTACCACTACCATCTCAAAGCAACAGTATGAATTAGTCTGTACACGCGTCAAACAGTCTGGTTTAGAAGATCAAATAACCGTATTAATGAATGATTATCGTGATCTTGAGGGTCAGTACGATAAGCTGGTATCCATTGAGATGGTAGAAGCGGTCGGGCATCAGTATCTGTCCACTTATTTTTTACAATGCAGTCGACTGCTAAAGCCCAATGGCATGATGTTGCTACAAGCTATCACCATCACAGACCAACTTTATGAAGCTGCGCTACGCGACGTTGATTTCATCAAACGTTATATTTTTCCCGGCGGTTTTCTGCCATCCATTTCGGTCATGACCAATAGCATTGCCAAAGTAACCGATATGAAACTGTTTCACCTGGAAGATATAGGCCCCCATTACGCGACCACGCTGCGTGACTGGCGCCTGCGTTTCTTCCAAAACATTGAACAGATCAAAAAGCTGGGATATTCAGATTCGTTTATTCGTATGTGGGAATATTATCTCAGCTACTGTGAGGGCGCATTTATTGAACGGGCTATTGGTACAGTACAAATGTTACTTGTAAAGCCCGGTTGCCAGCGTGCGCCAGTCCAGCTCCGGGACTAACCTGGACAGACAAATCGAGGGGGGCAAACCAACTCAACGCACAAGACCACTTACCCGGGTGCCACCCGTAGTATCAGGTTTTTCTGAAAGGGCAGCGACCTGTTCATAAAAGACAGCCAGGTTACCATTTGCCTGGTTCAGCATGGCCTGGAATTCGGGTACCTGGTCGTAATAGGTACCAAGCAGAGCGAGGTGAGCATTATTCAGATCCTGCGCCATCCAGCTGTCGTAACGATCGTCGCCCTGCCAGGTTTGTTTTAGCGTGGCATAGTTTGCCTTGAGCGCGGAGAAGATTGCCTGCTTGCGCAGCTCCATGGTTGCAGAATCAAGCGGCTGCCCGTACAGGTTGTCCAGTTGCTGACGGGTGGCACGAAGCAAGGCATTGAAGGCCAGTCTTCGCTGTACGGAAACCTGGTAGGTTTGCCAGGCTTCATTGTTGTGTGTGTATTCGAACCAGCGCCGCACCCCTTCCTGCGCCACCAGGGTAGCGAAGGCTTCATTGAAGGCCGAGTTGTCCTCGACATAGATCTTCTGGTGCGCCAGTTCATGAAACAGCAGTTCGACCCGCAGAGCTTCATCCTTGTATAACATGGTGTTAAGCAGGGGATCATCGAACCAACCCAGGGTGGAGTAGGCACGTGCCCCGGCCACGTAAACGTCATAGCCTTGTTGCTGCAACTCATTGGCCTGGGCTTCAGCGTCCTGCTTGTGGTGAAAGCCCTTGTAACTCACGCAGCCGGCGAAGGGATAACACCATTGCTTTGGCTTAACGGAATATTGCTCTGTAGCAATCACGTTCCAGACAGCGTATTCGCGCCCGATGTCGGCGTATGAGCGGTAGCTACCGTTATCGGGTAACAGCAAGTCGGTACTGGCAAAGTTGCGCGCCTGTTGCAGGTTAACCAGCGCTGCTTTCACGGCCGGCCGGGTGGTATCGCTCGCCAGAACGTCCGGGACCGGCTCGGCCCGGTTAATGATTTCGGCATGGCCGTTGATAACGTCGAAATAGTAGCCAACCGTGCTACAACCGAATAGCGGGACCAGCAGCACGGCCAGCAGAAAGAACCGATGCCGCGTTGCAAGTCCTGATCCATGACTATCAAGTAATGAGCGCATCGACCCGATACTCTATTATTAATGGAACCGTTTCAAGACAGGACTACCATGGACACCGAAGTCAGTACCGAAGCGAAGCCCCTGCTAGACAGTGTCGTCGTCCGGGTGAGCGAAGTCGTGCTTGGCAAAGCCGAACCCATTCGTCTGGCGCTGGCCTGCCTGCTGGCACGCGGCCATTTGCTCATCGAAGACTTGCCCGGCGTCGGCAAGACCACCCTTGCCCATGCGCTGGCCCGGACCCTGGGCCTGCAGTTCAATCGCATCCAGTTCACCAGTGATTTGTTGCCCGCGGACATTCTCGGCGTCTCGGTATTCGAACAGACCTCCAGCAATTTTGTGTTTCATCCCGGGCCCGTCTTCGCCCAGGTGGTGCTGGCCGACGAGGTCAATCGCGCCACCCCCAAGACCCAGAGCGC
>JAJDNN010000062.1 GCA_022340685.1 Pseudomonadota bacterium
CGGGCTGTTGGCAGTGTAGTGCGGTAAAAATGAATGAATGTGATATGTACCTTGTAAAAAGGTTATTTAACATAATATACATTATGCGAATATATATATTTACCTCGGCTTGTCACGAAGGCCCTGTTTACCAGTAAAATGACACCCATGGATGATTTAGACAATTACAAACTGGGCGAAACCAATGAGCTGTTGCGTGCCACCACACGTGAGGATTGTCGGCTCATCGCTCTGGCTATTGCCAGTCAGGCACAACATTCGTTGTCGATCTTAAGCCATAACATGGAACCTGATCTGTATAACACGCCGAGCTTCTATGAAGCGGCCCGGGACGTGCTGGCAGCAGATTCCCGTTCTGTCATACGCATTCTTGTGTCAGATGTCTCCCGTCTCGTGCTCAATGGCCACCGCTTGCTGGATCTCAGCCGCCGCCAAAGCAGCCGGGTACAAATCCGCAAGCTAAACAATCCTATCCACCACGCGTTCCTGGTAGCCGATGAGATCGCAGTCCTGGACCGTCGGCGCGCTGAACGATTTGAAGCCACGGCCAACTTCAACGATCAGGGCTGGGCGAATAACCTGCTCCATTTCTTCAATCAGACGTGGGAACGCTGTTCGTCGAGCAGCGAACTGCAGACATTGAGCATCTGAGTCCTTAAAAATCACACTTAATGTTGTTTCTAGAATAATTAATATATTTGTAAACAGTCACTTATTAGTTTTTGATAAAGTGATTTCGACAGTATGAATCTTTTCATCCGAAAGACATTCAACGCCCATGCCGACAGATTTTGAACTGGATCCGTCCCTGATCCATCTAAATCATGCGGCCGTTGCGCCATGGCCGACCTGTGTTCGCGAAGCGGTGAACGCCTTTACGGCCGAAAACGCACAGTGGGGCTCACGTAACTACCCCCACTGGATCCAGGTTGAAACCGAATTGCGACAACGGCTGGCCCAGCTCATCAATGTCCCCGTTCCGGACGATATCGCCCTGCTCAAAAATACCTCTGAAGCCCTGTCGGTGGTTGCCCATGGGCTGGACTGGCAGGACGGTGACCAGGTTGTCATATCTGACCAGGAATTTCCCTCCAACCGTATCGTGTGGGAATCGCTGGCCGCTGCCGGCGTGACGGTCAGTCAGGTCAGCCTGACTGCGGCTGAATCCCCCGAACAGGCACTGATCCAGGCCTGCAACGCCCGAACCCGGCTGCTCGCCATCAGTTCCGTGCAGTATGCCAGCGGCCTGCGGGTAAATCTGATCAAACTGGGCCAGTTCTGCCGAGAACACGGCATCCTGTTCTGTGTGGATGCGATCCAGAGCATTGGTGCATTAACGACTGACGTGCAGGCCATGCAGGCCGACTTCATCATGGCGGACGGCCATAAGTGGATGCTCGGCCCCGAAGGTCTCGCCCTCTTCTACGCCCGGCCGGCCGCCCGGGAACAACTGACGCTGCACCAATTCGGTTGGCACATGATCGAAGCCTATGGCGAATTCGACAAACGCGACTGGGAAATTGCCCATTCTGCCCGCCGGTTTGAATGCGGCAGTCCCAATATGCTTGGCGTGCATGCACTGCATGCCAGTGTTGGTCTGTTACTTGATCATGGCATGGGTACTATCCAGAAAGCTGTATTGCGCAACAGTGAAACCCTGTTTGAACTGATTGAGGCGAGCACCAATCTTGAATGTCTGACCAACACCCACCCTGACCGCTACGCTGGTATCGTCGTCTTCCGCCATAAGAATCTCGCCAGCGAAACCCTGTATACGCATCTCATGCAGCACAATGTGCTGTGTGCCCAGCGTGGCGGTGGGATCCGTTTTTCTCCCCATTACTACACTGAACCTGAAAAGATTGCCGAGGCGATATCCCTGGCCGATCAGTGCCCTTCTGTCTGAATCATCTACAATTAGAGTATTGAATCAATGAATAGCTATCATTTAATAAAAGGCTGTCTATAGGCACCTTTTAACCTACAAAATGTCACATTATAGGGATTAGGAGGATTAAAGCCGCGACGGTTATTTCTTGTAGAACCGGCTACTGGATTAGCCGAGGAGTTCGACGATGGGAACAGGTGTAACGACATGGCTCAGCAAGAAGATTTCGCACTGGTTGACCCGTGACCCGGATCATCCATCGGAATCGGTCTTGTTACTCAATTTTGACCGGATGAGCTACGAAATTCGTCCGGGCGACGTCATCCTGGTCGAGGGACGCAGCAAGGTTTCGGATGTCATCAAGCTAATCACCCAGAGCTCCTGGACGCATGCCGCACTTTATATTGGACGGCCCTTCGAAATTGAGGACGAAGCGCTGCGCCAGGCCATTACTGACGTCGTCGAGGTTGAGCCGCACCAGCAATTGATTATCGAAACCCTGCTTGGCGAAGGCACCGTGGTTAATCCGCTGGAAAAATATCGCCACGAACACTTGCGTATCTGCCGGCCAAGCGGCCTGTCTCCCATCGATGCCCAACAGGTCATTGGTTACACCATCAAACGGCTGGGCACTGGCTATGATGTGCGGCAATTACTGGACCTTGCTCGTTTTATGTTTCCTTACGGGATCCTGCCGCGTCGTTGGCGCTCAAGCCTGTTTACCCATAATGCCGGTGACCCGACCCGAACGGTGTGCTCCACCATGCTGGCGCAAGCCTTTCAATCCGTGCAGTTCCCGCTGCTGCCGCTGGCCGAGAAAACGGAGCACAACAAGATTCATCTGTACCAGCGTAATCCCCGCCTCTATACACCAAAGGATTTTGATTACTCGCCCTACTTTAATATCATCAAATACCCCCTGTTCGGTCTGAACGATTTGTCCATTTATCGACAGTTACCCTGGGTAGATGTTGATATTGTCTGTAACGATATTGATGACTGTTTCAAGGAAGCGCCCCATCAGGTTGCCATGGCAACCACTCCCGAAGATAACGGCATCCGCCGACGTTCCCGGACACTTAACCTGATGCGTGCGAATCACACAGCCGAGCAAGGAGAACACCATGAGTCATGATACTCAGAGCCAGCCCTGGCGCCTGCGCTGGATTTCCGAACCCATGCTCAAACTTTATCGCCGGGTAACCCCGCCCATGTCCGACACAGAAAGGGAAGCACTCGATGCCGGTTCAGTGTGGTGGGATGGTGAACTGTTCTCCGGTCGACCCCAATGGCGCAAATTACGCCAATTGCCGGCCCCCACACTGAGTGCTGAAGAGCAAGCCTTCCTTAACGGCCCGGTGGAAATCCTGTGCCAGATGATCGATGACTGGCAAATCACCCACGAACAGCGGGATTTATCACCGCAAGTCTGGCAGTACATCAAGGACAACGGTTTTCTGAGCATGATCATTCCCAAGGCCTATGGTGGACTGGAATTCTCGGCACTGGCCCATTCCGAGGTGGTAATGAAAATCGCCACGCGCAGTATCACTGCAGCGGTGACGGTAATGGTGCCCAACTCGCTGGGACCGTCCAAGTTGCTACTCGAGTACGGCACTCAAAAGGAAAAAGACTACTACCTACCCCGCCTGGCCAAAGGTGTCGAAATTCCCTGCTTTGCACTTACCAGCCCCCAGGCGGGTAGCGATGCCGGCGCCATTCCGGATTTCGGCATCGTCTGTAAACAGGACTACGAGGGGCAAAAAGATGTGCTGGGGATTCGCCTGACCTGGGATAAACGCTACATCACGCTCGGTCCAGTCGCCACCCTGCTGGGACTGGCATTCAAGCTCTACGATCCGGATCACTTGCTGGGTGACGAGGAGAACATCGGCATAACCCTTGCCCTGATCCCGACTGATACCGAGGGTGTCACTATCGGCCGACGTCACTATCCCATCAACCTGGTGTTCATGAACGGACCGAACAGCGGCAAGGAAGTGTTTATTCCAATGGACCAGGTTATCGGCGGCGTCGAACGTGTTGGCCAGGGCTGGCGCATGCTGATGGAATGCCTGTCCGATGGCCGGGGCATCTCGCTGCCCGCCTTGAGCGCGGGCGCCGGCAAGATGGCCACCCGTGCTGTCGGTGGGTATGCACGGATCCGTCGCCAGTTCAAAATGCCTATTGGACGGTTCGAAGGCGTGGAGGAAGCGCTGGCCCGCATCGGCGGCTTGACCTACATGATGGATGCGGCCCGCACCCTGACTGCCGTGGCCCTGGATCGGGGTGAAAAACCCGCCGTGATTTCAGCCATTGTGAAATATCACCTGACCGAAAACATGCGCAAGGTCATCAATGATGGCATGGACGTACTGGGTGGCGCCGGCATCTGTCTCGGACCGCGCAATCTGCTGGCACGGGGCTACGAAGGCATCCCCATTAGTGTCACCGTGGAAGGCGCCAACATCCTGACGCGCACCATGATTATCTTTGGCCAGGGCGCCATTCGCAGCCATCCGTGGATTTTCAAGGAACTGGAAGCGATTGGCGAGGCGGATCCAGACGTGTCGCTGGAAAAATTCGACCGCGCCCTGTTCGGCCATATGGGCTTCTTTAACCGTAACCTGTTTCGCAGCCTGTGGCACGGCCTGACCAGTTCCCGTTTTGTGCTCGTCAGGGGCAAGCCGCCGGTTAAACGCTATCTGCAACACCTCACCCGGATGAGCGCAGCCTTTGCGCTGTGCACCGATGTTGCCCTGATGACGCTGGGCGGCTCACTCAAACGGCGCGAAAAACTGTCGGGTCGACTGGGTGATATCCTCAGCCACCTGTACCTGGCGTCGGCAGCCCTGAAACGTTTCGAGGATCAGGGCAACCCGCGCGAGGATCTGCCCCTGCTGAACTGGGTCTGCCAGTACAACCTGTATGAAATCCAGAAAGCCTTTGACGGACTTCTGCAGAATCTGCCCAACCGGGCGATGGCGTGGCTCATTCGCTGGTTTGTATTTCCCCTCGGGCAACACTTCAAGGCACCCTCGGATAAGCTGGGACACCACATCGCCGAACTGTTATTAAGCCCCTCTGCCGCACGCGACAGGCTCACCGCCGGGCTGTATATCCCGGAGAGCACTGACGAACAACTCGGCCGGATTGAGGATGCACTGGTCAAGGTCATCAAGGCGGAACCGGCAGAGCGTCGCCTGCGGCGTGAACTGAAAAACTATACGCCGGACTATACCGGTCTGGAAGGGATGTTGGCAGCCGGCCTTGAACAGCGCATCATTACCGAACTGGATGCCGATCTAATCCGGGAGGCGGAGGCAGCGCGGAACGATGTAATTCAGGTCGATGATTTTTCCGCGGACTTAACCTGACGCACTACGAGACAGCTCAGTCAAACCGGATGTACCGGCTGCGTTTGCCAGTTTCGTTGGCTGAAAAAGCGTTGCTTGAAGTATCGCTGGCGGGTGTGTCGGCGAAAATACGACAACTCAATAAATCGCAACGTACTGCTTCGCTCCGTGATTAATCCGGCCGAGACAGTATTCATGGTTCCAAAAAATTAAGGATAACAACATGGCCGAAACCCGCGCGAAAAAGAAAACCACCCGTCGAACTAGCGCCTCGCGCCGGCCGGTCTATATCGTCGATGGCAGTCGCACACCGCAACTCAAAGCCCGTAACAAACCCGGGCCGTTCAGTTCCGCCGATCTGGCCGTGGGATGTGGACGTCCCCTGCTCGCCCGGCAACCCTTCGAACCCTCTGATCTGGATGAAGTCATCATTGGCTGCGTCATGCCCGGACCGGATGAGGCCAACATTGCCCGCGTCATTGCGCTGCGTCTCGGCTGTGGCAACAAGGTGCCGGCCTGGACGGTGCAACGAAACTGCGCTTCGGGCATGCAGTCGCTGGATAGCGCGGCCAAAGACATCAGCATGGGGCGTGCCGATCTGGTGCTGGCCGGCGGCGTCGAGGCCATGAGTCATGCTCCCGTGTTGCTCAATGAAGACATGGTCACCTGGCTGGGTGCCTGGATGTCGGCCCGCACCTGGCCCCAGCGTCTCAAAACCCTCGGCCAGCTTCGCCCCGGTCATCTAAAACCGATCATTGCCCTGTTGCGTGGCCTGACCGATCCGGTGGTCGGCCTCAGCATGGGCCAGACCGCGGAAAACCTGGCCTGGCATTTCGGCATCAGCCGCACCGACATGGATGCCTATGCCATGCGCAGTCATCAACGGCTGGCCGCAGCACAGGACAAGGGCTACCTCAGCGAGATCGAACCGTTGTTCGATACACGCGGTAATGTGTATCAACAGGACGACGGTGTCCGCCGCGACAGTAGCATGGAACAACTGGCCAAGCTGCGCCCGGTGTTCGACAAGCCCTTCGGTAACGTCACTGCCGGTAACAGCGCCCAGATCACCGATGGTGCCGCATTGCTGTTGCTGGCAAGTGAAGCGGCGATCAAAAAGTATGATCTCAAAGTCATGGGACAAATCAAGGACAGTGAATGGGCCGGGCTGGATCCGGCCTATATGGGGCTCGGCCCCGTACATGCCATTACGCCACTCCTGCAACGTCATAAACTCAAGCTCAACGACGTGGATTACTGGGAGATCAACGAAGCCTTCGCAGCGCAGGTTCTTGCCTGCCTCAAGGCCTGGGAGGATCGTGACTACTGTCGAGACGAACTGGGTCTCAAGAGCCCGCTGGGTAAACTGGATCAAAGCCGGTTGAATGTGGATGGCGGCGGGGTCAGTATCGGCCACCCGGTGGGCACCAGCGGGGCACGCATTACTTTGCACCTCCTGCACGTATTGGAACGCAATAATGCCAAAACCGGTATCGCCAGTCTGTGTATCGGTGGTGGACAAGGCGGCGCTCTTTTGATTGAACGGACTACAGGTTAAGGCCATGACAGACTATAAAGAAAAAAACTGGAAAATAGAGGAAGACGCTGACGGTATTGTCTGGCTGCATCTGGACAAGGCAGACAGTAAGACCAACGTACTGTCCGCTGATGTGCTTGCCGAGTTCGAAACCCTGCTCGATGCTTTTAGTAATCAGCCACCCCGTGGTTTGATCATCCTGTCCGATAAGGACAGTGGTTTTATCGCTGGTGCGGATGTGAAGGAGTTCACTGCATTCAGTACCGAACAGGAAGCCCGCGAAGCCATCGAGCGCGGTCATCGCATTATGAACCGGCTGGAATCGCTGTCCTGTCCCACCGTCGCGATGCTGACCGGCTTTACGCTGGGCGGCGGTCTGGAACTGGCGCTGGCCTGCAAGTACCGGGTTGCCGACAACGATCCCGCAACCCGTATCGGTCTGCCGGAAGTCAAACTTGGCATTCACCCCGGATTTGGCGGAACGGTACGCTGCCTGGAGCGAACCGGTGTCCTCAATGGCATGGATCTGATGCTGTCTGGCCGCAGTATCTCGGCGCGGGCAGCCCAAAAGATGCGCCTGATTGATTATGCCGTACCCCGGCGGCACCTGCGGGAAGCCGCTCGCGCCTGTGTGCAGAATCCGCCAAAACAAAAATCCCTGCCTGTCTGGAATAACCTGCTCAATTACAAAAAGGTGCGACCCCTGCTGGCAAAGGTCTTCATTAAAAAGGTTGCCGCTCGGGCCAACCGCGCTCACTACCCTGCACCCTATGCCCTGATCGATCTTTGGGTGCAACATTACGGCGATCGCGACACCATGTTGCACGCTGAAGCGGCCTCGGTCGCCCACCTGATAACCGGCAAAACAGCGCAGAATCTTGTCCGGGTCTTCATGCTGCAGGAACAGTTGAAAGGCCTCGGTCGCCTGCCGGATTATGTGCCACGTCATGTGCATGTCATCGGGGCCGGCGTGATGGGTGGCGACATTGCAGCCTGGTGTGCGTTGCAGGGATTCACCGTTACCATCCAGGACACGCAACCCGAAGCGCTTGGGCGGGTGATCCAGCGCGCCTACAGCCTGTACAAAAAACGGCTCAAGCAAAAACGGCCTATCACCGCCACACTGGATCGCCTGATGCCGGATCTTGACGGGGATGGGCTGGTCAAGGCCGATGTTGTCATCGAGGCTATCTTCGAGGATGCCGAGGTCAAACGTCAGCTGTTCCGCGACATCGAACCCCGGCTCAAACCGGAAACACTGATTGCCACCAATACCTCCAGCATCCCACTGGAGGATCTTGCCAACGCCCTTAACAACCCGGAACGCCTGGTTGGCCTGCATTTTTTCAATCCCGTCGCAATGATGCCATTGATAGAAATTGTGCATGGCAAGCAGACCAGCGAGACGACCCAAAACAGGGCCAGTGCCTTTGCACGAAAGATAAACCGCCTGCCCTTACCCGTAACCAGTTCGCCAGGGTTCCTAGTTAACCGCGTCCTGATGCCCTACCTGATGGAAGCGGTCGTGCTGGCGGAGGAAGGCGTGCCACTCAGTGTCATCGACAAGGCTGCCACTGACTTTGGCATGCCGATGGGGCCCATTGAACTGGCCGATACGGTCGGACTGGACATCTGCCTCAAGGTGGCGGAAATTCTGTCACGCTACATGGATATCGAAGTTCCAGGTATCCTGCAGGACAAAGTCAGTCGGAAAAATTTGGGGAAGAAATCCGGAGCAGGCTTCTATACTTTTGCCAAAGGCAAGGCCGTTAAACCGGAACCGGACAAGCAGTACACCCCTGCAACAGATTTGCAGGACAGGCTCATCATGCGTATGCTCAATGAAGTCGTGGCCTGCCAGCGTGATCAGGTAGTTGAAAACGGTGATCTCGCCGATGCCGGAATTATTTTCGGGACCGGATTTGCGCCCTTCCGGGGCGGCCCGGTCCACTATATTAAGGAGCGCGGACCGGAACAATTGGAAAAGCTACTGAACAATTTAATGCATAACCATGGCGATCGCTTCAAGCCGGATGCGGGCTGGAGTACGCTAATTAAACAAACTCCTTAACGCATGAAAGAAGGACAGATTCATGGCGGAACAATCAAAAAAAATAACCCCCATCGAAGACGCCCGAGACCTCCACGATCTGTTTAATACGCGGGTCAAACTGACGCCACAAGCCACAGCGTATCGTTACTACGATGAGCGCAACAAGCAGTGGCAAGACCTGAGCTGGCAAGACACGGCCTATGCGGTAAAGCGCTGGCAAACCGCTTTGTTAAACGAAGGCCTGATGGCAGGTGATCGCGTCGGCATCATGCTACGTAATTGCCCCCAATGGGCCATGTTCGATCAGGCCGCCCTTGGCCTGGGCCTGGTCCTGGTGCCGCTCTATACTAACGACCGCGCCGAAAATCTGGGCTATATCATTGAAAATGCCAATATTCGCCTACTTCTGATCGAAAATGATACCCATTGGGACATCCTCAGCGATGCCTACACCAGCCTGGAAGGTATCAAGACAATACTTACCTTACAACGCATTCCCGACGCGCACGACATGCGTATTCGTCATGTAGACGGCTGGTTACCTGACGAGGCGGAAACGCTGGAATTGCCAGAGCTGGATCCCAACAAACTGGCCAGCATTGTTTATACCTCGGGTACCACCGGTAACCCCAAGGGTGTCATGCTGTCGCATCGCAACATTTTGTCGAATGCGCTTGGTTCCGCCTCCTGCGCGGCGTTTTACAAAGGCGAAGTCTTTCTTTCCTTCCTGCCACTCTCACACATGCTTGAACGCACTGGCGGCTACTATCTGCCCATTGCCGTGGGTGCGACCGTTGCCTATGCCCGTTCAATCGATAAGCTGGCCGAGGATCTGCTAACCATCCACCCGACCGTGCTGGTTACCGTGCCTCGCATTTTTGAGCGGGTCTATAACAAGATCAAAATCCAGTTAGACAACAAACCACCCATTGCCAGAAAGTTGTTCGAAGCCGCAGTCGATGTTGGCTGGCAGCGTTTCCTGTGCCAGCAGGGCCGCGCCAAATGGACACCCCGCATGTTACTCTGGCCCTTGTTGAACAAACTGGTGGCACAGAAAATTATGGAAAAACTGGGCGGCCGTATGCGCATGGCCGTCAGTGGCGGTGCACCAATGTCCGTTGACATTGCCAGAACCTTTATCGGCCTGGGCCTAACAATTACTCAGGGCTACGGGATGACTGAACTAAGTCCAGTGGTAAGCGTCAACCGGCTGGAAGACAACGAGCCGGGCAGTGTCGGTCAGCCACTCCCCGGTGTTGAAGTCAAATTGGGTAACCAGGACGAGTTGCTGGTCCGCTCACCCGGCATGATGCTGGGCTACTGGAACAATCCCGAAGCAACCCGGGACATCATTGATGAAGATGGCTGGTTACATACCGGGGATGTTGCCCGGATTGATCGGGAGCATGTTTACATCACTGGCCGTCTCAAGGAAATTATCGTTCTGTCCAATGGTGAGAAAATCCCGCCCGCCGATATGGAGCTGGCTATCAGTACCGATCCTCTCTTCGAGCAGGTGATGATCATTGGTGAAGGTAAACCATTCCTGTGCGCACTGGTCGTGCTGGATCATGAAAACTGGCGCGCCCTGGCAGAAAAACTATCTGTCGACCCGGAGAATGAAGAGAACCTCCAGGATCCCAAGGTACAACATGAAATCCTGGAACGCATCAAGGTCAAGCTGGCCCCCTTCCCCGGTTATGCCAAGGTCTTCCGGGTTGTTGCCACCATCGAACCCTGGACTGTGGACGCGGGTCTGATTACGCCCACGCTCAAACTGAAGCGGAACTGCCTGGTCGAACAGTATGAAGATGTCATCATGGAGATGTACGAAGGTCATTAAGTATGCCGGGCAACACGCACACTGACGGTCTGCCGACTGATCGCATCCCTGCCATTCGTGTCCTGGCAATGCCAATGGATACCAATGCCACCGGTGATATTTTTGGCGGCTGGCTGATGTCACAGGTGGATATTGCCGGCAGTATCGAAGCGGTTCGCCGGGTCCGTGGACGTGTCGTGACCGTCGCGGTCAACGAATTTCGTTTCATCAAGCCGGTCTATGTCGGCGACCTGGTCAGTTTTTATACGCGTATCCACTACATCGGTACGACCTCGATCCGAATTCATGTGGAAGCCTGGGCCGAACGCAACCGCGCCACCGAGAAATGTCATAAAGTCGCCGATGCCGAACTAACCTATGTGGCAATTGACGAAGACCATAACCCCATCCCCATTCCACCTGAGCCTGGATAAACGTTACTACGGGAGAGTTAAGCGAGGACAGTGGTGACCACTTAAAGCACTCAAGCAAAGATGCCAAAAAAAACCACATTCTCTAGCTCAGTCGCCGGGTTACTTGATGCCATATCTAATGCATAAAAGGCTAGCTGCTGCCGTATGTATTTTAATCGTTTTTGCAGGTTGCACATGGGCTCCACCGCGACATGATGGAACATCGCTCCCGCCTCCGCACGTTCGTTCACTAGAGCAGCGTAAAAATGATGTCGCAGAGTGCTACAGGTCCGCAGTAAACGACACGGGCATCAAGCATAAATTTTATTATTCGGGCCGGCGTGCTTGATTGAACAGGGTATAAAAGTTCTCGGTCGTCGTGGCAGCAATCGATTCAAGAGACTCACCACGCAGCTCGGCAACGTGCTCGGCTACCTCCCTAACCCAGGCTGGCTGATTGGATTTGCCGCGCCAGGGCACTGGTGCCAGGTAAGGAGAATCCGTTTCCACCAGGTAGCGATCCGCGGGTACCTTTTTGGCGACTTCCTTGAGCGCCTTGGCGCTGTTAAAGGTGACGATGCCCGAAAAGGAAATGTAGAAATTCAGATCCAGGGCTTGTTTGGCCGTTTCCCAGTCTTCTACAAAACAGTGCATCACACCGCCGATTTCGTCGGCCTTTTCTTCCCGCATCACACGCAGGGTGTCCTCGGTGGCATCACGCATGTGAATGATCAGAGGTTTACTGCTTTGTCGGGCGGCAGCAATATGGCGCCGGAAACGCTCCCGTTGCCATTCCAGATCGCCTTCGCTGCGAAAGTAATCCAGGCCCGTCTCGCCAATGGCAACAACATTTTCATCCCGCGCATACTCGACCAGCTCTGACACATCGGGATCATGTCCCTCGTTGTCATTGGGATGCACACCGACCGAGGCTGAAACATCATCATACTGTCGCGCGATGTTCAGTACATCATTGTAGTTTTCCATGTTGATGCAGACGCACAACATGTGACCTACCCCGTTTTCCCGGGCGGCGACAAGTGCGCCATCCAGCTGACCCTCATAGGATGTCAGGTCAAGGCGATCGAGATGACAATGGGAATCAACAATCATCATGGCGATTTACAATGAAATTAAAAATCTGGAGAACGAACCACAATGTAGCCGGATCCTGTCCGGTTACAATTGCGTGCTATTTTATCAGGATGTGAATGGATTAAACAGACAGGACGTTTATTGTTTTTAACTCTTCCTTGTCCTCGCTGCTGTCTTACATCGTATGGGTCTGGCGGTCGGATTTTAATGCCCCGGCCAGATAGGTTTCAATCTTGGTGCGGGCGTTTCCATCATCCTGATCACTGAACTGCACACCAATACCCGTCGCCCGGTTTCCCTGAGATCCCATCGGGGTGACCCAGACAATCTTGCCTGCGATGGGTAATTTTTCTGTTTCTTCCATCAGGGTCAACAGCATGAACACTTCATCACCCAGGTTGTAGTGCTTGTTGGTGGGGATAAACAGGCCACCGTTTTTTACAAACGGCATATAGGCGGCGTAGAGCGCACTCTTATCCTTGATGGTCAGCGACAGGATCCCCTGTCTACCTGCGGGCGTTGCCATAACGTTTCCTCTACGGTTATGAAATCGAGGTTGTCGAATTACTGCGGGGCATATTGCTCCAGTACAATAAAAGGCCTTCCACTATGGTTTGTGGATTGACCTGGCTGCTGGTAAGTCGAAGTCCTTCCAGTATCCGATCCAGCAAGTCGTACAATTTGACCAAGTCTACCTGCCGGGCCAACGTCAGCAAAGCGGCGCTGGCATCTCGGTTCAGGAGGTGTTGCGCACCCTCTTTGCGCAGGCGAATCATGTCCGCCACCCAGCCATACATCCATGATATCGGCAGCACGGCCTCCGGCTTGACCCATTTAGCCGCGATCTGCACGGGATCCGCCTGCCCCGCGGCCAAGGACTGCCAGTCGTTCAGCATCTGTGTGCGCCGTGCCAGTTGCGCCTCGTCGGCGGCCTGACGTGCCGCCAGCGGTGCACCCGCGGTAAGCGCCAGCAATATGTCGACATCCTGGCTGTCAGCGAGTTGCGCCGCCAGCCACGTCCGGGCCTGATCCATCCCGGGCAAAGGCAAGCGCAGCAACTGGCAACGACTGCGAATGGTGGCGGGCAAGAACGAGGGCCGTGCACTGACCAGTAACAGGACAGTGTCACCGGGGGGTTCTTCCAATGTCTTGAGCAGGGCATTGGACGCGGCGACATTCATGCTGTCGGCCGGTGCGACAATCACGACCTTGGCACGGCCATAGTGGCTGCTCATACTGAGACTTTCGATGAGTTCCCGTACCTGATCGATCTTGATCACACGGGAATCTTCCGCCGGTTCAAGGATATGCAAATCGGGATGGCTAGCGGCAGCGTACAGGGTGCAGCCGTGACACTGACCGCAGGGGATCCCCCTTGCCTGTGGTTGTTCACACAGGAGCGAGCGGGCGAACACCCCGGCAAGCTGCTGCTTACCGGTACCGGCCGGACCCGTCAACAACAGGGCATGCGGCAGACGCCCCTGCTCCCGCTGTTGCTGCAGGCGGCTGAAGACATCCTGGTGCCAGGGAAGCAGTTCGTTCATGTGTCCAGAATCCCGTCCAGTACATTGGCAATGTGCGCCTGCACCTGTTCCAATGACGGGGTTGCATCGATGACATGGAAACGTCCGGGTTCCTGCCGGGCACGCTCCAGATAGGTATTTCGAACCCGCTCAAAGAACGACTGCTGTTCCTGTTCGAAACGATCCGGACGACTGCGTGTCCCGGCCCGGTCCAGGCCAGCATCTACCGGCATATCGAGCAATACCGTATGATCGGGCCGCAGCGTACCCTGGACCCAGTCTTCCAGCACCGCAATTCGCGTAACGGAAATGCCCCGCCCACCACCCTGGTAGGCATAGGTCGCATCGGTAAAGCGGTCACACACGATCCATTTTCCAGCCGCCAGTGCCGGGCGTATAACCTCGTGAATATGCTGGGCGCGTGCAGCGAACATCAGTAACAGTTCCGTATCGTCGCCTAGCTGGGTTTGACGGGCATCGAGCAGGAGATCGCGGAGTTTTTCTCCCACCGGCGTACCGCCTGGCTCGCGGGTACTCACCACATCCTTGCCGGCCGCGCGCAAATACTGTTCGATGAAGGCAAGGTTGCTGCTTTTGCCTACCCCTTCACTGCCTTCCACCGTTATAAACTGCCCCGCCATGCGCCCTCTCAATCGGATTTTTCTGGATTATAGGATGAAAAAGGCTGGCGGCGACCTTTCAGCTGGAACTTGATGACCGCTTCGTTGTGTTGCTCCAGCGTCGCGGAAAATTGGTGACTGCCATCACCGCGCGCCACGAAATAGATGTTGTCTGTCTCGTCGGGATGCAGGGTGGCGTGAATAGCTTCACGCCCCGGCATGGCAATGGGCGTGGGTGGCAAACCAAAACGCCGGTAAGTATTGTATGGCGTGTCCTGTAGCAGGTCCTGCTTGCGAATATTCCCCTTATATTGCTTACCCATGCCGTAAATTACGGTCGGGTCCGTCTGCAGGCGCATGCGTTTTTCCAGACGGCGCACGAACACTCCGGCTATGGCACGACGTTCGCTGGCCAGGCCGGTTTCTTTCTCGACGATAGAGGCCAGGATCAGGGCTTCGTAAGGGGTTTTGAATGGCAGGCCGGAGGCCCGGTTGGTCCATTCCTTATCCAGCACCTGTTGCATGGCCTGATAGGCCCGCTGCAGGAACGCCACATCGCTCAGCCCCTTCGGGAAAAGATAGGTATCCGGTAAAAATCGCCCTTCCGGATGCTCGTCTGGATGACCGAGGCGAACCATGATGGTCGCATTGTCCAGATCGCCGAGTGTGTGCACCAGGGCGGGATGGTCATTTACTGCCATCATAACCTGCCTGAAGTTCCAACCTTCGACCAAGGTCAGTGCATATTGTCTGACCTTGCCGCGGGTGAGCATGCCAAGCAGTTGCCGGGGTGTAATGCCGACTGGAATCAGGTATTCCCCCGCCTTGATCTGCCGCGCCTCGCCGCTTATGCGGCCATACCAGCGTAAATAGCGACCCTCGTCCA
>JAJDNN010000069.1 GCA_022340685.1 Pseudomonadota bacterium
CTGGCGATAATCCGGCCAACAAAATTGCTGTAGATTTCCTGAAATTTAGTGACGATGATGTCGATTCGGGCCGGCAGACCCTGGCTGATACTTGATTGGCTGATGGTGCGTGCGCCCAGCGCGGGTACCAGGGTTAGCGCCACCACCAGCGAGGATAAAATCGCTGCGGAGAGGGTGGCAATTAACTCGTTAAAGAGCAATCCAGTCAACCCGCCAATAAACAGGAACGGCAGAATAGCGGCCAGGTTGGTGGATGTGGCGGCCGTGATGGCGCTGGTGATCTCTCCGGCAGCATTAATCGAGGCTTCTTCGCTGGGCTCGCCCATTTTCTGGTGACGCGTCATGTTTTCCAGCATCACAATTGTGTTGTCGACAAGCATGCCGACGCCGACAGCAAGCCCGCCCAGTGTCATGATGTTAAGTGTCAACTTGCCAAGCGCCATGATTATAAAGGTAATCATAATAGCGAGTGGAATAGACAAACCAATTATCAGGGTGCGGCGTACATCACCGAGAAACAGGTAGACCACCAGCATGGCAAGCAGGGCGCCAGAAATAACGGCAAAGCCTGCATTGCGTAGCGCGTGCCGAACATAGATGGACTGATCCGACACAGTGGCGATATGAATATCAGCGGGAATGATATTCTGCGCTTTTAACCATGCCAGGCGGTCCTTGACCACATCCACCACACTTACGGTATTCGCGGTGGGTTGCTTCTGGATGGAGAGCTTGATCGCGGGTTGCTCATCCAGACGCACCCGAAGCCGCTCATCCTCTTGAGTATCCCGCACGGTAGCCACATCGCGTATACGTAGTGGCGATTTCGTTAGATTGTCGCGTTCCGGATAGAGTGGCAGGTTGCCCAGCTCCAGTGGTTTTGTGATGCGTCCTGTTGCACGGGTGGTCAGCTCCCGATCTCCCAACAGCATGCGGCCACCGGGGAACTCCTGGTTCTCTTCAGACAGTGCGGCGCGAATATCTTCAAGGGTTAACCCGAGGCTGGCAAGCCTTTCCTGATCGACAATGATCTGGATCTCGCGCAAATTGCCACCACCTACCTCGGTTGAGGCCACGCCGGGCAAGTTTAAAAACCATTTGGAAAACTGATAATCGACCCAGTCGCGCAATTTTACCGATGGCCGTAAATCGGAACTGATGGCCAGTTCGAGCACGGGAATTTGTGATGGATCTCGCTTGAAGATAACAGGGGGATCGATGGTGTCAGGCAGGAACCGTTTAGCCCGATCCAGGCGGGTACTCGCGTCTCGTAGCGCGATATTGATGTCGGTACCATAAGGAAAACTCAGATCTACATTACTGCGTCCCTCGCTGGTGGTGGACTGGACCGCAATGGCATCCTCGGTTATCGCCAGTTGCTCTTCCAGTTGGCGGGTTATCTGATCTTCCATGATGCGTGCCGGTACACCAGGGTCGAGGATGCGTACTCGCACTTCCGGATAAATGATATGGGGTAGCAGATCAATCGCCAGTCGATCGACGGAGAACAGACCGAGCACCACCACGGTCAGGGCCAGCATCACCACGGCAATAGGGCGCCGCACTGACCAGGCAGCGAGTCCACCACTACGAAACCGTTGCTGCATCATTATTCCGAGGTGCTAGCAGTTGCTGGTTTGGTGTTGACCGGAATAACCTTTTTACCTTCGCGAAGCCCAATGAAGCCTTTGACCACCACGCGGTCACCGACTTTGAGACCTTCAAGGATTTCTATCTGGTTACCAAACAGAATACCGGTTTGTACACGCACGGATTCCACCTTGTCATCTGGTGTGAGGCGGTACACGAACTCACCCTGGCTATCGTGGCGAATTGCGGTAAACGGCAGATTGCGTCGCGGTGTGGTTTCGGTATCTATCGTAACACGGCAAAGCTGGCCGGGCCGGGCGCCCGCTGGTAGATCCCGCAAACGGGCTTCCAGGTAGCCCTTGCGGGTGTTGGGATCGATGGTGGGATAAATGCGCGCTACAGTAGCTGTGTAATATTCCTCGCCAAGTGCATCAATGCGTATGCGAAGCGTGTCATCCGGTTTGATATTTGCGAGCAGCAGTTCAGATACCATGACCACAACCTTGATTTTCGTCGGATCAACGAGACTCAGGATATGGCTATTTACCGCGACCACATCACCCGGTTCGTAGAATCGCTCGCTGATGATGCCGGCGAAAGGCGCCTTGATGCGGGTGTGGGCGAGTCGAGTTTCCAGCAATTTGACTTCTGCCTTGGCCAGGGTCACTGCAGTCTGGGCCCGGGCCAGCTCGTCTTCGGATGCGAGTTTCTTTTTCGACAGGGTCCGCAGGCGTTGCGCATCCACCTCGGCCTGTTTGAGGTTTGCATCCGCCTTGTTCAGCTCGGCGCGGATCAGGCTGTCATCGATCCGGACCAGCAGAGCGTCTTTTTCGACCGTATCACCGGGCTGGTAGGGCAGTTCGATGATTTTGCCGGCTTCTTCACTGAACAGCCGGACACGGGTTACAGCTTCCAGGCTGCCGGTCACAATCCGGTTAGCCTGCAAGGGTGAGCGCACAACGGTGACAATTTCGACCGGGGCAGGGGCAGCGTCGGGGCGAGGTACGCGTGCTTTTTGATCGCAACCGAACAACAGGATCAGTAAGGTAAGCAATAACAGCCGGCGTGGCATACCGTATGGCTTACTTACCAGTATGTCTAACATCGAGTCAGCTCCTTGTTGCGGGGCGAATTGCAGGTGCGTCTGCCGCCGGCCTTTTACCGGCTGGCACGTCGCCAACGAACCATTGGCAAAGGTATGATATTATTGCAAATTTCCAGCGAAATACAGGAATTTCATGCTCCATAATCGATATACAGACGCCCCCCATACCGGTCGCCATGACCTGCGCAACCTGAAGCGCATGATCCCCTACCTGTGGGAGTATCGCGGGCGGGTACTGATCGCCTTGCTGAGCCTGATCCTGGCCAAGGTTGCCACGGTCGGTGTGCCGCTGGTACTGAAGCAAATTGTCGATGCGCTGGATACGAACCCGGGTCAACTGCTTGTCTTGCCCATCGTGTTGTTTCTGGCCTACGGGGCATTGCGGCTGGTTGGGTCCCTGTTCAATGAAATGCGCGATGCCATATTCGCACGGGTGCGTTACCGTGCCATGCGACGGCTTTCCAACGAAGTGCTCAGGCATTTGCATGCACTGTCACTGCGTTATCACCTGGAACGCCGCACCGGTAACATAACCCGCGATCTGGAGCGCGGTACCCTGAGTATCAGTTCCATCCTGAACTACCTGGTCTTCAATATCCTTCCGACCGGGGCCGAGTTTCTGTTGGTGGCGGTGATCCTGCTGGGTCAGTACGAATGGCACTTTACCGCGGTGACGTTCGGTACGGTACTGGTGTATATCGTCTTTACCCTGGGTATGACCGAGTGGCGCATGCACTACCGGCATACGATGAACAAACTGGATTCGCAGGCCAGCGGCGATGCCGTGGACAGCCTGCTCAACTACGAGACGGTCAAGTATTTCAATAACGAAAAGTTCGAATTACAACGCTACGATGCCACACTGAACCAGTGGGAAGAAGCGGCAGTCAAAAGCCAGACGTCCATGTCGCTGCTCAATTTCGGACAGGGCGCAATCATCGCGATCGGGCTGACCGGCATCATGATCTATGCCGGCAAAGGGGTAGTGAACGGCAGCATGACCCTGGGCGATCTGGTACTGGTCAATACCCTGATGTTGCAGCTTTTTATCCCGTTGAATTTCCTCGGCATCGTGTACCGGATGCTCAAGTACAGCCTCGCGGATATGGATCTGGTGTTGAAGCTGCTGGATCGGGAACCTGAAATCCGCGATGTACCGAATGCACCGCCCCTGGTCGTGAGCGAGGCGCGGGTGCGCTATGAACAGGTGGACTTCGCCTATCAGGCGGACCGGCCAATCCTCGAGGCGGTCAGTTTCGAGATTCCGCCGGGACACAAGGTGGCGGTGGTAGGTCCGTCGGGGGCGGGTAAATCGACCCTCGCACGCCTGATGTTCCGTTTCTATGACGTCAACGCAGGACGTATTCTTATCGACGGACAGAACATCGCCGACGTGGATCAACAAAGCCTGCGCCACGCCATCGGCATCGTGCCGCAGGATACGGTGCTGTTCAATGAATCAATTTATTACAACATCCAGTACGCCCGCCCCGACGCGACGCGTGAGGAGATCGAACAGGCCGCACGGATGGCATCGATTCATGACTTCATCGCCAGCCTGCCACAGGGTTACGACACCGTCGTCGGCGAGCGCGGCCTGAAACTGTCGGGTGGCGAAAAACAGCGCGTCGCCATTGCCCGGGTGATCCTGAAAAACCCGCCCATCCTGATCTTCGATGAAGCCACCTCGTCGCTCGATTCCCGCTCCGAGCAGGCTATCCTGCAGGCACTGCAGGACGTGGCCCAACAGCACACCACCCTGGTCATCGCACACCGGCTGTCGACCATCATCGATGCCGACCAGATCCTGGTGATGGAAGAGGGCCGCATCATCGAGCAGGGCAATCACCAGGCGTTGTTACAGGCCAATGGGGTATACGCCCAGATGTGGGCCCTGCAGCAGGAAGAGCAGGCCGCCGAGGCGCTGCTCGAAGGTATAGAGCCTGCCCCGGTCGGGCTTTAATAGTACAAAAATACCACCAGATTACCGGGGTTATTTTGCATTCCGGAGCCGGGAACGATTGGCTCGATTCGGCTATAATACGCCGCACCAGGAGGAAACCCGATGTCTGAACTCAAATCCCAGATGATCCCCGATGAGGAAGCGAGCGGCTGTGCCTCGGCCGAGCCCTTTGCCCTGCAGGTCATTGACGACAGCATGGAACCCGAATTCAAAAAGGACTGCCTCATCATCATCGACCCCGAAGGTCTGGCCACCGATGGGGCCTATGTGCTTGCCACGGTCGAGAATGGCTACATCTTCCGCCAACTGCGTGTCGAGGCAGGCAAATACTTTATCCAGCCACTCAATGATGCGTACATGCATGAAAAACGGGAAGTCGCCATCACGGACATCAAGGGCGTCATCATCCAGCAGGCCGCCCCCAA
>JAJDNN010000073.1 GCA_022340685.1 Pseudomonadota bacterium
ACCATTTCAAGCAGCGGCAAATCGTTGTGGGAATCACTATAGAACCAGCTTTCCGCCAGGTTATTGCCGGTTTGGCGCAACCAGTCCAGTAACCGTTCCACCTTGCCAATCTGATAACAGGGTGTACCGGCAACGCGACCTGTGTAGCGGCCTTCACGTTGCTCTGCCTCGGTGGCGATCAGCAAGTCCACCCCCAGTTCCTGCGCAATCGGAGCCGTGATAAAGGTATTGGTGGCGGTAATTATGAGCAGGGTATCATCGCGTGCACGGTGCAAATCCAGTACCTGGCGAGACGCCCCGGTGATCATGGGGCGCACAACCTCGGCCAGGAATTGCCGTTGCAAGTGGGCCAGTTGTGTCGGATCGATGCGACTCAAGGGTGCAAGGCTGAAACTGAGGTATTCAAGGATATCCAGGTTACCGGCCTGATATTCCTGGTAGAAGCGCAGGTTTTCGCGTTCATAGGCTGCGCCATCCACCATCCCCTGATCGACCAGGAACCGGCCCCAACCATAGTCGCTGTCCCCGGCCAGCAGGGTGTTATCGAGGTCGAATATTGCCAGTGGCACGCTGTGGCTTCCCAGGTTTGATATCAATCCTCCCATCATACCGCACTACGCACGGGTATCGGTGAATATATAATTAAAACAGTAACTTATAAGACCGGAGACAAGGCGAGTTAAGCCTGAATCGAAAGCAGGTCTATTTGCCGTTGTGACCGGAGTATGGAACAATCTGAGAACCTTCGCGAATTAGGAAACGCAAGTGATTGATAGGGAAGGCTACCGGCACAATGTCGGGATTATCCTGTTTAACCCGCGTGGCGAATTGTTCTGGGCGAGACGTATTGGTGAAAATGCCTGGCAGTTTCCACAGGGCGGCATTCGTGCCGAGGAAACGCCCGAGCAGGCACTGTACCGTGAGTTGGGCGAGGAAATCGGTCTCAGGCCCGACGATGTGGAGCTGGTGGGTTGCACGCGCAACTGGCTGCGCTATCGTCTGCCCAAGCGTTTCGTTCGTAACCGCAACAAGCCGACCTGTATTGGTCAGAAGCAGCTCTGGTTCCTGCTCAAACTGGTCGGACCGGAAGGCCGGCTACGGCTGGATGCGACCGAGAAGCCCGAGTTCGATCATTGGCGATGGGTCAGTTACGACGCACCGGTCAATGAAGTCATCGAATTTAAACGCGAAGTTTATCAGCGTGCGCTGGAGGAACTGGTGCCGTTGATTCAGGCAAAAACAAAATAATCACTACCCTGCGGATCCTGACGGGTCCGCCTTTCGGGCCCGGTATTTATCGGGCAACTTTTGGACCACCTGTCTGGACTTATACCGCGCTGAAAGTTATTGGGCGGTCTTTTTTTCAGACCAGTAGTTAATGCATCTATGCTTGATACGCTGCGCCGTCTGATTCAGGAAGTCAATGTTGCCCGTAATCTTGAGCAGGCACTGGCGATCATTGTCGAACGTGTCAAACAGATTATTAATGCCGATGTTTGTTCTGTGTATCTGGCCGA
The DNA here is from genome assembly GCA_022340685.1 of Pseudomonadota bacterium. Taxonomy (GTDB): domain Bacteria; phylum Pseudomonadota; class Gammaproteobacteria; order UBA6429; family Thiohalophilaceae; genus JAJDNN01. Next base: position 1,518 of record JAJDNN010000073.1, read on the forward strand.
TGTCAGTAATGAGCAGTATGTACTGATGGCGACCAACGGCCTGCTACCTCAGGCAGTCGGCCAGGTCAGGCTGAACCGGAATGAAGGTCTGATCGGGCTGGTGGCACGTCGGGCCGAGCAGGTGAACCTGGATGATGCCCCGGCCCACGCCCATTACCGTTATTTTCCTGATACCGGGGAAGAAAAATTTCATGCTTTCCTGGGTGTGCCGATCATCCATCACCGGAACGTAGTCGGGGTGCTGGTGGTGCAACGCAAGCAACGCAGTCATTTCGATGAAGATTCCGAAACCCTGCTGATCACGGTTGCCGCGCAGCTGGCAGGGGCGATAGCCCATGCCGAGGCCAGCGGAGGCATCAGTGGTATTGACGACAGCATGCAGGCAATTGATGGCCATCGTAGCCTGCTCGGACAGCCCGGGGCGCCAGGGGTAATTATCGGAACTGCCAGAGTCATGTATCCCTATGCGGACATCCACGCTATTCCCGATCGCCAAGTAGACAACGTAACCGCCGAACTGATTGCCTTCGACCAGGCTGTTAACTCGGTCAAAAAAGACATCGCCGCCATGGCTGAACGCTTGCATGATGTGTTACCGCCCGAGGAACATGCCCTGTTTGATGTCTATACCCTGATGCTGGAGAGCAATTCGTTTACCGGTGTGACCCGGAACCGTATTGAAGCAGGCAACTGGGCCCCCGGCGCCTTGCGCCAGACCATCGAAGAACATGAGCATGTCTTCAACCAGATGGAAGACAATTATTTGCGCGAGCGGGTGGAAGACATCCGGGATCTGGGACGCCGCATTTTCAGCTATTTGCAGGACAAGGCGCAGGCCGAACCCCATTTTTATGATCGAACCGTGGTGGTGGCCGAGGAGGTGACGGCCCCGATGTTGGCCGAGGTACCACCGGACAAACTGGTGGGAGTCGTTTCGGTGCGTGGTTCGCGTACATCACATGTAGCGATCCTGGCCCGTGCCCTGGGCGTGCCAGCGGTAATGGGTGTGGCCGACTTGCCGGTTGGCGGGTTGGATGGTGTGGAATTGATCGCGGACGGGTATTCGGGGCGCGTCTTCGTAGCGCCCAATGATCTGATCCGGCAGGAGTTCGAGAGACTCACCAGTGACGAAAAGGCCCTGACAGATGAATTGCAGGGCCTCAAGGGCTTACCATCGGTAACGCCGGATGGCGAGCACATTGCCCTGTATGCGAACACTGGTCTGTTGTCTGATCTGGCCCCGACGCTGGCAAGTGGCGCGGAAGGGATTGGGCTATACCGCACCGAATTTCCTTTTATGATTCGCCAGCGCTTCCCGGGTGAAGACGAGCAATGCAACATCTATCGATCGGTGCTGGAAGCATTGGCGCCACGGCCAGTGATATTACGTACCCTGGATATAGGCGGTGACAAATCGTTGCCCTATTTCCCGATCAAGGAGGACAACCCGTTTCTGGGCTGGCGGGGGATCCGGATTTCCCTCGATCATCCGGAAATTTTCCTGGTTCAGATCCGCGCCATGATGCGGGCCAGTGTAGGGTTGGATAATCTCAATATTATGCTACCCATGATTAGCGACGTTGCGGAACTCCATGATTCCCTGGCCCTGATCCACCAGGCCTATGGTGAACTGCTGGAAGACGGACTGGAGCTAACCATGCCACGGGTCGGGGTCATGATCGAAGTACCGTCAGCGGTGTATCAGGCCGGCAGTCTGGCGCGACGGGTAGACTTTCTGTCGATTGGTACCAATGACCTGACCCAGTACCTGCTGGCGGTAGATCGCAATAACGCCCGCGTGGCGGAACTTTATGATTCTTTGCATCCTTCAGTGATTCGGGCCATGTTGCAGGTGGTCGACAGCGCCCGGGTACACAGCAAACCGGTGAGTGTATGTGGTGAAATGGCCGGTGATCCTGCCGCTGCAATCCTGCTGCTTGGCATGGGGATCGACAGCCTGAGCATGAGTGTTTCAAGTCTGGTGCGCGTAAAGTGGGTGATCCGGAATATTACGCGCGACCTTGCTGCCGAGATCCTCAGTGAAGTGCTGGTAATGGAGGATGTGCACACCATTCGCAGTTTCTTGAATGATACGCTTGAGAAAGCCGGCATGGGTGGACTGGTTCGCGCCGGTAAATAAAATAGCTACGGGAAATGCAAATCCAAACACATACGATTGGCTCTGATCACCATCTCAGCTTGCACGAAATTGTCCGGGAACTTGTGGCCGATGAACGATTGTCACGGGTAGCGGCAGATCAGTTTCTTATTCCGGCCCGTACCGGCAAGCTGGATATTCATCCGCTCGTTATGCTTGCACAGCAGGAATGGGAAGATCAGAAAATGCCGGGCCGAATTCTGGATCTTGAAGTCCTGTCCCAGTGGCTGGCGCAATACGCCGGGTTGGAATACTTTCGCATCGATCCCTTGAAAGTTGACGTGACTGCGGTAACCGGAATCATGTCTTATGCTTATGCTAACCGGCACAAGATCCTGCCGGTAATGGTGAATGAGCACAAAGTTGTGATCGCTACCGCCGAACCCCATGTGCGTGATTGGGAACGCGAGCTTGCACACATAAACAACTTGCAGATTGAACGCGTGATTGCCAACCCGCTGGATATTGCCCGTTACCTGGATGAATTTTTCAGTGTTAGTCACTCGATTCAGCGCGCAACCTCTGACAAGGATGGGCATACTGCACCTGGCATCAGCAACTTTGAACAGCTGGTGGAGTTGGGCAAATCTGGTCGGCTGGATGCCAACGATCAGGATATCGTTCAGATCGTGGACTGGCTGCTGCAGTATGCCTTTGACCAGCGTGCCTCGGACATACACATGGAGCCTCGCCGCAAAGCGGGACATATCCGTTTCCGTATCGATGGTGTCCTGCAGAATGTTTATGACATGCCGCCAGCGGTCATGACGGCGGTAACTAGTCGCATCAAGGTGCTGGGTCGCATGGACGTGGTGGAGAAACGCCGCCCACAGGATGGCCGTATCAAGACCAAGATGCATACCGGTGATGAAATCGAGTTGCGCCTGTCTACCATGCCGACTGCGTTTGGTGAAAAACTGGTAATGCGAATTTTCAATCCGGAAGTCCTGGTGAAGGATTTTGCAGCACTGGGTTTTGGCGAGCGGGACATTGCCAACTGGAACCAGATGGTGACCCAGCCACATGGCATCATTCTGGTGACCGGACCAACTGGCTCGGGCAAGACCACGACCCTGTATTCTACCTTGCGTCAGCTGGCCAAGCCGGAAGTCAATGTCTGCACAGTGGAAGATCCCATTGAAATGATCGTGCCTGAATTTAACCAGATGCAGGTGCAGCACAATATCGGCGTGGATTTTGCGGCCGGGATCCGCACCTTGCTACGGCAGGATCCCGACATCATCATGATCGGCGAGATCCGCGATCGGGAAACCGCAGAAATGGCAATCCAGGCCGCACTGACGGGCCACCTGGTCCTGTCAACCCTGCACACCAACGATTCAGCGGCGGCGATTCCGCGGTTGCGAGAAATCGGGGTTCCGGCCTATTTAATCAATGCCGTGTTGTTGGGCGTTATGGCACAACGGTTAACCCGTACCCTGTGCCCACACTGCAAGCAACCGGGTGAGATCGATGCGGATATGTGGCGTGCATTGACCACGCCCTACACACTGAGTGGCGAGGCACAGTATTACCAGGCGGTGGGGTGTGATGAGTGCCGGGGTACCGGCTATCTTGGTCGGTCAGGATTGTACGAGATGATGCGCATGACCCCAAGCCTGCGCGAGAATATCCAGCCCGACAGCGATGCGGTCGCAGTCCGCCGGGCGGCCATTGCCGAAGGCATGACCCAGTTGCGTATCGCTGGTGCCAAGAAGATCGCCCAGGGTCAGACCACAATTGAAGAGGTATTGAAGGTCGTCCCGCCTGACAGCGAAATCTGAATCACCATTTTTGTTACAACGACTCTAGTCAAACAACGCCAGCACTTCCCCGGCATGATTTCTCTGTTGTCCATTACAGCTGATATAGCGTTGCACATGAAATTTTCTGAGCAGACTCGCGTTCCGGTAGGCGTTGCGGGTGAACGCCGTGTTGTGATTGGAAACCAGCACCGGTATACCACGCACCGCGGCCTCTTCGGCCAGTTGTGCCAGTTGTTCCTGTCGCCCCAGATCAAATCCGCCGGCACTGTAGGCAGTGAAACTGGCTGAGCGGGACAATGGGACGTAGGGCGGGTCGCAGTAGATCACATCACCGGGTCCGGCCTGCCGAATAGTCTGTTCGAATGACCCCAATTCGAATCGTGCCCGGTGCGCCTTGGCATGAAAAGCCAGCATTTCCCGCTCCGGAAAGTAGGGGCGTTTATACCGGCCGAACGGCACATTATATCCACCACTGGCGTTGTATCTACACAGTCCGTTGTAACCATGGCGGTTGAGGTAAACGAACAGGGCTGCTTTGTTACGCAGGTTCGTGCTGTGGTTAAACCTGTCGCGGAAGTGGTAATAACTCTCGGCGTTATTGTGCTCGCCGCTGAAATAACGGCGGCAGCTACGAATAAACGTCGGCCCTTCCTCTTGAAGGATGGTGTACAGGTTAATGAGGTCGGCGTTGGTGTCGGTGAGCAGGTAATGTTCAAACCGGGTGTTGAGAAACACCGCACCGGAGCCGGCAAAGGGTTCGATAAGCCGCGATCCTGTCGGGAGCATGGCATGAATGCGAGGCAGGAGACGGTACTTGTTCCCGGCCCATTTTAAAAATGGCCGTACAGGCGGTACGCCGGGCGGCGTGTTCACGACGCGCACATGCCTCAGTCGATGTCCTTGATATAGACCCGGGACTTGCGCTGATAGTTATACAGTTGCCGCCGTTTCACCGGTAGCGTGTCCAGGCTTCCGGATCTGAAACCCCGTTCCCGGAACCAGTGTGAGGTGCGCGTGGTAAGCACGAACAGACGCTGGACGCCCAGTTGCCGCGATTGGCGTTCGATGTAGCGGAGCAGGGCATCGCCCCGTCCCTGATTGCGGTAATCGGGGTGCACGGCCAGGCAGGCAAGTTCGCTGATCCGTCCCCGGATGAAGGGATACAGGGCGGCGCAAGCGATAATCGTGCCGTCTCGCTCGACTACGGTGAAATGATCGATTTCCATTTCCAGCCGTTCCCGCGACCGTCGCACCAGAATATCGTCAGCTTCCAGTGGCTGGATCAGTTCCAGAATGCCGCCGATATCCGCCAGGCACGCCTGGCGGGTGTCCTCGAAGGGATCCTGCATGATCAGGGTGCCGCAACCATCCCGGCTGAACAGTTCCAGCAACAGGGCGCCATCCACCTGGCGGCTGAGAATATGGCAACGTGGTACGTCATGCCGACACGCGGTCACGGCGCTTTGCAGTGCATTAACGGCATCCTGGTTCAGCTTGTGTTTACCCGCCAGTAGCTGCTCGGCCTGTTGCAGGGTCAGTTCACGCAACAAGCGACGACGGTTATCGGTGACGCCTTTGCCGTCGACCAGATAAATCAACTTGTCGGCCTGTAACTGGGCGGCAGCGGCGGTGGCTACATCCTGCATGCCGAGATTAAAAACTTCGCCGGTCGGGGAGTAACCCAGCGGCGAGAGCAGCACCAGGGCACCTTCCGCCAGGTGCTGATGAATAGCGTTACTATCGATGCGACGGACCTCGCCGGTATGGCGGTAATCGACACCATGCCTGATTCCGAGAGGCTGAGCTGTTACATAATTACCCGAGACCACGCGAATGTTGGCGCCGGACATGGGCGAATTGGTCAGGCCCGTGGATAGCAGTGCCTCAATATCAACCCGTACAGTGCCGGCGGCCTGTTTGGCACAGGCCAGAGCAGTATCGTCAGTGACCCTCAGGCCATGTTCGTATTGCATGTCTGCACTATATTGCTGGATGCACTGTTCGATCTGGGGTCGCGTACCGTGCACCAATACCAGTCTGACCCCCAGGCTGTTGAGCAGGGCCAGATCATGCATCAGCGAGGTGAACTGACCTTCGGCCAGCATTTCCCCTCCAAAGGCGACCACGAAAGTCCTTTGCCGGAATGCCTTGATATATGGCGAGGAATTCCGGAACCAGGCAACGAAGTTGTGGCAGTCGGGTGTGGTCGGTTTTGCCATGGCGCAAGCGAGTTATATTATTCAGTTAAATCAAGGCGATAGTATGACAGCACGGATCGAAAAAATCACATGCTGATCTTTCTCGGGAGGATAAAAAACCGACGGCGATACGGGCCGCAGGAGTAAAGATGCTGGTTTGTGGATTTACCAGTTGCTTTTTTTGCGCCAGCGAAGTTTGGGAATGAACAGGCCGAGCAGCATACCACCCAGCAGGACACCGGCGCCGGCGATGAACCAGTCGCGATTGGCGCGGTTTCGCAAAACCTGGTTCTCCTGCTGGACCAACTGCAGTTCCTTTTCCAGGGAGACATTTTGTTGTTTTAGGTCCTGGTTCTGCTGATCAAGCAAAATGGGTTTGGCAGCGACCTGTTTCAGCTTTTCAAGTTCCTGGTCGGTGGATTGCTGGTCGCTTTTCAGCTTCTGAAGTTCGGAGCTCAGGTCCGCATTCTGTTTTTTAAGATCGGCCTGTTCCTGCTTGAACTGACTGTTTTGAGCGATCAGTCGCTCCTGTTTTTGCAGGGCCGCAGCCAGTTGATCCCTGGCGATAGGCGTGTCGACCAGAAAACGTGTCAGCACCCACCCCTCAATGTCGTCATCAGTACGCACCAAGCTGTAGCCTTCTTCGCCGGTTTCCAGCAGTTCCACCCGGCTACCGGACGGTAGGGTTTTCAGGATTTGGTACTGGCTGCCCTGCCCGGTGCGCAGGGTGATTTTAAGTTCATCGCTCACATACCGTACCTCCGCGGCCTCAACCAGGAGCGGCAACAGCAGGACCAGTAGAAATATAATGTTCTTTTTCAAAATACTTTCCCGGGATTACAATCGTGATAATCAACCATATTACATAAAGGAGCGGGCAGGAAGGAAGTAGTCAGGTTGAAATGGTATGCGTGGTATTTCACATTTCGGGGTTTCATGCCCGTAAAAGTCGGTACATTTGTCATATCTGTGTAATATTGGGTAGATTAAATGTTTCATTATGAAAACAAACCCCTTTCAAGGCCGTGACAACTCTTATCTTTCTGCCAGTGGTGTCCCGGGTATGACTGAAAATACTGCCGGCAAGATTCTCATCGTCGAAGATGAAGACGCTATCCGCGAAATGTTGAGTTTTACCCTGCACCGGGCCGGTTACACCGTCCTCGAGGCTGTCGACGCCCGAGAGGCTACCGAGATGCTGGCACAAAATCCGGATCTGGTGTTACTCGACTGGATGCTGCCCGGTATCAGTGGGGTCGAATTCGCCCGCCGCCTGCGCCGCGAGGACGCCACCCGCCATTTGCCGGTAATCATGCTCACCGCCCGCACCGAGGAAGAAAACAAGCTCAAGGGCTTCGAGGCCGGCGCGGATGATTATATCACCAAGCCTTTTTCCACCCAGGAGTTACTGGCGCGGATGCAGGCCGTGCTGCGGCGCAGTCGCCTGCAACCTGAAATTGAGGTCATAGAAATCAATGGCTTGGAAATGGATACCGCCAGTCACCGTTTGCGTGTTAACGGCCAGCCGCTGGATCTCGGACCGACAGAATTCCGCTTGCTCAATTTTTTTATGACCCATCCAGAACGCGTTTATAGCCGGAATCAGTTGCTTGATCAGGTCTGGGGCGATAATGTGTATATTGAAGATCGTACTGTCGATGTTCATATTCGCCGCCTGCGCAAGGCCTTGGAGCCATTCGGCTTTGACCGCCATGTTCAGACGGTGAGGGGTGCCGGATACCGGTTTTCCAAACAGATTTAGAGGAAAATGCCCAACGCCTGGATCAAAGAGTTGCTCCAGTTTTTCTGGCTGGGGCTGGTTGCCGCTGTGATCGGCCTGTTGCTGGGCGAAATTACCCTCGTCCTGCTGATCTACACGCTGGCCTATCTCGGGTGGTACTTCTATAACTTGCAGCGAATGGAAATCTGGCTGCAAAAGGGCAAGAAATACGCTCCTCCCCAGTCCACAGGGCTGTGGGGTGAATTGTTCAACGGCATTTACCGTCTCCAGCAACGGAGCCGTAAACGCAGCAAGCGCCTGGTTAAATTACTCAGCCGGTTCCGCGAGACCACCGGTGCTATGCCGGACGGGATTATTATCCTGCAGACCGGTGGCGGCATAGAATGGTGGAACAGCGCTGCCCAGGCCTTGCTACACCTTCAGTATCCGCAGGATGTCGGGCAGCGAATGAATAATCTGATTCGCCATCCGCAGTTTACCGCCTACGTCAACGGGGAACTGGACACGCCGGACGTGATGGTGCCTTCTCCCAAAAATCCCCAGCTCAGACTAAATATCCGCATTATTCCCTATGGCAAGGATCAGGAGCTGGTTTTATTGCGGGATGTCACGATCATGGAGCAGTCGGATCAAATGCGGCGTGATTTTGTCGCGAACATCTCTCATGAATTGCGTACCCCGCTGACAGTGCTAAGCGGGTATATCGAAAACCTGCTTGAACTCAGCAAGGATGACGAGCAGTTACACCGCGCCCTGCAGAATATGGCTCAGCAGAGCCACAGAATGCGGCATCTCACCGAAGACCTGATGTTATTGTCCAGTCTGGAAAATGAACGTAGCAGCATCAAGCGAGAAGTCATTAATGTCGGGCAGATGTTGGCCAGCCTGCGTGAAGAAGCCGGGATCGTCAGCGGTGACATGAAACATAACCTGATTTTCAAGGTTGATGAAAATGTCTATTTACGCGGTGATCCCAAAGAGTTGGAAAGCATATTCACAAATCTGGTGATGAATGCGGTTAACTACACGCCGCCTGGCGGGACCATCTGGGTTCGCTGGCATGCGGATGCTGCCGGAGCCCATTTCGAGGTTCAGGATACCGGGGTCGGGATTGCCGCCCATCACATCCCACGCCTCACAGAGCGGTTTTACCGTGTCGATGTGGCCCGTTCCCGGGCGACCGGGGGATCGGGTCTGGGTCTGGCCATTGTCAAACATGCCATGCAATCCAACCACGGCCAGCTAAAAATCAAGAGCGAGACGGGCCGGGGCAGTACTTTCACCTGTGATTTCCCCCCCACGCTGGTGGTTTACAAGGACGCTTCGAAACAGGCCGGTGTGGTTTAACCTGGACCGCCGAGCCTTCGCGACAGTGGGTACACATTCGTGCTGTCATTTTTCTGTCACATTTATTTCATGCAATTGTCACAGTCCAACATTAGAGTGCGGGTGCGTTACAATTTTTCCTGATGAGGAGTGAACTCAATGTTTGACAAGAAACTGATTATGGCATCCGCGATTGGCCTGTCGGTCGCACTTAGTGGCACGGTTTTCGCTGCTGGCGCCAAGGTGGATTCCAGCCTACCGAGCTATCAGCGGAGTAGTGGAGTGTCCGGTAACCTCAGCAGCGTTGGCTCCGATACCCTCGCCAACCTGATGACCCTGTGGGCTGAGGAGTACAAGCGGGTGTATCCCAACGTTAATATCCAGATCCAGGCCGCCGGTTCTTCAACAGCGCCGCCCGCCCTGACCGAGGGAACATCCAACCTGGGTCCGATGAGCCGCAAGATGAAGTCCAAGGAACTGCAGAAGTTTGAAGAGAAATACGGTTACAAACCGACTGAAATCCGTGTCGCGCTGGATGCATTGGCGGTTTATGTCAATAAGGACAATCCCATCAAGGGCATGACAATTCCGGAAGTGGATGCCGTTTTTTCTTCCACCCGCAAGTGTGGATTCCCCAAGGACATCAGCACCTGGGGTGACTTAGGTTTAACCGGGAACTGGGCTAATCAAAAGATCCAGATTTATGGTCGCAATTCGGTATCCGGTACCTATGGATATTTCAAGAAAAAGGCGTTGTGCAAGGGTGACTACAAGAGTTCTGTAAACGAACAACCGGGTTCCGCTTCGGTGGTCCAGTCCGTCACCTCGTCCCTGAACGGTATTGGCTACTCGGGTATCGGTTACAAGACCTCAGGTGTGCGTGCCGTACCGTTGACCAAGAAAGCCGGTAAACCGTTTATTGACGCAAGCAACGAGAATGCCCTGAACGGTACATACCCCTTGGCGCGCTTTCTGTACATCTATGTCAACAAGCAGCCCAACAAGCCACTGGCACCACTGGAACGCGAGTTTATCAAGATGGTCCTGTCCAAGCAGGGGCAGATGGTTGTCGTCAAGGATGGCTACATTCCACTGCCTGCCGCGGTTGCCGAAGCGGAGCTGGCCAAGCTGAAATAAAGGTCTGTCCAGTCTGGACCCTTAGACCCCGCCACTGGCGGGGTTTTTTTGTGTTTCATTATCCTGTCACATGTAACCAGTAGACTGTTTATACGAGCACAGGGAAAAGGATGCCGCTCACTTGCCAGGGATGGCAAGTCATTGATTGGGTAAGGATATTCCATTGTTTCCGGGCAGTCGCCGGGGCGTGACAGCGCCCCGGTCGGAGTGTCACAATTTTGTCACAAACACACACTATGCTTCGCAGCCAACCTTAATAATCCCTCCCGATCAGGACTCAGCCAGTATGACAAACCCCGCCTCTTCCGAGCTTATGTTGCGCTGGCGCATGCTGAAGGATCGCCTGGCCCAGCATATGGTTGCGGTTGGCGGCATTGGTGTCATCGTAGCGATTGTCCTGATAGCCGTGTATCTGGTGTACGTGGTTCTGCCCATGTTCGAGCCGGCCACTATCAACAAGGTCGCCAGTTATGCACTGCCTGCCAGCGATACCGAACCGGTATATTTCTCCATAGAGGAGCAGGCAGAGATTGGGATGCTGCTGGATCGGAACGGTAAGCTGGTATTTTTCAATACGGTTGATGGTACACCCGTCAAGGAAGTCAGGTTGGCCGTACCGGAAGGACGAACCGTGACCAGTTTGGGGCGATCGGATCCAACCACCGGCGTGCTGGCCCTCGGTCTGTCAGACGGTAGTGCGCTGGTATTCCGGCATGCGTATCGCATCAGTTATCCGGATGACAAGCGACTCATTACGCCCGTTGTGGAATATCCCCTGGGGGAAAAACCGATCGTGGTCGACCCCGATGGCTTACCCCTGCTGAAACTTGCCATCCAACTCGATGAGGAACAGGCCACGCTGGCTGCGGTCACTGAGGCGGAAACATTACCAATCGTGCACCTGGCCAAGGAAGAATCGCTACTTGAAGAAACGGTCACCTGGCAGTCTTTGTACACCCATATACCCCGGCCACGGGATGAGGTGGCTTTCCTACTGGTGGGCAAACTGCAACGGGATTTGTTTGTGGCCACCGACGCGGGCGAGTTGTCGTTTTATAACATCAGTGACTGGGAAGAAGCCCCGGAGTTGTTGCAGAAAGTCTCGTTGGTCAGCCAGCCGGCCACACTCACCAGTCTGACCTTTCTGGCCGGCGATATTTCTTTGCTGGCAGGTGCCTCGGATGGGGATATTGTGCAGTGGTTTCCGGTCCGGGACGAAAACGGTAAGCGGGTGTTGACCCGCATCCGGGATTTTGATGATTTCAAGACACCAGTGAACACGATTGTCCAGGAGCAGGAACGCAAGGGTTTCCTGGCAACCGATCGAACGGGCAAGGTTGGTCTGTTCCACACAACCGCGCATCGCACCTTACTGGTAGAGTCGGTCTCGGACAAGCCTATCTTGCAGGCGGCGCTGGCGCCGCGTTCCAATGCCATGTTGCTGCGGGACCGGGATCAAATCCATTTTTATAAAATCCATAACGAATACCCGGAAGTATCCTGGTCGTCCCTGTGGGGCAAGGTCTGGTATGAAAGTTACCCCGAGCCTGAGTATGTCTGGCAATCGTCCTCGGCAAGTAATGACTTCGAACCCAAGCTGAGTCTGATCCCGATTTCATTCGGCACGCTCAAGGCCGCATTTTATGCCATGCTGATTGCCATGCCACTGGCAATCATGGGCGCAATTTTTACGGCACATTTCATGTCGCCCCGCCTGCGTCAGGTCGTCAAACCGACCATCGAAATTATGGAAGCCTTGCCAACGGTTATTCTTGGTTTTCTGGCCGGGCTGTGGCTGGCACCATTTGTCGAAAACAATTTGCCGGGAATTTTTACCCTGCTGATAGTGATGCCCTTCGGATTATTGTTTGCCGCCTGGAGCTGGCACTTTTTACCCGCGGCTGTCCGACATCGTATTCCCGATGGCTGGGAAGCCGCCCTGCTGGTGCCGGTCATTATTCTTCTGGCGTACGTCAGTATCGAAGCCAGCCCCTGGCTGGAGACCAGCCTGTTTGGCGGGGATATCCGTGTCTGGTTAAAGCAGGAGCTGGGTATCAACTACGATCAACGTAATTCCATTGTGGTGGGTCTGGCGATGGGCTTCGCCGTTATACCGACCATATTCTCGATTACTGAAGACGCCATTTTTGCTGTGCCCAGTCACCTGGTCAGGGGTTCGCTAGCGTTGGGCGCTACCCCCTGGCAGACCATGATGCGAGTGGTGTTATTGACTGCCAGTCCGGGCATTTTCTCTGCCGTGATGATTGGACTGGGTCGTGCCGTTGGCGAGACCATGATCGTGTTGATGGCCACCGGCAATACGCCGGTGATGGATTTCAATATATTTGAAGGGATGCGGACATTATCGGCAAATATCGCGGTCGAAATGCCGGAATCGGAAGTTGGCAGTACCCATTACCGGGTCCTGTTTCTTGCAGCACTTGTATTGTTCGCCTTTACGTTCATGGTTAATACGTTGGCAGAAATAGTGCGCCAGCGCTTACGTAAACGCTATAGCAACCTTTAGGAACGATAATGCGGCAACGAACAAAAGAATGGTACAAGAGTGGCGCGCCCTGGATCTGGCTTAATGCCGGTGCCGTATCGATCAGTGTTTTGATGGTGATAGGTCTGATCGGCCTTATTTCCGCCCGCGGGCTGGTTTATTTCTGGCCCAGCGATGTCCTTGAGGGACATTACCGTGAGTCCAATGGCCAGGAGATCCCGGTGCTCGGAGAGATCGATACGGTGGAAATAATTCCCGCCAGCCGAGCACGGGATTCCGGCTACACCATAGAAGGCGACAGCGAGGTAACCCGCTATTTGATCAAGGTGGGCAATCGCGATATCTATGGTGCAGATTTCAAGCTGGTGATGGAGCCATTTCTGACCGAGGTGACGTACCCGGAAGATGTACTGGTTGTCGAGCGTCGTGAGTGGGGTAATTTTTATGGCCACCTGAAATCAATAACTGAAAACGGCAATGTCATTGCTGAAGGAGCCGAGGCCAAAAAACTTCTACCAGCGCGCCTGGCAAGATCCGTTGATCTATTTCACCAGGTGCGAAGTATTCAGAAGCATGAAATTGGCGCTATCAATTTTCAGTTAGAGAAGTTGCGCCTGAAAAAACGCGGCCTTGAACTGAAGGGAGTCAAGGATCCATCCGCCTATGCGGCGCTGGAAGAAGAGGCCAAATCACTCGAACAGAAATATAAGCAATTACGCGAGAAAATGACCGAGCTTATCGTCCAGAGCCGGCGCGACAGTATCATTGTTACCACGATCACGGGTCAGGAAATTACCCTCCCACTTGCGAAAGTGGTGCGGGTTCACTATCCCAATGCCATGGGGTTATGGCAGAAAATCGGATTCTATTTCGAAAAGCTCTGGGAATTTGTCAGTGACGAGCCGCGTGAAGCGAATACCGAGGGCGGAATTTTTCCGGCTATCTTTGGGACGGTCATGATGGTCTTGCTGATGTCAGTCATTGTGACACCCTTCGGTGTGGTGGCGGCAGTTTACTTGCGCGAGTATGCAAAGCAGGGGCTATTAATCCGGCTGATCCGTATTGCGGTAAATAATCTCGCTGGTGTACCGTCGATTGTCTATGGGGTATTTGGTCTGGGATTCTTTGTGTATTTCCTGGGCGGCAATATCGACACCCTGTTTTTTCCCGAAGCACAACCCGCACCGACCTTTGGCACCCCGGGGCTTCTGTGGGCTTCATTAACGCTGGCGATTCTCACCCTGCCGGTGGTTATCGTGGCTACCGAGGAAGGTTTGGCCCGCATTCCCAGTTCGATCCGTGAAGGGAGCATGGCATTGGGTGCGACCAGGGCGGAGACACTTTGGCGCATTGTGATTCCGATGGCGTCGCCTGCCATGATGACCGGCCTCATCCTGGCTGTAGCCCGTGCAGCGGGTGAAGTCGCTCCGTTAATGCTGGTGGGGGTTGTTAAACTGGCTCCCTCACTCCCTCTGGACGGTAACTTTCCCTATTTGCACATGGATCGTAAATTTATGCATCTTGGATTTCATATCTATGATGTTGGCTTTCAGAGCCCGAATGTTGAAGCGGCGCGACCATTGGTCTACGCAACATCATTGTTGCTTATTATAGTGATTGTATTGCTCAATCTTGCCGCGATTTATGTCCGCAACCACTTGCGCGAAAAATACCGGGCATTGGAAAATTAGGCAACCATTTATGATGGAAATCGAACAGAACATGCAGGACACGAATATGAAAAGTGAAATTCCGTTAACCCATGGGATCAACATCAATAATCTTGAGAGATCAGATTCTGGCCGGAACAGGGTTGAGTATGAGACGACTATCAAGGTTGTTGACCTGGACCTGTATTATGGTGACAAGCAGGCCTTAAACAAGGTTAATATGGAAATACCCCGCCACCGCGTGACTGCGTTTATCGGTCCAAGTGGTTGCGGAAAGTCTACCTTGTTGCGATGCTTTAATCGGATGAATGACTTGATCGACAATATACGCATCGAGGGTCTTATCAGTCTTGATGAGGAAGATATATATTCCCGCACCCTGAACGTAGCTGACTTGCGTCGACGGGTGGGCATGGTGTTTCAGAAACCCAATCCGTTCCCCAAGACCATTTACGAGAATGTGGCTTACGGATTACGCATTCTTGGCGTCAAGGACAGACGCAAAATAGACGAAAGCGTCGAGAATGCCTTGCGGGGTGCGGCGTTGTGGGACGAAGTCAAGGATCGTCTGCAAGACAATGCACTGGGATTATCCGGTGGCCAGCAACAACGGTTGGTGATTGCGCGGGCAATTGCCGTGGAACCCGAAGTATTGTTGCTCGATGAGCCAGCTTCAGCACTGGATCCCATCTCCACGCTCAAGATTGAGGAACTGATTTACGAATTAAAGGACAAATATACTATTGTTATAGTAACGCATAATATGCAACAAGCGGCCCGTGTTTCGGATATGACCGCTTTTATGTATTTGGGCGAAGTGGTGGAATATGCGGATACGAATACATTATTTACAAATCCTGCACAAACACAGACCGAAGATTACATAACTGGGCGTTATGGTTAGTCAAACCACGCCATTTCGTATTTTATTGACCTTAATAATTCAGGACTCTCAACATGGACAAGACACATCTCGGGACACATATTTCCCAGCAATACAATGAAGAGCTGGAGGATATTCGAAACCGTGTACTGACAATGGGAGGGCTTGTTGAGCAGCAATTAACTGATGCCCTCCGGGCCCTAAGTGATATTAATGCGGAACTGGCGGAAGTCGTCATCACCAATGACTATAAGGTTAACGCCATGGAAGTGGCTATTGATGAAGAAAGTGTTCAGATCCTTGCCCGACGTCAGCCTGCTGCATCTGATCTGCGGCTGGTTATGGCTTCTATCAAAACAATTACCGATCTGGAACGAATCGGCGATGAAGCAGAACGCATAGGCCGGATGGCACTGCATTTCGCAGAGACCGGCGGTGAAAGCAAGATGTTGCTGGGTATCCAGCATCTGGGCGAACATGTATTGGGTATGTTACACAATGCACTGGACGCTTTTGCGCGGATGGATACAGAGGCGGCTGTTCGTGTCGCACGTTCTGATATCAAGGCAGATCGCGCCTATGAGAGCATTCTGCGCGAACTGATTACCTATATGATGGAAGATCCACGTTCTATTCCACACGTTGTGGATGTGATGTGGTCAGCGCGCGCCCTGGAACGGATTGGAGATCGCGCCCAGAATATCAGTGAATATGTTATCTATCTCGTTAAGGGCAAGAATGTGCGCCACACCAGTTTGGACAAGGTTGAATCACATGCCCGTGGTAATGACGAGGGCTAATGGTAGCTATACCGCTGGAAAAGCAACCATATGATCCGGTGCCAGCCTGATCCGCACCTGTTCACCAAGCTGGTAGTCATGATGGCTTGGGATCAGCGATAACAGTTCCAGACCCGGTTTTATTTCCAGGGTGTACATGATTTCTGCGCCCTTGAAAGCCCGCTGGGTGATCTTGCCGGTCAGCTCGCCGTGTTCATCCAGCACAATATCGTCCGGTCTTAATAGCAATTCCACCTTGCTGCCAGTGGGTAAATCATATGCGCGATCTCCCTGGATAACCCCGATGTCGGTTTTGACTGTATCCGGGCTGGTCAAGGTACCCTTGACGAATACCCCCTGACCAATAAAGTCAGCCACGAACCGGTTCTCCGGCGAGTGATACAGGTTATACGCCGTATCCCGTTGCAGCATTCTGCCTTCATCCATGACGCCGATCTGATCACCCACTGCGAAGGCCTCGTGCTGGTCATGGGTAACCATAATGCCGGTGGTGTGTTGTTGTTTAAGAATCTGGCGCACTTCAGAGCTGAGTCGTTCTCGCATGTCCACGTCCAGATTGGAGAACGGCTCATCCAGCAGGATCAGGTCCGGGCGCGGTGCCAGGGCGCGGGCCAAGGCGACACGTTGCTGCTGGCCACCGGACAGTTCGTGGATGTAGCGTTTCCCCATCCCGGTTAGACCGACAATGTCCAGCATTTCATCACTCACCTTGCGTTTTTGCGCCGTGCCCAGCTCGCGCAGTCCGAAACAGATGTTGTGGCAAACATTCATATGGGGGAACAGGGCATAGTCCTGAAATACCATGCCAATACGGCGCTTCTCCGGAGCCAAGGTATAGCCGGGATATGAGACCCGGCGTTCGCGTAGCAGGATGTCGCCTTGCTGAACGGCCTGGAAACCGGCGATGGCCCGCAAAACCGTAGTTTTGCCACAACCACTGGGTCCAAGCAGGCACAACAAATCACCCTTGTTGACATGCAAGGAGAAGTCACTGACCACAGCATGACCGCGATGCCGGCACTCGATATTTTTCAGTTCAAGCAGGGGGGCCATACGATAGTGCCAGTTCGGTTTGGAAAACAGGAAGGGTAGCCTGCTTGAGTTACCTGTCAGCAGTCAGGTTAACCTTCTGTAGTCAAAAGCATAACAGAGACTGTGTCCGGCTTGTATCAGATAGGGCCTAATGAACGGAAGGCCAAACTTGCGTGCCTCAGGCCAGCAGGAATTCCAGCAAGGCTTTCTGGCTGTGCAGGCGGTTTTCGGCCGCGTCCCAAACGACGCTTTGTGGTCCATCGATTACCTCGGCAGCCACTTCTTCGCCACGGTGGGCTGGCAGGCAATGAGTGAACAGGGCATCAGCGTTTGCCTCTGCCATCAGTGACGCACTAACCTGGAAACCAGCAAAACTTTCTTCGCGCTGCGTCTGTTCCTGTTCCTGACCCATGCTGGCCCAAACATCTGTTGTGACCAGATCAGCATCCTGGACGGCTTCTTGCGGGTTATGAGTGAGGGTAATCCGATCACCGCCCGCCGCGACGATCTTTGCGTCGGGTTCGTAACCGACCGGAGTCGCAATACGTAGCTGAAAGTCGAACTGGCGTGCGGCGTTAATGTACGAGTGGCACATATTGTTACCGTCACCAATCCACGCCACGGTCTTGCCCTTGATATCGCCGCGATGTTCGAAAAAGGTCTGCATATCGGCCAGTAACTGGCAGGGGTGATACAGATCGGTAAGTGCGTTGATTACCGGCACCCGGGAATTGTCGGCGAAGCGTACGATCTTGTCGTGTTCATAGGTGCGGATCATCACCACATCAACCATGCGTGATAGAACCCGTGCACTGTCCTCAATCGGTTCTCCGCGCCCCAGTTGGGTATCGCGTGAAGACAGGAAAATGGCATGACCGCCAAACTGCGCCATGCCGGTTTCGAACGAGACCCGGGTGCGTGTTGACGACTTGTCGAAGATCATTCCCATCACCTTGCCGCGCAGGGGTTCATGCCGCTCACCCGCATGCTGCATTTGCTTCAGTTCGGTGGCACGGTGGACGAGGGCATTAAGCTCAGCCTGGGTCATATCCAGTAAGGTCAGAAAGTGTCGGGTCATTGGAATTCGTCCCAGTTGCAAACAGCTAATAGAGACTACAGTTCAGGTCAGGAAAGCGGTGATAATTTGGCTGACCCCAGCGACGATTTGATCGGCTTCGGCATCGCTCAGGATCAAAGGCGGTAACAGCCGGACAACGTTACCAGCCGTGACATTAATTAACAAACCGACATCCAGCGCTTGCTGCATTAGTTCGCTGCAGGGTCTGTCCAGCTCGATGGCCAGCATCAGGCCGCAACCGCGAATTTCGACAACCCCCGCCTGAGTGTCGAGGGCGGACTTGAGTCCGTCGAACAGGCGATCACCGAGTTGGGCGGCCCGCTCAGCGAGTGATTGCTGTTCCAGTGTATCGAGGACCGCCAACGCCGCGGCGCAAACCATCGGATTACCACCATAGGTGCTGCCATGGTGCCCGGGCTGGAACAGTTCAGCCGCCATACCACGGGCCAGACAGGCGCCAATGGGCACACCGTTACCGAGACCCTTGGCGAGGGTGATCACGTCGGGATGTATATTGCTGTGCTGGTAGGCGAACATCTTGCCGGTACGACCCATCCCGGTCTGGATCTCATCCAGAATCAACAGCCAGCCATGAGCGTCACATATCTGACGCAAACCGGGCAGGTAATCAACATCCGGGATCCGGATCCCGCCTTCTCCGATGACGGGTTCGACCAGTACCGCAACCACATCGTTATTGTTGCGGGCGATATTGTTGATGGCATCCAGGTCATTGTAGGGTGCGCGCACAAATCCCTGTACCAGCGGTTCAAAGCCCGCTTGCACCTTACGGCTGCCGGTTGCCGTGAGAGTGGCCAGAGTGCGGCCGTGGAAGCTGCCGTCCATAACGATAATGGCGGGTTTATTGATCCCTTTACCATGCCCGAAGAGTCGCGCCAGTTTGATTGCCGCTTCGTTCGCTTCTGCACCCGAGTTACAGAAGAAGGCCCGCTCCATTTCCGCAACCCCGGTCAGTCGGTCTGCCAGGGTTTCCTGCAGCGCAATGTGGTACCAGTTAGAGGTATGCAGCAGGGTCTGGGCCTGCTCGCAGACCGCCTTGGCAACGGCTGGATGGGCATGACCCAACCCACAGACAGCCACGCCGCTCAGGGCGTCGAGGTATTTGTTGCCTTGCGTATCCCACAACCATGCACCATCACCCTTGGCGAAGGTGACGGGCAGTGGTGCGTAGTTCTGCATCAGATGGTTAGCCATTCATTCTGCATCCTGATAAAAACAAAAAGGCAGTCCCCTTACTGGATGGACCGCCGCGAAAAACCGCCAATTCTAGACCCAAGCTTACAATTGGGCAAATAAAAACCCGACAAAAGTCGGGTTTTTATGCCGAAATCTGCCGGAATGATTATATGGGCAGGCCGTGGGCGTAGGCGGTCATGCCCAGCAGCATCGGGATGGACAGCAGGGTATTGGTCCGGGAGGCCATCAGGGCAACAAAACCGGCCTTGGCCTTGGCCTCATCGCTGGCTTCCACCAGACCCAGTACCTTCTTCTGGTTGGGCCAGATCAGTACCCAGACATTGAAGAGCATGATGGTACCGAGCCAGGCACCCATGCCGATAACAGAATTGGCAGTACTGAAGGTGCCACCGTCGAACGTAAACGCCGCGGTGAAGATTCCCATTTTACCAAGGGCAGCGGCGCCGGACAGCCAGGTCAGCAGGGCCGCCCAGCGGAACCACAACAGGGCGCGGGGTGCAATATGCTTGCTGATGCCAGCCGCGGTGCCGTCAGCCTTGGCGCCGGCCATACCGGGTACCTGAACGAAGTTGAAGTAGTACAACAGGCCGATCCAGACAATCCCGACGACCACATGGAACCATACGGTCCATTCGAGCGGGTTGCCGCCGGATTCACCACGTAATAAAAACATGATGATAATAGCCAGGACAATGCCTGAAATAATTGTTCCCGGGATGGACTTCAATGGGTTCATGGGTGTATCTCCTTCTTGCTTGTTATCGTAGGTAAAGTTACGGAATTGAAAGTTACTGTTTGTTCTTGTCACCACTCTGGGCCAGTGTCGGGCGTGGTGCGTCAAATTCCTGAAGCCCTATAGTTTACTATGATTGTCAGGTTTTTGGCAGCTTCGATTTTTTTATTGGGCCAAAAGGGTGCGCCGGAGCCACATGGTATTATCTTTGGCAAATATTACCGGTGAGTGACCTTGGATGCCATAGAACTGAATATCTTTGCCAGCCGCTTAAGTGCGGTCTGTGCTGAAATGGGTGCGGTGCTGCAACGCACCGCTTTTTCACCCAACATCCGCGATCGGCTGGATTTTTCCTGTGCGGTGTTTGATGCTGGGGGGGAGTTGTGCGCCCAGGCGGCTCATATTCCGGTCCATCTTGGCAGCATGGCTTATGCCATGCGTGACATTGTCGCCGCCATCGAGTGGCAGGACGGGGACATGGTGATGGTCAACGATCCTTTTCTTGGCGGTACTCATTTGCCGGATATTACGCTCATCGCGCCTCTGTTCTACCAGGGGAAATTACAGGCATTTGTCGCTAACCGCGCACATCATGCTGATATCGGCGCCGAAACGCCGGGTTCCATGCCTTTATCGCGGCATCTTGACGAGGAAGGCCTGGTCATTCCACCAACTCACCTTGTGGTGGATGATGTGATCGATCAGGCTGTATTAACAAGCATATTCAGTGTTATCCGCAGCGGCGAAACAGGACGCGGTGATTTTGCCGCCCAGGTCAGTGCCAACCGCAATGGCCTGTTGCGTCTCGGGGCGCAGGTGTCAGAGATGGGCGTCGAGTCATTCCACGTCGCACTGGCAGATCTCAACAACTACGCTGAACGGTTGGCCCGCTCAACCCTCGATGCCATTCCGGACGGGGAATACCGGTTTACCGATGTGATGGACGACGATGGTCTGGGGCATGACGATGTCCCCATCCAGGTCTCACTGCAAATCAAGCACCACCAGGTGCGAGTGGACTTCACGGGCACCGCACCCCAGGTTGAGGGCAACATCAATTGTCCCCTGTCGGTGGCCGCCGCCGCGGTATTCTACGTATTCCGTTGCCTGATGCCTTCCCAGACTCCGGCCTGCGCCGGTAGTTTCCGGCCGATCACATTATATGCGCCCGCCGGTTGTCTGCTCAACGCCCGCCGCCCCGCCGCGGTGGCCGCTGGCAACGTGGAAACCAGCACCCGGGTGGTTGACGTGGTGATGGGGGCGCTGGCCCAGGCCATCCCCGGGCGAATCCCCGCCGCCAGCCAGGGCAGTATGAATAACCTGGCCATGGGCCATGCTTCGAAAGCTGACGGCTGGGATTACTACGAAACCATGGGCGGAGGCATGGGCGCGGGGTCCCGCTGCAACGGCCTGTCCGCTGTACAGACCCATATGACCAACACCCTCAACACGCCCATCGAAGTGCTGGAAAGCATCTATCCGGTGCGCATCACCCGCTATGCCGTGCGCGAGGGCTCCGGTGGCGCCGGCCAGTATCGTGGTGGCGATGGCCTGATCCGCGAATTTGGCTTCTTGCAACCGGCTACGATCACGCTGCTGACAGAGCGCCGCCGCCACGCCCCGTGGGGACTGGCTGGTGGTGAAGCGGGAATGTCCGGGCGTAACCTGCTAAATGGCGTGCCCCTGCCCGGCAAGGTGAGTCTGGGTGTCAAGGCCGGTGACACCCTGACCATCGAAACACCGGGGGGAGGGGGTTGGGGCGCCGTTAAGGACGCAGAATGAGGATTGGATCACCCAACCCAGGCTTTCCCGGTGGAGGGCGTCTGGCGAGAAGAAACGTTTACAGGCGAAGACCAGGAGAAACTTGATATGCGTAAACCAGCCCCGTCAATCGTGACCCAAGCAGGCGTTTCAAACGCGTCGCATCACCCCGCGTCCCTTGTCGCGCTTACCTGACCGATGTGTGGGATCTGCGGCGAACTGAGACTCGATGGCCAGCCCGGGGACCGGGCGGTGGTGGGGCGCATGCTGCCGAAACTGGCCCGGCGCGGCCCGGATTTCGAGGGCCAGTGGGGGGAAGGCAGCCTCGTGCTGGGACACCGGCGCCTGGCGATTATCGATCTGTCCGAACGGGCCAACCAGCCGATGGTGGACGAGGATCTTGGCTTGGTGCTGGTGTTCAACGGGGCGATCTACAATTACCGGGAACTGCGCGCGGATTTCATCGCCGAAGGCTATAAATTCGCCTCGGAGGGTGACTCGGAAGTCATTCTCAAGGCCTACCACAAGTGGGGTGATCGCTGCCCCGAGTACCTGCACGGGATGTTTGCCTTTGCCATCTGGGATCGGCGGGCAAAGCGGCTGTTTCTGGCCCGCGATCGGATGGGCATCAAGCCTCTTTATTTCAGTCGCACCGACAGCTTCTTTCGTTTCGCTTCAAATCCTCAGGCTCTGCTGGCCGGTGGAGGAGTGGACACTCACATCGATCCCATAGCATTGCACTACCAGCTGACCCTGCACGCCGTGGTTCCAGCGCCACGCACCATCCTCAAGGGGGTACAGAAGCTGGCGCCGGGCACCAGCCTGAGCCTTGATGCGGCCGGTGATCCCGTCCAGCGCCGATACTGGCAACTCGGGGCTATGCGCCCCGATACCCCGCTAAGCGAACAGGCGTGGACTGATGCGATTCACACCGCCCTGCGTGAGTCGGTGCGTAAACGACTCGATGTGGCCGATGTGCCGGTGGGGGTGTTGCTATCGGGCGGGCTCGATTCCAGTTTGCTGGTGGCGCTGCTGGCCGAGGCGGGGGTGCAGGATCTGCTGACTTTCTCCATCGGTTTCGAGGACCAGCCGGAGGAGAAGGGCAGCGAATTCGAATATTCGGATCAGGTGGTGGCGCGTTATCAGACCCGCCATCACAAGTATCACATTTCCAACAGCGAGGTCCTGCCGCACCTGCCAGAGGCCGTGCGCTACATGGCCGAGCCCATGGTCGGGCAGGATGCCGTGGCGTTCTACCTGCTGGCACAGCGGGTCTCGCAGGAGGTCAAGGTGGTGCAAAGCGGGCAGGGCGCCGACGAGGTATTCGCCGGTTATTTCTGGTTCCCGTTAATGGACCGGGACATCAATGGCACCGAGGTGGAACGCTTCGCACGTTATTATTTCGACCGCCCTCACACGGAGTTTGTTGAGACAGTCACGCCCACCTACCGCGGGGAGGACTGGACCCGGCAGAAAGTGGTCGATTTACTGGCCGAGCCGGGGGCTGAACTGTTTATCGATCGGGTCTTGCGCATGGACGTTACTACCTTGGTGGTGGATGATCCGGTCAAGCGGGTGGACAATATGACCATGGCGTGGGGACTGGAAGCGCGGGTGCCGTTCCTGGATCACCACCTGGTCGAGCTGGCAGCCCGCATGCCGCCGGAACTCAAGCTGGGTTCGGGTGGCAAGCACATCCTGAAAAAGATCGCCCGTGGTCTGGTGCCCGATGCGGTGATCGACCGGCCCAAAGGCTACTTTCCCATGCCGGCGCTGAAGTATGTGCGCGGTGAATTTCTTGATTTCATGCGGGATATCGTCAATTCGGACGCCTGCCGCCAGCGGGGGGTATTCAACCGTGCCTATGTGGACAAGCTGCTGGTCGCCCCGGATCAACATTTCACCCCGTTGCAGGGCAGCAAACTGTGGCACCTGGCCCTGCTGGAATTGTGGCTGCAAACCCACGTGGATGGCCTTGAAGATTGAGGACAATACCCTATCCAGATAATGCCTGTCCAAAAAACAGAGTAAATTACTCTGGTATTAACTGGCGCATTTCATTAGAATGTGCTGATATATGCTGGTATTGGCCGACGGGTAATCAACTGAATATCGAGGTGTAATGTTATGGACGTAATGGAACGAATTGACCAGGCAGTAAAAGAAAACCCGGTCGTAATCTTCATGAAAGGCACGCCACAGATGCCCCAGTGCGGTTTTTCCAGTCGCGCCGCGCAGGCCCTGATGGCATGCGGCAAGGAATTTTCCCATGTGAATGTACTGATGGACCCGGAAATTTTTGAAAATCTGCCCCGCTACGCCAACTGGCCGACATTTCCCCAGATTTATATCAATGGTGAACTGATTGGCGGCTGTGATATCACCCTTGAGATGTACCAGAAGGGTGAGTTGCAAAAGATGGTGACCGAAGCCGTTGAGGGTGAAAAAGCGGCGGGTTGATTCTGACTGGCAGTGGCGTTATCAAACCCGGCCTCGCGCCGGGTTTTTTGCGTTGGGCGGCTGATTTTAAGCAACAATTCAGCTTCAACCCCTACAGTAGATGGCAACACTCAATCCAAAAGAGGTAACAGGTATGGAACAGAATGAAGTCAAGGTCTGGGATCCTATGGTGCGCATTTTCCACTGGAGTCTGGTGCTGGCTTTCAGCATTGCTTATTTCACAGAGGATGATTTGCTCACCGTGCACGTGTGGGCCGGGTATGTCGTGCTGGGGTTGGTCGTTTTTCGGCTTATATGGGGAGTGGTGGGAACTCGTTATGCCCGCTTCAACAATTTCGTCCATCGACCGGCTGTGGTGAAAGGGTTTCTAAAGGATACGCTGCGCAGTCGGGCAAAGCGGTACCTGGGCCATAATCCGGCTGGCGGCGCCATGATTATTCTTATGCTCATCGTCTTGATATTAACGGGTTTGTCTGGACTTGCCATTTACGGAATCGAGGAAGGTGCCGGGCCACTCGCAATGCTGGCGGGATCTGCTGAATGGATTGAGGATGTGGCCGAAGAGACACATGAATTTCTTGCCAATTTCATGGTGTTGCTGGTGGCGTTTCATGTGATCGGAGTGCTCGTCGAGAGCCTGTTACATCGCGAGAACCTGGCCAAGGCAATGGTGACCGGTCGTAAGCAAGTTAAACTTTAATCTTCAGGAGACTACAATGAGACACACGAGAGTGATTAAGAGTATGGCAGTGATCATAATGATGGGCAGCCTGCTGGGTTTGAACCAGAGCTACGCGGACGAACACGATGAAGTGCGTGAGTTGATGAAAGAGGGTGAGATTTTGCCGCTGGCGACTATCCTGGATACGGCCCAGGCGCGGCACCCCGGCCATACGGTGGAGACCAAACTGAAGGAAAAGCATGACAAATTGGTGTACGAAGTAGAAATACTGGATAACAAGGGTGAGGTTTGGGAAATGAAGTTCGATGCCAAAACCGGCAAGATGTTGAAGGAAGAACAGGAGGACTAACTTGCGGTTACTGCTTGCCGAAGATGACGCGAATCTCAATGCCAACCTGAAGCGTTATCTGGTCAAGCAGGGCTATGTTGTTGATGCGGTTTTCAATGGTATCGATGCTGAATTCAATGGTCGCGAGACAGAATACGATGCCATCATTCTGGATCTAGGTCTGCCGCAACGCTCGGGTCTGGAGGTCCTGTCACACTGGCGCAGCGCAGGAATCGTTACGCCAGTGTTGATCCTGACTGCTCGCGACACTTGGCAGGAAAAAGTAGAGGGTCTGCAAGCGGGCGCCGATGATTATCTGACCAAACCCTTTCATGAACAGGAATTGCTGGCGCGTCTGCAGGCTTTGATCAGGCGCAGTACCCAGACCATCGATGGTGTACTGGAAATCAATGGGTGGGTGCTCGATGAAGCAACCCAGGCAGTGACGAGCGGAGACCAGCGCTGGGAGCTGACCGGTACAGAATTTCGCCTGCTACGCTACTTCATGCGCCATCCCGGCCGGATCCTGTCCAAGACAAGGTTAACGGACCATGTTTACGAACAGGACGCGGACAAGGATAGCAATGTCATCGAGGTGTATGTAAATCGCCTGCGCCAGAAGCTGGGCAACGAGGTAATCGTTACCAAGCGTGGTCAGGGATACGTGTTCGGGGAGCAGCGTTGAACTCGCTGCGTTCCCGTCTTGGTCTTGGCCTGGTGCTGAGCCTGGCTCTGATGATGGGCATGCTGTGGTTAATGGCCGGGATTTCGGTACAGCACTTGATGGAGACACATCTGGCAAGCCGTTTGGCCCATGATGGCGAGAGCCTGCTGGGTGGTCTGGATTTCAGCACGGGTAACAAGGTGGTTATGGATAGCCGTCGCGTACAGGGAATCTACCAGCAACCCTATTCCGGTCATTATTTTGTGATCGAGTCGGGCGAACAGACACTCCGGTCCCGCTCCCTGTGGGATGAAACCCTGCCCCGTAGCAATGTCCAGGTCGGTGAAACCCGGGTTGACTATTTGACCGGGCCAAGACAGCAGCCTTTGCTGGTCTGGTCAGGCGGGTTTCGCAAGCAGGACCGGGTAGTGCGAATTCGGGTTGCCGAAGACCTTGCTGACATGCGGGCGGGCGTCAGAGTTCTGCAGTGGAACCTGCTAGCCGGATTGGTGTTCGCGGTATTGGTGTTGTGGTTTATACAACGCTACCTTATCCGTCGTTCCCTCCGCTCGGTCAAAGATGCCGCTAACGATGTTTCACGCCTTGAGCAGGGCAAGATAAGTTCATTACCCGAACAGGTGCCTGATGAAATCCGGCCGCTGGTGCAGGCGATCAATCGCCTGTTGTTGAGTCAGCAGCTACGCATGCAGCGCTACCGGGAATCGCTTGGTAATCTGGCCCACGCCATCAAAACCCCTCTGACCCTGGTGCAGCAACTGGCCCGAGATGAATCACATTCGATCGATACAACGCTGCGGGAACAACTGACACTGTACAGTGAGCAGATCAACGATCTGGTTAACAAGGCATTGCGGCGCGCTCGATTGGCGGGTGACAGTGTGGGTACGCGGCACTTTGACATGAACCGTGACTTGCCGGCGCTGGTCGATACCTTGCAACGCCTTTACCGGGACAAGGCGATCAACTACGAACAGAATATCGATACCGCGATTGATCTGCCGCTGGAACAGCAGGATGGCATGGAACTGCTGGGCAACCTGCTGGACAATGCATGGAAGTGGGCCCGATCGGCGGTTTGCCTGTGCATTCGGGAGCAGGGCGGGATCAGGATAACCATTGAAGACGATGGTCCGGGCGTGAATGTAGATGATATCCAGTCATTGATTCAGCGTGGCCGACGTCAGGACGAGAACGTGCCGGGTTATGGTATCGGCCTGTCAATTGTCAAAAGCCTTGTTGAGGAACTCGGGGGGCAAATCGAGTTTTCAAATTCGGACCTGCTTGGCGGTTTACGGGTTGCAATCCGGTTATCCTCGTCAGCAGATTGATGTGATGCCAGCCGGGGTTTCAGACTGTTTCTGAGGCTGGCGTATCCAGGGGACTAAAATGCTCATCCCAGGTATTGATGATGCGGCAGAAAAGTTTCGCTGTCTGTTCAGCATCATACACGGCGGAATGCGCTTCCGATTCCTTCCACTTTAATCCGGCTGCCTGGGCCGCACGCGCCAGCACTGTCTGTCCGTAGGCCAGGCCCGCCAGGGTAGCGGTATCAAAGCTGCTAAACTGGTGAAAGGGCATTTTTTTCAGGCCGCTGCGGCGGACCGCGGCCTTGATGAACCCAAGGTCGAAAAACGGATTGTGGCCTACCAGAATCGCACGCGAACATTGCGTCTGCTTGAGCAGCTCATCGATGGGTGCAAAGATGTACTGCAGGGCATCCTCTTCCGGTTTGGCCATACGAAACGGATGAAACGGATCGATCCCGGTGAATTCGAGTGAGCGGGGATCGAGCACGGAATTCGCAAACGGTTCCACATGGCAGGCAATAGTCTTTCCCGGCTCCAGGTTACCAGAAGCACCAACCGTGATGGGGACTGCGGCGATTTCCAGCAATGCGTTGATGTCAGGATTGAACCCGGCTGTTTCCACATCGACGACCACCGGCAGGAATCCGCGGAAACGCTTCGTGATGATATTCTCGTCAGGCTGGTTCATGTTG
This sequence comes from Pseudomonadota bacterium, assembly GCA_022340685.1. GTDB lineage: Bacteria > Pseudomonadota > Gammaproteobacteria > UBA6429 > Thiohalophilaceae > JAJDNN01. The sequence continues at coordinate 29,679 of JAJDNN010000073.1, forward strand.
CAGGGAGCATACCGGAAGTAGTGGAAAATTGCGACGCGGGATGATCTTGAACAGGATAGATAACAGTCATAACGCAGGAGAATGAGTTAATGCGATTGAAATGTGAACGGCTATTCGTGGCGCTGCTGCTGCTGTTAACTGCTGGCTGGCAAGTCAGCTGGGCAACGGGCGAGAAAGGAATGCTGTGGAAGGTAGAGGGTGCCGGTAAGCGGCCCAGCTATTTACTCGGCACTATCCATAGTGGCGATCCGCGGGTATTACGATTGCCAGCCGTGACACAAAAAGCATTCGTCGGAGCCGACAGCTTTAGCGGCGAAGTTGAAATGGATATGAACAGCATGCTGCAAGTCAGCGAATCAATGTTTTATAGCGATGGATCAATGCTGAAAGACAAGCTGGACCCGAAACTCTATCAGCAGACCGTCAGCCTGCTGGCCGGTTACGGACTCCCCGAAATGATTGTACAGCGCATGAAACCCTGGGCTGTGGCGACCACCCTCAGCCTGCCCAAAAATTCCAGTGGTCAGGTATTGGATATGCAGCTCTATAATGACGCCACGATGCAGGGTAAACGCGTATACGGACTGGAAACAGTCCAGGAGCAGATCAGTGCCCTGAACGGAATGTCGGAAAGATTGCAGGTCGAAATGGTGCGCAGTGCGGTTCAACAGCACCCGGAGCTGGACAGGATTAATGCGCGTCTGATAAATGCCTATTTGAAACAGGACCTGGTAGCCCTGGAAAGAATCAGTGAGGAAACGCTGAGTAAAGAGGACCATTCCGTCGCCGAGGCTTTCACATCCGAAGTGGTTAACAAACGCAATATTCGTATGCTCAGCCGGATGCAGCCTCGTCTGCGGGAAGGTAATGCCTTTATCGCAGT
>JAJDNN010000076.1 GCA_022340685.1 Pseudomonadota bacterium
CGCGGGGTGGGCTTGCCCAGCAGCACGAAGTCCCCGGGTTCTTTTAAAAACACCGTTTCGGGCAACGGCAGGGTGGCGGCAAGCGCGGCCACGGCACCGTAGGTGGTTTTTTTGCCGCTACCTGCGTGAATGATGGTGCCCTGTTTCGCATCGCAGTCGGCCGGATCGACCTTCCACTCCCGGGCGGCGGCATGGATGAGCATTTCCCGGCCCACCGCGCCGGCCTTGCGCACGTGGTTCCAGAAGCCACGCACCGCAGTGCTGCCACCGGTGGCCTGGCGGCGCATCATGGGGTTGTAGTATGCCTTGTCGGCCGGGGCGAACTCGGCGCTCACCCTGGACCAGTCGGCATCCAGCTCTTCGGCGATGATCATCGCGATACCGGTCATGATGCCCTGCCCCATTTCCGAGCTGGCAACCTGGATGGTGACCGTGTTGTCCGGATGCACCGTGTACCAGGCATTGGGGGTGAAGCTGCCCGCGGTCTTTGCGCCTTCCCCGGCCTGGCCGGCCTGTCCGGACTGGCTGGTCAGGGAAAAGCCCACCATCAAACCGCCGCTGGCCGCGGCCGAGATTTTTAAAAACTCACGACGGGTCAGTTTGTATGCGTGCATGTCAGCCTCCTGCCTTGGCCGGGTGACTGGCCAGGGCCGCGGCTTTTTTGATCGCCTTGCGAATCCGCGGATAGGTGCCGCAGCGGCACAACACCTCACCCAGCGCGGTATCGATGTCGGCATCCGTGGGTTTGGGGTTTTGTTGCAGTAAGGCGGTGGCGGCGAGGATCTGGCCGGACTGGCAATAGCCGCATTGCGGTACTTCTTCGTCAATCCAGGCCTGTTGCACCGGGTGACTCCGATCCGGCGACAGGCCTTCGATGGTGGTGATCTTTTTATTGGCGAGGGCACTGATGGGCGTGACGCAACTGCGCACCGGCTTGCCGTCCACCAGCACCAGGCAGGCGCCGCACACCGCAATGCCGCAGCTGTATTTGGTGCCGGTCAGTTGCAGTCCGTCGCGCAAGGCCCACAGCAACGGCGTATCGGGCGCCATGTCGAGTTCGCGGTTTTCACCGTTCACATTGAGTCGCACCATAACTGCTCCCCCCTTCCCAAGATCGCGATCGCTGGTTGTTTCTGGCTTATAAACTTAGCACAGAAAGATGTATCGGGTTATATCAGGAATGACAGGAAAAAACGGTTTACCGAAAATATTTTGTCCCGGTTCAGGCGCTTGAAATCGATGCCGGCGGTGGCTCAATCGGTCGCAAACAACAATTCGATGTAGTTTTTATAGTGGCGCAATTGCTGGACGATAATTTCGGGCTGGTTGGCGGCCTTGCTCATGATAAAGGCCCCTTCGAGGATGGTGTTAAAGCTGTCGGCCAGGCTGGCGCTGTCGACCGGCAGTCGGGGCGGATACTGGGCCATGATGATCTCGAACCAGTCCTGCAGCTCGCCGCGCCAGCGCAGCACGCTGTCGGCAATGTAACGTCGGGTGGCCTCATCGAATTGCTGCAGTTCATAGGTGTAGGACGCAAACAGGCAGCCGGGAAACGGCTCGGTCATGGAGTCGAACATCTCCTCGAACAGGCCGATGTAGATCAGGAACTGCTGCAGGGGGTCGCGGCTGAGCTTTTCGGCACGGCTGCGTAAGTTTTCCATGAGCACCAGATCCTGGTCACCGAAACGGTGTAACAGTGCCTCGGCCATGGCTTGCTTGTTCTTGAAGTGGTGGAAAAACGCGCCCTTGGTGATGCCAAGCTTGTTGATCATGCTGTCGACCGAAACCCCGGAATAGCCGCGTTCGAGGATAAGTTCTTCGGCGGTATCAAGGATCTTGTCTCGGGTGCTGCTCCCGTCTCTGGCCATGGGCCTCTCCTGGTTATGTCAACAGACTGTCTAGTATGTATCGTGACGTCTCGTTATTAGACTAATTCTGTAAGTATAGCCTATCTTATTGTTAATACTAGTTTATATAATTTATTTATAAGACATACCTTTTGGTCTTGACAAGGCAGGGAATCTGGACTAATTTTTACATACCGACTGGTTGGTATGTTTGAGGATTACTGTATTGATATGCGTGTTTGCGCTTCCCTCAGAAAGGTGAGTAAACAACATTGAAGGAGAACTGAATCATGTACGAGATCATTGAACTGGCCACGCTTGGGCTGATTCCGGCTTTTCTGGTGCTGGATCTGGTGTGGCGTAAACGGCGTTATGCTACGACCCGCTTCTGGCGCCTGCGGGCGCTGCTGGTGAGTACCGGGATCGTGGCCTGGTCCATTGTGTTGGCCACCGGCTGGGGCCTGTTACTAGGCGACTTCCACCTGCTGGACGGCAACGGCCTGGGCATTGTCGGCGGCACGGCGGTGGGAATACTGGCCTACGAGTTTTTGCATTACTGGTATCACCGCCTGGCGCATCGCTTTGACTTCCTGTGGCGCTTTCACCAGATGCACCACAGTGCCGAGAGTCTGGATGCCTTCGGCGCCAACTACATTCACCCGCTCGATGCGGCGTTCTTTACCACCTGGTCGTCGCTGGTGTTCTATCCCCTGCTCGGCCTGCCGCTGGAAGCAGGCATTCTGGGTGCATTGTTTATCACCTTTAACGCCATGTTCCAGCACGCAAACATCAAGACGCCGCACTGGCTAGGCTATCTGATCGAACGCCCCGAAAGCCATGCCATCCATCACGGCCGCGGTCTTCACCGTTACAACTACTCGGACCTGCCCTTGTGGGACATCCTGTTCGGTACCTTCCGCAATCCGCGTAGTGAGGATGAAGTGCCGGCCGAGGCCGGGTTTTACAAAGGTGCCTCGAGCCGCTTGCTGACAATGTTGTTGGGGCGGGATGTAACCCGGCCGGTGGTGAGTGATGTACAGGCGCTGCCGCAACCCGACGTGGAAGTGCCGGTGGATTACGAGGTGATTGTGTATGACCAGCGGCAGGTCGAGGGAGTTTGATCCGCACCCCTCACCCCTCCCCGGAGGGGTGAGTTTTATAAATAAACAAAGGAGGAAGGACTCATGTGCCTGAATCATCAACTGGTAAATTTTGACAGCAACAAGGCCGAGGCGTTTGCCGATCGGCTGGTGAATACCCTGAACGAAGGCGGACTCTGCGTGATGGTGTCGATTGGTTATCGCACCGGGTTATTTGATCAGATGGATGGGGCGGGACCGCTGACCAGTGCGAAGCTGGCGGAACGGGCCGGGCTGAATGAACGCTATGTGCGCGAGTGGTTGAACGGCATGGTCGTGAGCCGGGTGGTTTACTACGACCCGCAGGACAAGACCTATACCCTCCCCGAGGAGCACGCAAACTGGCTGACCCACCGTTCCAGCGACGGCAATCTCGCGGTGTTTGCCCAGTATGTTCCGATCATGGGAACGGTGGAGGATGACATCGTCGACTGTTTTAAGCATGGCGGCGGTGTGCCGTATGAAAAGTTTCAGCGCTTCCACGAGGTGATGGCCGAAGACAGTGGTCAGACTGTTTTACCTTCGTTGCGCGAATACATCCTGCCGCTGGTACCGGGATTGGCAGACCGGCTGGAACAGGGTATCAAAGTACTGGATGCCGGCTGCGGCCGGGGCAAGGCGTTGAACCTGATGGCTGGCTGGTTTCCCAACAGCACGTTTGTCGGCATAGACCTGTCGGACGAGGCAATTAGCTACGCGCGCGAGGAAGCACGGCAACTGGGGCTGGATAATGTGCAGTTTATTGCCCGGGACCTGACTGATTTTAACCAGGACACACATGCTGAGAAATTCGATTTCATTACCACCTTCGATGCGGTGCATGACCAGGCCCGGCCGCTGAATGTGCTCAAGGGCATTTATCACGCGCTATCTGACGACGGCGTGTACCTGATGCAGGATATCCACGGCCACAGCGAGGTCCACCACAACATGGACCATCCGGTGGCGCCGTTGCTTTATGCCCTGTCCACCACCCACTGCATGACCGTATCGCTGGCCCAGGGTGGCGAGGGTCTGGGCACCATGTGGGGTCAGGAGAAGGCATGCGAGTTATTGAACGCGGCCGGATTCAACCAGATCGCGATTCATCAGCTCGAGCACGATTTTCAGAATGATTATTACGTGATTCGAAAGTAGTAATCCCTTCCCCCGCGTGTCTCCGCCAGGGAGCGGCGGATTACGCGGGGATCCCCAACCACTGCGTCCAGGCCGTGAACAGGGCGTGATCCACTGCCGCGACGGCGGAACGGGGTTGCAAGGCATTGATAAATACCCCTTCCCCCGCCAGCGTCACGGCATGGCCGCCTGCTTCCTGCAGGATGAGGTGCCCGGCGGCGTAGTCCCAGATCTGTTG
>JAJDNN010000100.1 GCA_022340685.1 Pseudomonadota bacterium
GTGCCGGACTGGGTCTGGCCTTCATAGTCCACATTACCCTCGTGATAATCGAGGTCCACCGTAACAAACCACTGCGGCCACTGATAGCGCCAGCTCGCGGCCAGACCCGGCAGCACACCTGTTTCCTGATCCAACAGGATATTGTTGCTGTTGTATTCCGAATAATCGAAATACATCAGGTCAAAACCAATGTCGAACGTCTGGCTGCCAACAGCGGGTGTCGGTTTAACAAGCCAGATAGACAACAGGAGAGCGCAGTAACGAACAGACTGCCTGGATAAGATAAAAATGAACAGCTCCCAATTTATTATTGCCTGAGATGCAGGCTTTCTTGTTATGGACTATCGGCAGGGGTAGCGCCGGTTTGAAGCGATTTATACCATATAATCAGGTCTGATTAACCCGGGCCGGAGCGGCTTCAGGGAGTTTTTTTGCAAAACGGGGTGTCATCGGGGTTCTCCACCGCGTCGGCGATCTGATTGACGAAACGGCCGAGCTCTTCGCTGGAAATGGCTTCCAGCAGACGGTTGAGAAAGGCGGGGTCCACCGCAACCTGGACACTTTTGCCGTTTTTCAGGTTGATGGTAATGCCTGCGGCATGCTTATGGTCTTCGCCCTCCGCTTCTGCGACGATGGCTTCGTTAAGATCCAGCATGGCATCGTAGAATTCATCAATTGTATCCAGCAAGGCGTCATCGATATCCTCATCGATTTTCACAATCAGTTCGTCCTCGTTACCCGCAAACTCGGGGACCAGTCCCTTTTCCTTCAAGAGGGCAACGAAGCGGTCGCGCGGTTCGTTAGCAAAAAATATATAGTCAAACATAATCAACCCGGTCGTAAACGCTGGATGTGACGGTACAAGGTCCGCTCACTGACCCCAAGTAACCGGGCCGCGTGCGAGCGGTGCCCCTGTGTTTTTTCCAGGGCCTGCATGATGACCTGCTCCGTAAGTCTGCCCCGCCGCTTGACGAGGTGATCGTGATGTAATTCAGTGTCGCGGTCGGTTGACGGCAGCGGGTTGATAACCCGGTGTCCCTCCAGGACGATATGGTCAGGTCGCAGGATATCGTCACAGGCCAGGATCATGCCCCGTTCGATGATATTGCGCAGTTCGCGAACATTGCCGGGGTAGTCATAGCCGAGTAATTTCTCGATCACCTCACTTGACAGCGGAATGTGGCGCTCCCCTTCCGGCATGCTGGTCAGGAAATGTTCGGCCAGTGCGGCAATATCATCCTTGCGCTCGCGCAGGGGCGGAATCTGGATGGGAAAGGCAGACAGCCTGTAGTAAAGATCCTCTCTGAATTGTTGCTGGGTGACCATATTCTGCATGTCGCGATTGGTGGCGGCGATGATCCTGACATCAACCTTGATGTAGTCATTACCGCCGATGCGCCGAATGGTGCCGCTTTCCAGTGCCCGCAGCAGCTTGGTTTGCAGTGGCAGGGGTAATTCGCAGATTTCGTCGATGAACAGGGTACCGCCATGAGCGGCTTCGAACAGGCCGATCTTCCGGCTGGTGGCGCCGGTGAAGGCCCCTTTTTCGTAGCCGAACAACTCGCTTTCAATCAGGCTTTCACCCAACATCCCGCAATCGACCACGACAAAGGGGTTGTCACACCGATCGGAGTAGAAATGAATGTATTCAGCCACTTTTTCCTTGCCAACGCCACTCTCACCCAGCAAAAGCGCAGTGGATGAGGTCGGGGCGACTCGCTGCAGCAGGCTGCTCATGCGCAGGAAGGCCGGCGAACGTCCCACCAGCAGCGTCGTATCTTCCTGCTTTGGCCCGTTGAGGACCTGGACGTATTCACCCATATACATCACTTCACCGTCCTCTGAGAGGATGGGGGCGGCCTGTAACTGGACATATTCCTCGTTGTTGTCCCTGTCGTAATGGATGTGCATGACCTGGACGGGCTTACGCGTGGAGAATACTTCCTCGAGTGGGCATTCTTCGCCATTCTGGCTGCACGGCACCTCGGAATGATGGGACACCTCGTAGCAGTGCCGACCTATGACGTCGTCGGCATCGACAGCATATTGGTTCTGGTACGCCTGGTTGGCCGCAAGGATATGGTAATCCCGGTCGATGACCACAAACGGCCCCGGCAGGATATCGATTATCTGTTCACAACTGGGTTTCTGACAGGAAAAAGGCTTTTTGTCATTTGCCATAACTGACACCTTTGAGTCATGTTCGTCATGATCTGACATGACAAACATGTCATATTTATGTCATCAGGACAACCCCCATACCGTCAAAAACGGTACGGGGATTCAGGGTCATTACCGCAATTTTTCTATGCCCAGGGCCTTGAGAATGTACTTTTCGTACAGGTGCTCGGAGGTGCCCTTTTTCATCTTCTTGATGAAGTATTTCTCAAAAGCGACCTTGGCCAGATGGACCCACTTGCCCTTTTTCATCCAGGCTACATTGCGCGGCGGGATCTGCGGAATAGCCACGAACGCAACTCCGGTGTCACCCATGTCGGCCAGGCAAATGGCATTCCAGGTGGCTTCGGTGTCCGGTTCCCGGCCTTCGATGTCGGCCTTGATGTTATTGCACGACGCGGTCACCATCGATTCGATCATGTAGCCGGTTTTCGGGGTACCGGTCGGGATCGGCGTGGCTTCAACCGGCGGAATGGCAATACAGACGCCAACCGAGTAGATGTTGTTCCACTTCGGGTTCCGCTGATACTTGTCCACCTTGACGAATCCACGTGGATTAACCAGATCTTCGCCCACACTGGCCACGGCTTCGACCCCCTTGAAGGCCGGCAGCATCATGGAGAATTTGAACGGCAGCTCGTGTTCCTTGATGACTTCACCATTTGCATCGTGTTCGGCGACAAACATCTTGCCCTGCTCCACCTTGGTCACCTTGGCGTTGGTGATCCAGTTGATATGCTTGCTGCGCATCTCCGATTCCAGCATAGTCTTGGAATCCCCTACGCCACCCAGGCCCAGATGGCCGATATAGGGCTCGGCGGTGACAAAGGTCATCGGTACCTTGTCACGCATTTTGCGCTTGCGCAGATCGGCATCCATGATGAAAGCGAATTCATAGGCCGGTCCGAAGCAGGAAGCCATCTGCACAGCCCCGACCACGATGGGGCCGGGATCCTGCACGAAGCCCTGCCACTCCTCCCAGGCTTTCTCGGCATGATCCACGGTGCACACGGAATTGGTATAGCCTTCGGGACCCAACCCTTCGACTTCCTCGAAGGCCAGCTTGGGGCCGGTCGCGACGATCAGGTAGTCGTAGTCTACGGTCCGGCCATCAGCCAGCAAGACCTGATTGTCATCCGGCTTGATCTCCTGGGCCGCCACAGGGATGAAGTCAATGTTCTTCTTGCTCAGATAGGGCTCAAGCTTGAAGGTGGTGTCATCCCGTGTACGCCAGCCTACGGCGACCCACGGGTTGGACGGAACGAACTGGAAACTTTCGGTGTTGGAAATAACAGTGATTTTGTGGCTTTTCCCGAGGATGTGCCGCGCATCGTATGCGGCAGGTAATCCACCGGTACTCGCGCCAATGATGACGATGTGAGCCATTTGATATTCCTCCTGATTGTAGGTATGGATATTAATTATTCGGCACGTTAAGGCCGTGAGTACCCAAAAACAAAGCATATAGCGTGCCAACCCGTTTTTGGCAGGTGATGATGGGGCCAATGTCAGTTGAAACGTAATTAAGAAAATACTGATATACTTACACGGATCCATTCCGACCGGGCGGAGCCGGTTTGACTCTGATGACGATAAGGAACCTCCAATGATGAACGTCCGACGCATGACTGCCCTGGCGGTCACCCTCCTCACCGTGTCATTACTCAGTCCGGTGCGGGCAGAAGTCCTGGTGCTGGTACACGGTTGGGCAGCCAATGCCGACAGTTGGGTCCAGAGTGGCGCGTTGCCAACGCTCGAATCACGGGGCTGGCACCCTGCCGGCGTGGT
>JAJDNN010000103.1 GCA_022340685.1 Pseudomonadota bacterium
AGCGCAACCTTCGCGGCAAACGATGACGCCGTTGAAGGCCGTCTGGATCGAAGTGGGGATTGGATTGAAAATTATCTGGACCGCAAGGGCGATCGCATCGATCGGCACCTGGATCGCAAGGGGGGCCGTATCGATCATAGACTGGATCGCAAAGGCGCACACATTGCGACTGATGACGGAACAACGCCAGCAGGCCAGACAACGGATGCAGCGCTGGCAGCAAATGACACCGGAACAACAGCAGCAACTGCGACGCAGCGTGAATGGTTCAAGAGTCTGCCGGAGGAAAAAAACGTCAGGCATTACGTCAGCGCTGTCGGAATATGTTACCCGAACAGCGCCAGCGCGCCGGGGATCGGTTTCGTAACCTGATACCTGACCAGCGTCAGCGTATCAAGCAACGTATCGAACAACGTCCGGCCTACAAACAGAACAAATAGTCCCCTGCTCCTGCATCCGGTTATACTGCTCCCCAGATAACGGGAGGAGTCATGCAACGTGTCCTGAATCGCAAAGTGCTGTCTTGGGCTCTGTACGACTGGGCCAATTCGGCTTTCGCGACGGCGGTGCTGGCCGGTTTTTTTCCGATCTTTTTCAAGGAATACTGGAGTGCGGGCAGTGACGCGACCACCAGTACCTTTCAGCTGGGACTGGCCAATTCACTGGCCAGTACAGTTATTGTGATACTTGCGCCTGTGTTGGGCGCGATAGCTGACGCTGGTGGCATTCGCAAGAAATTTCTGGCCGTGTTCGCGTTGCTGGGCATCGTTATGACGACCGGATTGTATTTTGTGGGGGAAGGACAGACTAGCCTGGCGCTGATTTGTTTCGCACTGGCCAGTGTCGGGTTCTCCGGCAGTATCGTGTTTTACGATGCCCTGATTGTCAGCGTCAGCAAGGAAGACGATTACGATGTCGTTTCGGCCTGGGGTTATGCGCTGGGTTACCTGGGGGGCGGGCTGTTGTTTGCCGGGACGGTGGCCATGACCCTGTGGCCGAGCTGGTTTGGTCTGGCTGACTCGGTCCAGGCGGTCAAGCTGGCATTCCTGTGTGTGGCGATATGGTGGTTGGTCTTTTCCCTGCCTTTGCTATTGTACGTTCCGGAACGGAACGGGACGCGTGCTATTCACCCCGGCCGGGTTGTGCGCGCGGGTTTTCAACAACTGGCAAGAACGTTTCACAAGGTCCGGCGTTTGCGATTTGTGTTTCTGTTTCTGGCGGCGTACTGGCTGTATATCGATGGGGTAGACACGGTGGTACGCATGGCCGTGGACTATGGGATGTCACTGGGTTTTTCGCCGGCCGATCTCATTACTGCGTTATTGATTACCCAGTTTGTCGGTTTTCCGGCGGCTGTGGCATTTGGTCTGCTGGGCGAACGAATCGGTGCCAAACGGGCGATTCTGATCGCGATCAGCGTCTATTTCATGCTGACAGTCTGGGCTTATTTCCTGGACAGTATTGTCGAGTTCTATGCGCTTGCCGTGATTATCGGCCTGGTCCAGGGTGGGGTGCAGTCACTGAGCCGATCAGTCTATGCCCGGTTGATCCCCGCAAGCCAGGCGGCGGAATTTTTCGGCTTTTACAATATGCTCGGCAAGTTCGCTGCGATCCTGGGTCCGTTGCTGGTCGGCCTGGTCGGCATGACAACCGGCAGTTCACGCCTGGGCATGTTGTCTATCAGCCTTCTGTTTGTCCTGGGTGGCGTTCTGTTATATTTGGTCGATGTCGAGAAAGGGAAGCAGGCCGCACAGGTACTGTTGGAAAACTAGTCAGGCACATAAGGAGAACAGGTTCAATGTCAGATAATCCCGGGACACCCTCATTATGGGACGTCGCCAAGAGCGTCTTTGCTGCCTTTCTGGGTGTCCAGAAAAGTGCAAATTACCAGCGTGATTTTCAGCACGGCAAACCCTGGCAATATATTTTTCTGGGTTTACTGTTCGTGGCGATCTTTATTTTCATCCTTGTCGGGGTCGTCATGCTGGTGATCTCCCTGGCTGGCGCCTGAATCCGGACAATACTTCACGGATCAAAAAATCGCACTCGCGTTCCTCCCTGCGGCCTATTAGTCCACAGCTGGAATACTGATTTTTCACTCTGGACAACGCCCACGTCGTCCCCAAAGTCGTCCTTTAATTGTTGATCTGTTGCCATTTTTTCAGGATCAGCCGGTTGTTTAGTAATCAAAAAGGACTAGACTAGAATATATGTCTTTTGTCATATAACACATGTCATAGGGAGTGAATCCAATGAATCTTGCCGAACATCTTCATACGCCCAGTTTAGGTACCTATACCCAGTTAGCCCACCATTACGATTCTGAGCGGGAATGTATCTGGTGTGAGTTACATGGCAGCCCGCGACCCTGTTTTACGCCGACCCTGTTGTCCGAGCTGGCCGTGTTCCTGGAAAAGGTGGAACAGTCAGCCCGTGATGGTGAACTACCCGTTTCCTATTTCGTGACGTCATCAAACGTCCCGGGCGTATTCAACCTGGGCGGGGATCTGCATTTGTTTCAGCAGTACATTGCCGACAAGAATCGGGCCGGGTTGATGGCCTATGCCAAGGCCTGTATCAATGTGTTGTATACCAATGCCGTGCACATGAATCTGCCCATCACCACGATTGCCCTGGTGCAGGGCAGCGCCCTTGGCGGCGGTTTCGAAGCGGCCATCTCCAGTTCCGTGGTGATCGCCGAAAAGGGAACCGAGTTGGGCCTGCCGGAAATCCTGTTTAACCTGTTTCCCGGCATGGGAGCCTATAGCCTGCTGGCACGCAAAATCGGCATGCGTCAGGCCGAGGAACTCATAACCGCCGGCCGGTTGTTTGGCGCCGAGGAACTCCACGAACGGGGTGTGGTGGACATTCTGGCCGAGCCCGGTACCGGGGTCGAGGCCGTGCATGACTATATCCGGCAACATGGCCGCAGTCGCAACGGATTGACGGCTATCAACCGGGTTCGCGAATACCTGAATCCCATTACCTATGAAGAACTACTGGACATTACCGAGATATGGGTGGACGCGGCTTTGCACCTGACTTCACGGGACCTGCGCCTGATGAAAAAGCTGGTCAATGCACAGGACCGTGGACAACAGGAAGTTCAAAAGAAACCCGGCGTCCAGCTGGCTGCGGTATGAAAGTAGTTACCTGGTAACAGCACCAGAGATGTGCGCCGCGAAGGAGGCGGTGGCGGTAACCCCGACTTCGGGGTAGCAACACCAACATCTTTAGTTGGCAGTGTATTTATTCCGGTCGCGGTGTTTTGTTCACCCGGCGGAAAAGGGCACTACAATTTTTCGATCTTGCTGCGCTGTTCGACCAGTTGTTGCAAGGCTTTTTCCTGATCGGCCTGTTTCCTGCGTTCCTTGTCCACCACGTTGGTCGGGGCCTTCGCTACGAAGCCAGCATTGGCCAGTTTGCCGGCAATGCGGGTGATTTCCTTGTTGAGTTTGTCGATCTCCTTGTCGAGGCGGGCCAGTTCAGCGGACTTATCGATGAGACCGGCCATGGGGATCAGTAACTTCATATTTCCCACCAGGGCGGTAGCCGCTTCGGGGGCTGTCTCGCCAGCTTCCAGCCATTGCACTGACTCGATACGACCCAGGCTTTTCAGGTAATCCAGGTTCGCTGCCATTCGATCCTGGTCGGTTGCGCTGCCATTTTGCAATAGCACGGGCAGCAGTTTGCCCGGTTTGATATCCATGCTGCTGCGAATCTTGCGCACACCGAGGATAAACTGTCTGACCCATTCGATTTCCGCTACGGCCTCAGGCACGATGCGGGCGGGATCCGGCTGCGGATAGGGCTGAAGCATGATGGTTGCGGTTGTCGGTCGGGTTTCGGCGCTGACTCCCGCGAGCGGGGCGACGCGCTGCCAGATCTCCTCGGTAATGAAGGGCATGATCGGGTGAGCCAGGCGCAGCAGGGTCTCGAGGACCCGGACCAGTGTCTGGCGGGTACCGCACTTTTCCGCCTCGCCGGCGGTATCGCTGAGCAGGATTGGTTTGGACAGTTCCAGATACCAGTCGCAGTATTCGTTCCAGGTGAATTCATATATGGCCTGGGCCATATGATCGAAACGGTAGCCTTCGATGGCCTTGATGACGGTCTGCTCTGTCTCCTGCAAGCGACTGATGATCCAGTGATCGGCATTATTCAGAACCACGCTGTTGCCCTGTTGGCCGCAGTCCTGGCCTTCGGTATTCATGAGCACGTAGCGCGCGGCGTTCCAGATCTTGTTGCAGAAATTGCGATAGCCCTCGATGCGTTCTGGCGAAAGGACGATGTCGCGCCCGGTGGTGGCCAGGGCGGCGAAGGTGAAGCGCAGGGCATCGGTACCGAACGGGGCAATACCCTCGGGAAAGTTCTTGCGCGTAATTCTTTCGATCCTTTTCGCCAGGTGCGGCTGCATCATGCCGGAGGTCCGTTTTTGCACCAGCGTTTCCAGATCGATGCCGTCAATGACATCGATGGGATCGAGCACATTGCCCTTGGACTTTGACATCTTCTGGCCCTCGGCGTCGCGCACCAGGCCGTGGATGTATACCTCTTTGAAAGGCACGTTACCCATGAATTTCAGGCCCATCATGATCATGCGTGCAACCCAGAAAAAGATGATGTCGAAACCCGTGACCAGGACACTGGTGGGGTAGAACGTGTGCAGGTGTTCGGTTTGCTCTGGCCAGCCGAGTGTGGAAAAGGGCCACAGGGCAGAGGAAAACCAGGTGTCGAGGACGTCCTCGTCCTGTTGCAAGGGTATATCGATGGCAAGATTGTGGCGGCGCCGGACTTCGTCCTCGTCGCGACCGACGTAGATGTTGCCAAGCTCGTCATACCAGGCGGGAATACGGTGACCCCACCAGATCTGGCGGCTGATGCACCAGTCCTCGATATTGCGCATCCACTCGAAATAGGTGTTTTTCCAGTTATCGGGTACAAAGCGGATGGCACCGCTTTCCACGGCCTCGATGGCTGGCTTGGCCAGCGGTGCGACCTTTACGTACCACTGGTTGGTCAGAAAGGGTTCGATAACACTCCCGGAACGGTCACCGCGCGGGACCATGAGAGCGTGATCCTCGATTTTCTCGAGCAGATCGGTGGCCTCCAGATCGGCGATGATTCGCTTGCGGGCTTCGTAGCGATCCAGATCAACGTATTGCTCCGGAATCAGTTCGCCTTCACCGTCGTCGTTGGCACGGATGGCCGCATCGGGTGTGAAGATATTGATGAGCCCGCCATGGGGCAGTGCCTGGATGGCCACCTCATCGCGGTGACGTAGCCAGACGCTGTAGTCGTTGAAGTCATGGGCAGGGGTGATCTTGACACAGCCGGTGCCGAATTCCGGATCCACGTAGTCGTCGGCGATGACAGGAATGCGCCGGCCGGTCAGGGGCAGCTCGACGAACTCGCCGAGCAGGTGCGCGTAGCGCTCGTCACCTGGATGTACGGCCACGGCGGCGTCACCGAGCATTGTCTCCGGTCGGGTGGTGGCGACAATAATGTGGCCCGTGCCGTTGGAGAGTGGGTAGCGCATGTGCCAGAGATGGCCCTTTTCCTCCTCTGACAGGACTTCCAGATCGGAAACAGCGGTATGCAGGACCGGATCCCAGTTTACCAGGCGCTTGCCCCGGTAAATCAGGCCTTCCTCGTAGAGGCGAATGAAAACTTCCTTGACCGCAGTGGAAAGGCCATCATCCATGGTAAAGCGCTCGGTGGACCAGTCCACCGAAGCGCCCATACGGCGGAGTTGGCGGGTGATGGTGCCGCCCGATTCAGCTTTCCATTGCCAGACTCGTTGAATAAATTTTTCCCGACCCAGGTCATGCCGGGTCAGTCCTTCTGCCCCGAGCTGGCGTTCCACCACCATCTGCGTGGCGATACCGGCATGGTCAGTCCCCACCTGCCACAGAGTATTGTCGTCACGCATGCGGTGATAGCGGATCAGCGCATCCATGATGGTGTCCTGGAAAGCGTGGCCCATGTGCAGACTGCCAGTCACATTGGGCGGTGGAATCATGATGCAGAAAGGTCGGTTCGTGCCGGCCGGTGCGAAGTAGTCTTGCGATTCCCAGGTCTGGTACCAGCGTTGTTCTATCGCTTGCGGATTGTATGTTTTTTCCACGGGGACATTATCATTCAATACGGGTGGGCCGAGCCGCGATTATACAGGACATTTACAGACGCATCTAAAGGAAGTGCCCGGGTAAACAGCGAGACTGTCATGCAGAACGACCGGTAACCTGCAGTGAACGACCATGCTACCATTGCCGTTGTCTTGCGCCGAAGACTTTCCTTATGCTGAAAACTGACAAACGCCTGCTGTACGTGATCGCTGCCACTCTGCTGGTGAAACTGGTGGTGGCGGCAGTATTGCCCATGACCGGCGATGAAGCCTACTTCATTATCTGGGGCAAGCACCCCGATTTCGGTTTTTACGATCACACCCCGATGGTAGGATGGTTTCTGACCGCGCTGTTGTCAGTCAGTGATGCCGCCCTGTGGTTGCGTTTGCCACAAATATTGATCACCACATTCATCGGCTGGAGTATCTATTTGCTGGCACGCCGTCAGCATGAAGCCGTGGCGGTGATGGTGGCAGTGCTTTACCTGATTGCTCCGGCAAATATCATCGGGGTCATGATTACCACGGACACACCGCTGTTGCTGTGGTCGTTTTTGTCCGCGGTGTGTTTTTATCTTGCCCAGCGACATGATAACGGCCTGTGGTATCTGGCCAGTGGCGTGCTTCTGGGACTGGCCTTTTTTTCCAAATTCTTTGCTGGCCTGCTGGGTATAGCCTATTTCCTTTACCTGTTATTTTTTGTGCGGCGCGGCTGGCGACCCTGGCTGGGTCTGCTGTGGGTTGTGGTTGGAACGTTGCCGTTTATTGGTTTGAACCTGTGGTGGAATGCCACGCACTGCTGGGACAACTATCTGTTCAATCTTTACAACCGCACCGCAGGGAGCAGTTTCTCGTTAAGGAATACATGGAAGTTTCTGTTGCTGGTCTTTTATCTGGTTACACCGCCAATCGTGTATTACATGTTCCGGCAACAACGGACATACCGGCGCCTGCTGCGCAGTGACCGGTTCAGCCTCTTCATGGGCTTGTTTCTCCTCCCTTATGGACTCTTTTTTATCCTTTCCTTCTGGGTATCAATTGGTTTTCACTGGTTGTTGAGTTTCTATCCTTTTGTGTTTCTGGCCCTGGCGCCGGTGTTTTCTACCCAGCAGCTACGCCGCACATTCTGGTTTATGTTGCCGTTTACCGTGTTGCATCTGGCCTTTTTGTTCGTGGTGCTGGGTCTGGCGCCGGGAATTTTCATCAAAAATGAAAATACCTACAAGGATGTGGTGTATGGCCTGTACGCTGGCGAAATATTCCAGAAGATCAGCCAGTACGGGCCCGAGTATGTGCTGGCCACCGACAGTTATACCGAGTCAGCCCTGTTGTCCTATGCAGGACGCAAGCAGATCATCGTCGTTGGGCTCGGCTCCCACCATGCGCGCCAGGATGATCTGCTGACCGATTTTCGACAATTAAACGGCAAGAACATCCTGCTGGTAAGTTATTCGCCGAAATTGCAGGCCTACGGTAAATATTTTGAATCTTTTGAGATTAGGCCGTTACCGATTGCCGAGACGAAGTTCTATCTGTTTCTGGGCAAGGGGTTCAAGTACAAGCCTTACCGTGAAGAAATAATTGAGGAGGTTCTGCAGCGCTATTACCGTATCCCGGATTTCCTGCCAGTCAGGGGTTGTTACATGTACGAGCGTTACGGCCGGCCGTCGAAGTCATCGGATTGAATCGGGCCGACCTGTTTAACATAGTTTAGAGATGCGGCGGGCGAGGTTCAATTGTCATGCCGCAAGTTGTCTTGCCCGTGGCGAGGTCGGGACCTGGTGGTCAGTTCTCGCGATCCTGTTCGATACGATCTTTTATATTCTGAATTTGCTCATGCAGACTGGTTTTGATGTCTGCTTCGATGCTTACCAGGGCATTGATAAGTGTGCTGTGAAGTTCCTTGACCAGGGTGTCGTGAAGGCTGTCGATCAAGGCCAGTACCTGGTCAGTAGAATAGCCGCCCGGTGCGGTTGACGTGTCAGCCATTTCTTCTTCCAGTTCATGAACCGCATAAAGTTCAGGCACATCATCAAATAACAGGGCGTCGTCATCGTCGTCAATTGCAGGGCTAACGATGTCATCCAGAACGGGCACGATCGGGTCGTTGGACACGGGCAAACCTGTCGCGGGTCTTCGAGGCGAAGATTTGGCTTTGGCCAGACTTTCCCGGGCGGCGGACAATTTGCTTTCGCCTTTTTCCAGCAAGCCCTTGATGGAC
This sequence comes from Pseudomonadota bacterium, assembly GCA_022340685.1. Lineage (GTDB taxonomy): Bacteria > Pseudomonadota > Gammaproteobacteria > UBA6429 > Thiohalophilaceae > JAJDNN01. The sequence goes on from JAJDNN010000103.1 coordinate 8,349, forward strand.
TCGAGGGCGTCAAGCAGATCGTCGTTTTCTTTGTCCATGTTTCTCGGCACGTCAATCACCCGTCCAGGTTGTGGGAATACAAATCATAGCCCCGATCGCGGTAAAATTTGAAGCGATTCCGTCCCGCTTGACGCACTTTTTCATCCAGGTTCACAATTTCCACAACCCGTTCAAAACGGCTGAAAAACAGCGGGACTTCCTCGTCCAGATTGATAAGGACCTGATATCCGGATTCCGGCTCTGCCCCGTATCCAATCTGAACCGGGCAGTCTGTTGCCGATTCGCCAGCCAACTGGTGCGGGACAAAACTGCCTGCCCGGAACGTCCACATGAGTTGATCGAGGTTGTTGGCGGAGTGGGCGTCGGGGGCATGGACGTAAACCTGGTATTGCTGTGACCAGGCTTTTTCCGCCATGCGGCAGGAAAGTTGCAGGCGCGCAGCGGCATCGGTTGAGTTGATAATATAGAAATCAACCCGTGTCATCAGAGCCGGTACTTCTTGCCGCACTGGTCGAGCAGGTATTGCGACAACAAGGGCACAGGCCGGCCGGTCGCCCCCTTGTTATCACCACTTTCCCAGGCAGTGCCGGCGATATCCAGGTGAGCCCATTTCAACTTTTCAGCAAAACGGGACAGGAAGCAGGCTGCGGTAATGGTGCCTGCTTCGCGACCACCGATATTTGCCATGTCGGCAAAGTTACTTTTTAACTGATCCTGGTACTCCTCCCACAAGGGCAGTTGCCAGACCCGATCACCACTACGCTGACCGGCATTCCGCAGCTTTTCCGCCAGTGTGTCGTCATTGCTCAACAGACCACTGGGATGTTTTCCCAACGCGATGACGCAGGCACCGGTCAGGGTGGCGATGTCGATCACGGCACGGGGTTTGTAGCGTTCGCTGTAGGTGAGGGCGTCGCATAGAATCAGGCGGCCTTCAGCATCGGTGTTCAGTACCTCGATGGTTTGTCCCGACATGCTGGTGACGATGTCGCCGGGCTTGTTGGCAGCACCGTCGGGCATGTTTTCACAGCTTGGAACGATACCGACCACATTTATGGGTAGTTTGAGTTCACCGACGGTCACCATGGTCCCGAGAACGCTGGCAGCACCGCACATATCGAACTTCATCTCATCCATGCTGGCGGAAGATTTAATCGAAATACCACCTGAGTCAAACGTAATTCCCTTGCCGACCAGGACAACGGGTTTGTCACCTTTCTTGCCGCCATCATAGTTGATGACAATCAGGCGAGGCGGCTGGCGGCTGCCTTTTGCCACCGACAGCAGGGCACCCATACCAAGTTTTTCGATGTCATCCTGTTTCAGGATTTTGACATTCATATCTGAATAACGCTTGGCATTTTTCTGCGCTGTGTCGGCGAGGTAGGTGGGGGTGCAAATGTTGCCTGGCAGGTTTCCAAGATCGCGGGCAGTCGCAACCCCTTTGCCGATTGCGGTTCCGATCTCGACAGCCATTTTCGCCGTGGCAAGATTTTCGGCTTCAATGACATTCAATACCATTCTTTGCAGGCGCGGCTCAGTCTGGTCATTTTTGGTTTTGAGTTGATCAAAACGGTAGCGGGCATGCAGTGCTGTTTCTGCTTCAATCCGGAGCCGCTGGGTGTAAGTGCAATCGCGCACTTCTGCATCAGCGAGGTAACTGGTTGCATCGTTGGCGCCGGAATCATTCAAGACCAGCATGGCTGCGTTGACGGCGTCTTTGAACTGGCGCATATCAAATTCCTTTTCCTTGCCACAGCCGACCAGCAGGACCCGGGCTGCGGTGATACCATCAATCCTCTGCAGCATCAGGGTTTGACCCGCCTTGCCGTCCATATCACCCTGCTTCAGGATTTTCGTGAGATAGCCATTGGCCGACGCGTCCAGCTGTAAGGCAGTGGCAGACAGCTTACGGCGTTCGAATACTGGGACGACCAGGCAGGCTGTACGATGCGTTGGAGCAAGGGTGGTTTTGACGCTGATATCCATAGGGTGTCCTGTAGTGATTGCCTGACTGTAATTGAAGCCAGATTAACCGGGATTTGGCCTGAAAGTGTTACTATGTTGCCCTGTTAAGCTTACTCGAAAAGCGGCTCCGGTTCAGCTATATCGATGACTAACCATATTGTGCACTCGTGATACTGTCTCGCTACCTGATCAGGGAAATGCTTGCCACCTTCGGTGCCGTCATGCTGGTGCTGTTGTTGATGGCATTTTCCAGCCAGATGGTTGGTCTGTTTGCCAAGGTGGCGGCGGGCACCATCCAGGTCAATACGGTACTTACCCTGTTCGGACTCTACAGTGTCACACTGGTTCCCTTCGTAATACCCATTGCCATGTATATCGCCATGCTACTGGCGTTGACCCGGCTTTACCGCGATAACGAAATGGCGGTGCTGGCCGCCTGTGGTTACGGGCCTTTCCAGGTGTTGCGGCCGGTGCTGGTTGTGGCAGTTCTGGTGACGTTACTGCAGGCGGTTTTTACCCTGTGGTTGGGTCCCTGGGGCGATGCACAGGGTGAGCGGCTGGAGCTGCTGTCCCGCGAATCGGTCAATATCGAAGGGGTCACACCGGGGCGTTTCCGTACCCTGCCACAGGGACGTGGCGTCGTTTACGTGGAAAGTATCAATGCGGACCGGACCCGCATTTTTAATAT
>JAJDNN010000107.1 GCA_022340685.1 Pseudomonadota bacterium
CATCACCGGTCAGGGTACAGTCGAACGGCTGGGCCGCCAGCAACCCGGCCAGCAGGCGCATGGAGGTGCCTGAATTACCCAAATAGAGTGCATCGTCCGGCGCCCTGAGTCCATGCATCCCTACACCATGGATGATCACCCGCCCCTTTTCCGGCCCTTCGATGCGCACGCCCATCGCCCGAAACGCGTCGCGGGTCGCCAGGTTGTCCTCGCCTTCCAGGAAGCCCGTCACCTCGGTCACGCCCGCGGCGATAGACCCAAGCATAATGCTGCGGTGGGAAATTGATTTGTCGCCCGGCACGCGGATTTCACCCTGCAAGTTACCGCCGGGCTGGACGATGAAATTCTGTGAGTCGGACATCGGATGAGGTTCCGTCTGGGAAAAGTGGCGTTTTAAAGTCAACGCAAAAGCGTAATGGGGTTATTGGTTAAAATCCTGAATCCTTGTTATTCACACACCGACGGGAAATCGAACTGCATCACCCTACATTCAATTCGCCACGCCCTTCGAGTTACAAATCTTCATTCATCACAAAACGCATCTCGCGCCTGCTTGGCGCGAATGAAGGTTTGTTTCAGAAACTCGCTGTCGGCGCGACGTACCGCGTCGGCCAGCATACGCAGATCATCGCTGAAAGCTTCAAGCATTTTTACCAGTGCGTCGTGGTTTGCCAGACAGATATCATGCCACATATCCGGATTACTGGAGGCAATGCGGGTGAAGTCGCGAAAGCCCCCTGCGGCGAAATCGAAGATCTCCCGGCTGTCATCCATGCGGGCCAGGGTATCCACCAGCGCATAAGCCAGCATGTGGGGCAAATGACTGGTGGCGGCCAATACTTCATCGTGATGCGCCACGTCCATCTCCACCACATGCGCGCCGCAGGCTTCCCACATGGCGCTCACCCTCGTCACTGCCTCGGCCGAACTGGTCGGTAGTGGTGTGAGGATCACCCGCCGCGCCCGGAACAGTCCGGGGTATGCCGCTTCCACGCCGCTTTTTTCGTTACCGGCGATGGGATGCCCGGGCACAAAGCCCACAGGCAATGTCTCGAACACGGCATCTGCTGCCCGCACAACACTGCCCTTGGCGCTGCCAACATCGGTGAGAATCGTCTGCGGCCCAAGCACTGGCGCGATCTGTGCCATCTGCTTTTGCATCGCGCCCAGGGGAACGGCCAGCACCACCACATCGGCCCCGGCGACGGCAGCAGCCGGATCGATTTCATACCGGTCGATAACGCCCAGCTGCACAGCCTGCTGCAGATGGGCCGGATCCCGGCCGCAGCCGACCACTTCCCCGACCGCACCGGCTTCGCGCAAGGCACTCGCCAATGATCCGCCGATCAGGCCCACCCCGATGATGCAGAGCCTGTCGATCAGTTTGTCATTCATGCGAGCACCTTTTGCAGGGAGGAGATAAAACGCTGGTTCTCCTGCGCTGTGCCAACAGTGACGCGCAGATACTCGGGCATACCGTAATTGGCCACCGGTCGCACGATGACACCGTGATGCAACAAGCCTTCGTAAACGCCTGCCCCGTCACCCACCTTGACGCAAACAAAATTACCCACCGAGGGAATCGCATCCAGCCCCATCTGGTTGAATGCAGAAATCAGGAATTGCATGCCTGCCGCATTCGTACGCACGCTCTCTGCCAGATGCGCCGTGTCGCTGAGTGCTGCTTCCGCCGCTGCCAGTGCCAGGCTGTTGACATTGAACGGCTGGCGTACACGGTTAAGGATTCCAGCCACTTCGGGATGAGACACCCCGTACCCAATTCGCAAGCCGGCCAACCCATAGGCCTTGGAAAAGGTGCGCGTCACGATCAGGTTGGGATGCGTGTCCAGCCACTGCATGCCGTCGGGATAGCCTGCCGCCTGCATGGCCGGGTCACTGGCATAGTCATAGTAGGCCTCGTCCAGCACCACCAGTACCTGGTCCGGCACCTGCTGCAGGAAGTGGTTGAGTGCCGATTCGTTCAACCAGGTGCCGGTCGGATTATTTGGGTTGGCAATGAACACCAGCCGGGTGCGGTCGGTGACGGCGGCAAGCATGGCATTTAGATCATGACCCCAGTCCCGGGCTGGCGTAACGACCGCGCGGGCACCCACCGCCTGGGTCACGATGGGGTAGACGGCAAAGGCATGCTCGGAAAAGATGATTTCATGTTGTGGCGAAACAAAAGCCCGTGTCACCAGTTCCAGAATATCGTTGGAACCATTCCCCAATGTAATACGTGTCGCCTCAATGGCATGCTTTTGCGCAAGTGCCGCCTTCAGGGCGAAGCCGTTACCGTCCGGGTATCGTGCCAGTTCGTCGAGTTGCCCTGTGATGACCCGCAACGCCGCCGGGCCCGGTCCCAGTGGATTTTCATTGGAGGCCAGTTTGACCGCATGCTGAATACCGTATTCCCGTTCCAGTTCATCAAGCGGCTTGCCGGGCGTATAGGGTTGCAGCGTCTGCACCCCTGGCGTGGCCAGTGCCAAAAAATCGGTGGCGGCCATCAAGTGTCTCCCTGGCGGCCATAATTGTCTTCGAAACGGACGATATCGTCCTCACCCAGGTAACTGCCCGACTGAACCTCGATGATCTCAAGAGGAATCGCGCCGCGGTTCTCCAGCCGGTGTTTAGTGCCCAGTGGAATATAGGTCGATTCATTTTCTGTCACGATGAAAACGTCTTCCCCGCGCGTTACGTGGGCTGTTCCACTCACCACGATCCAGTGTTCGGCGCGATGATGATGCAATTGCAATGACAGGGCGGCACCGGGTTTGACCGTAATGCGCTTGACCTGGAAACGTTCCCCGGTGTCGATGCATTCATAATTACCCCAGGGGCGATATACCTTGCGATGGATCAGGTGCTCTTCACGCGCCTCACCTTTCAGCCATTCCACCGCCTGCTTAACATCCTGGGCGTGGTCCTTGTGTGCCACCAGCACCGCATCAGCTGTTTCCACCACCACCATATCCTTCAGGCCGATGGCTGCCACATGGCTGGAATCGCTGTATATCAGGCAGTTCTCTGCTTGGTGGGTGAAGACATCTCCACGCGTCACATTACCGGCCGCATCCTTGTCACCCACTTCCCACAGGCTTGACCAGGCGCCCACATCCGACCAGCCCGCATCCAGTGGAATGACCGCAGCCTGCAAATCGGCCACTGACTGTTCACTCACCTTCTCCATCACCGCATAGTCAATAGAATCGGCCGGACAGGTTTCAAACGTAACGCGGTCGACCCGGAAAAAATCACGGTCCCGTTCGCCCTGTTGCCAGGCCTGCTCGACGCAGGCGGCCATATCCGGCTGCAGGGCGCGAATTGCCGTTAACCAGTTGTTCGCGCTCATCATGAACATGCCACTGTTCCAGAGATAGACACCACTGTCCAGATAGGCCTGTGCCGTATCCGCCGCCGGTTTCTCGACAAAGGCAGCAATCTGGAACGCACCTTCATTGATATTCTCTCCCTGGCGGATATAGCCATAACCCGTTTCCGCCCGATCGGGCGTGATGCCGAACGTCACCAGCCAGTTCTTCTGCGCCAGCGCCAGGCCCTGGCGAATCGTAGTGTGGAACCGGGCCACATCCTTGATGACATGATCCGCCGGCATGACCAGCATCAGGGCCGACGCATCGTGCGCCGCCACAGTCAGGGCAGCCAGTGTCAACGCGGGCGCGGTGTTGCGGCCGACGGGTTCAAGAATAATGTCCGAGGAGACCTTGCCCAGCTCCAGCAACTGTTCGGCCACAAAGAATCGATGCGCTTCATTGCAGACTACCACCGGGTCGTGCAGGGCTAACGTGGCACCCTCCTCCGTCAAACCATCGAGCCGGGTGACGGTATCCTGCAACAGTGTTTGCTCCGTTACCATCGGCAACAGCTGCTTGGGGTACATGGCCCGTGACATGGGCCATAAACGCGAGCCGGAACCACCCGACAGGATGACAGGGTAAAGGTTGCAGGTCATGAGTGTCCCTTATAAAACGGCACGCGGATAAGAACCAAGGACAGTGACACGGCTGGCACTTTGCGCCAGTTCCTGCAGCGCAGTCACTACATCGGTATCGGTAACATGCCCTTCGATATCGATGAAGAATACATAATTCCACATTCCCAGACGTGAGGGTCGCGACTCGATACGCGTCATGGAAATACCATTGCGGGCGAACGGTTCCAGGATCGCATACAGGGCGCCGGGCCGATTATCTGTATAAACCAGCAGCGAAGTCTTGTCAGTCCCGCTGGCCGGCGTTTCACGTCGACCGATGACCAGAAAGCGGGTGGTGTTGTCAGGTTCGTCCTCGATGTTACGACTGATCACATTCAGGCCATAAATCTCCGCCGCCGCTTCACCGGCAATGGCCGCCGCCGCGGGCTCGGCGGCAACCCGGCGAGCCGCCTCGGCGTTACTGCTGACATCGACCAGCTCAATCTCCGGAGCATGGGAATCCAGCCAGTGGCGACACTGGGCCAGTGATTGCTGGTGGGAATAGATCTTCCTGATTTTTGTCAGATCATCGCCCTGCCCCAGCAGGTGATGGTGGATACGCAGCGCCACTTCGCCACAGATTTTAAGTGACGATGTCATGAATTCATCCAGGGTGTGGTTAATGACACCTTCGGTGGAATTCTCGATCGGCACCACACCATAGGAGGCGGCTTCCGATTCCACTTCACGAAACACATCGCTGATGGTGGCCATCGATCGCGTTTCAATCGCATGCCCAAAATGTTTCAGTGCAGCCGCCTGGGTGAAGGTGCCTTCCGGTCCCAGAAAAGCGATGGTCATCACCTGTTCCAGTGCCAGACAGGCTGACATGATTTCGCGGAACAGGCGCGCCATCTCTTCGTCACTGAGCGGTCCCTGATTGCGCGCCATCACTTTGCGCAATACTTCCGCTTCACGCTCGGCCCGATAGAAAGCAGTATCGCCATTCGCCTGTTTGGTCAGTGCTACCGCTTCCGCCGCTTCGGCGCGCTTGGTGATCAGCGCCTGGATCTGTTCATCCAGACTGTCGATCTCCTGCCGCAGTGTTTTGAGTTGGTCGCTCATCGATCGTATTGAATAGTTAGTTATTGATTTTTTTGCTTTTGAAAGCCGGGCCGGTTCACACTGTCAGCCTGATTGTCACCATGCCAGCGGATCATTTTCCGGCAGCATCCCCCGTCTGTTTCAGAACGAGTATAATTCTAGCTGTCAAAGTGCCCTAACCGCCAGCACACCCTGAATGGCGCCCAGTCGATTTATGAGCGAATCCGCGGCTTGTTCATTGATATCGATCAGTGTATAGGCCAACTCACCGCGTGACTTGTTAATCATGTCAATGATATTCAATCCCTCATCTGCCATCGCGGAGGAAATCTGCCCGACCATGTTCGGTACATTACTGTTGACAATCGCTACCCGGTAACCACCGTTGCGTTCCATCTGTACTTCAGGGAAGTTCACCGAATTACGGACATTGCCATTCTCCAGAAAGTCACGTACCTGTTCGGCGACCATGATGGCGCTTTTATCTTCCGCTTCTTTCGTCGAAGCGCCCAGATGCGGCAGCGTCACTACACGGTCATGGTCTTTCAACAGATTACTGGGGAAATCACAAATATAAGCATAGACCTTGCCAGCCTTTATCGCATCGCTCACGGCGTTATCATCGATAATGCCATTGCGGGCAAAGTTGAGGATAATCACATTCTCTTTCATGATTTTCAGCCGATCGGCATTGATCATGTGACGGGTTTCGTCGATCAACGGCACATGAAAGGTCACGAAGTCAGCCTTGGCCAGCAGGGTTTCCACATTGCTGGACTTCTCCACAGCCGACGACAATTTCCACGCGCCTTCTACGGTGATGCCCGGATCGTAACCAATGACCTTCATGCCCAGATCCAGCGCCGCATTAGCCACATAACGCCCAATCGCGCCCAGGCCGATCACGCCCAGGGTGCGGCCCGGAAGTTCAAAACCCGCAAACTGTTTCTTGCCGGCTTCCACCGCCTTGCCAATTTCGGCATCCGTACCGTCGAGGTGGCGGGCGTAGTCCCAGCCCTGGCACAGGTTGCGACAGCCGATGAGCATGCCGGCCAGCACCAGTTCTTTTACCGCATTGGCGTTGGCGCCGGGCGCATTGAACACCGCCACCCCTTGCGCGGACATCTTGTCGACCGGAATATTGTTAACCCCGGCCCCGGCACGGCCCACGGCTTTCAGGCTGGATGGAATCGCCATCTCATGCATGTTGAACGAGCGCAGCAGAATACTGTCCGGATGCTGGATTTCGGAAGCGATCTCGTAGGCTTCCCGTGGCAGGCGCTCTAGACCGGCTACGGAAATATTATTCAGTGTCAGGATTTTATACATAATTAGTTGCCCAGATTTTTATGGCGCACGGTTTGCTTTACGTGCCTCTTGTTTCTGCATTTAAACATCAACCGTGCTGCTGTTCGAAGTCGGCCATGAATGCAACCAGCGCATCCACCCCGGCTTCAGGCATAGCATTGTAGATACTGGCCCGCATGCCGCCGACCGAGCGGTGACCCTTGAGGGAGGTCAATCCCTGCAGTTTGGCCTCTTCAAGGAAGACACCATCAAGTTCCGGATTCGCGAGTGTAAACGGCACGTTCATCCAGGAACGGCAGGCCGGGTCGACCGGGTTGGCGTAGAAACCGGAATTATCAATGGCGGTATACAACTTGTTGGCCTTGCGCTGGTTGATCTCTGCCATCTTTTCCAGTCCCCCCAGATCCTTGAGCCATGCGAACACCAGCCCGGCAAGATACCAGCTGTAGGTGGGCGGGGTGTTGTACATGGAATCATTGTCGGCCTGCACCTGATAATTGAACATCGTCGGTGTAGCCTCCAGTACGTCGCCCATCAAATCCTTGCGTACAATAACCACGACCAGCCCTGCAGGACCAATGTTTTTCTGCGCACCGGCATAGATAACGCCAAACTTTGAGACGTCAATCGGGCGGGACAGAATGGTGGACGACATGTCGGCCACCAGCGGCACATTACCGGTTTCCGGCAGGTAGGGAAATTCGACTCCGCCAATGGTTTCGTTCGGTGTGTAGTGCACATACGCCGCGTCGGACTGTAATTGAAGTTCATCCTGCGACGGCACAGAGGAGAATTTGTCGGCTTCACTACTGCCTGCCACGTTAACCGCACAATACCGCTTTGCCTCGGCAATGGCCTTCTTTGACCAGGCGCCGGTATTGAGGTAATCGGCCGTGTTCTTACCGCGCAACAGGTTCATCGGCACGGCCGCAAACTGACTGCTAGCGCCACCTTGCATAAACAGCACGGCATAGTTATCACCTATGCCCATCAGTTCACGCAGGTCGGCCTCGGCCTTGCTAGCGATGGACATATACTCCTTGCCCCGGTGGCTCATTTCCATCACCGACATGCCACTCCCCTGCCAGTCGAGCATCTCCTCACGGGCCTGCTCGAGTACTGCCTGGGGCAGCATGGCGGGACCGGCACTGAAATTGTAAACACGGGACATCGTTGTTCTTCTCCCAAAAGTTGATAGTCAGAATTCGTTAATTGCAGAAAAATAAAATTTGCAGCGGATGTAAATATCCGCTGCAGAGCATCGGCCAGATCAGTTCCGACCCCTGGATAAGTAATAAAGCTCCTTGCCGCTTTGTGCGATGCTCACGGATGTGCGAGTGTCGCGAAGCACAGGGATACGCATGAGCGAACCATCTACGTTGTAAGTCTTCCCAGTCTGAAAGACTGACATTACGCCTCTTCGCCTTCCTGAATATTGACGATCCGTTCAATACCAGACAGTTTTTCGCCTTCACTCAGGCTGATAAGGCGTACGCCCTGGGTGTTGCGGCCCATAATTGATATTTCGTCCACCCGGGTACGCACCAGGGTTCCACTGGTGGTGATCAGCATGGCTTCATCGCCATCCTGCACCAGCTCGGCCCCGGTGACTTGCCCATTGCGTTTCGTGGTCTGAATGGAAATCACACCCTGACCACCGCGCCCATGACGTGGATAATCGTCCACCGGGGTGCGCTTGCCATAGCCATTTTCCGTTGCCGTCAGTACATCACCGCCGCTGGCAATAATCAGGGAAATCACTTCCTGCCCCGCTGCCAGCTTGATACCCCGTACCCCAACGGCGTTGCGTCCCATTGGACGGGCATCGGCTTCATTAAACCGGATTGCCTTGCCGCCACTGGAGAACAGCAATACATCTTGCTCACCGTTGGTCAGCTCCACCCCAACCAGCTTGTCCTTCTCTCTCAGCTCAACCGCGATGATGCCGGAAGCCCGCTGCCGGGAGAAATCCTTCAACGGGGTTTTCTTCACAGTACCGTTGGCGGTAGCAAAGAAAATAAACTTGCCTTCTTCATATTCGCGGATCGGCAATATCGCATTGATGCGTTCGCCTTCCTCCAGCGGTAACAGGTTAATAATAGGTTTACCACGCGCACCGCGGCCTGCCTGCGGCAGCTCATACACTTTCAGCCAGTAAACCTTGCCGCGGCTGGAGAAACACAGGATGGTGTCGTGGGTACTGGCAACAAACATCTTGTCGATAAAGTCCTCTTCCTTCATCGTTGTTGCACTCTTGCCCTTGCCACCCCGGCGTTGTGCGCTATATGTAGATAGCGGTTGCGCCTTGGCATAACCCTCATGGGACAAGGTCACCACCACATCTTCCTCGGTAATAAGATCCTCGATGGTCAGATCTTCCTGGCTGGCAATGATCTCGGTACGCCGTTCATCGCCATAGGTGTCCCGCATTTCTGCCAGTTCGTCCCGGATTACCTGCATCAGACGATCGCTACTGGACAGAATTTCCAGCAAATTTGCGATCTGCGTGAGTAGTTCCTCGTATTCGCCAAGGATCTTGTCCTGCTCAAGACCGGTAAGACGATGCAGCCGCATATCGAGAATGGCCTGGGCCTGGGTATCGGACAGATGGTAGTTGCCTTCATGCAGACCGAACTCCATGGACAACCCTTCAGGTCGAGAGGCTTCGGCACCGGTGCGTTCCAGCATCTGGATAACCACGCCCGGTTTCCAGGGTGTGCGAATCAGTTGTTCCTTGGCATCGGCTGGATTTTTTGCCGACTTAATCAAAGCGATAATGGGATCAATGTTGGCCAGTGCGATGGCCAGACCTTCCCGTACGTGGGCCTTTTCCCGCGCTTTGCGTAAATCAAATACGGTTCGCCGGGTCACTACCTCGCGGCGATGCCGAATGAAGGCAACCAGGATTTGTTTCAGGTTCAACAGGCGTGGCTGGCCTTCTACCAGTGCCACCATATTGATGCCGAATACGTTCTGCATCTGGGTATGCTGGTAAAGGTTATTCAGCATCACCTCTGCGACTTCACCACGGCGAAGTTCGATCACAACCCGCATGCCATCCTTGTCTGATTCGTCACGCAGTTCCGTGATGCCCTCGATTTTTTTCTCTTTGACCAATTCGGCGATACGTTCCAGCAAACGCGCCTTGTTGACCTGGTAAGGAAGTTCATTGACGATAATGGCTTGCTTGTCCTTGGCATACTCCTCGATCGCGATCCGTGCCCGCACATAAATCCGGCCGCGGCCGGTTGCATAGGCCTCGGCGATTCCCCGTGCGCCATTGATGATGCCGGCAGTCGGAAAATCGGGGCCGGGCACGATCTGCATCAGTTCCTGGATGGTAATCTCCGGGTTGTCGATGGTGGCCAGACAGGCATTGATGATTTCGGTCAGATTGTGCGGCGGAATGTTGGTAGCCATGCCGACCGCAATACCGGCCGATCCGTTGATCAACAGATTAGGCAACCGGGCCGGCAATACCTCCGGTTCGTGCTCCGACTCATCATAGTTGGGGGTGAAGTCGACTGTTTCACGGTCAATATCGGCCAGCAATTCATGTGCGATCTTGGCCATGCGTACTTCGGTATACCGCATCGCCGCTGGCGCGTCCCCGTCCACCGAACCGAAGTTACCCTGCCCGTCCACCAGCATATAGCGAAGCGAGAACGGCTGGGCCATACGCACGATGGTGTCATACACCGCCGTGTCACCATGCGGATGGTATTTACCGATCACATCCCCCACCACGCGGGCCGATTTTTTGTAGGGTTTGTTCCAGTCATTGCCCAGTTCGCGCATAGCGTAGAGCACGCGGCGGTGGACCGGTTTGAGCCCGTCCCGTACATCCGGCAGGGCCCGGCCCACGATGACGCTCATGGCATAGTCCAGGTAGGACTGTTTCATCTCCTCCTCGATGTTAATCGGGAGGACTTCTTTGGCAAATTCGGTCATGTGTGATAACGACAGCGGTGGCTAAAATTTCAGCGTATTTAAAGCCGGAATTGTATCACACCGACCTCTCCCACTGCATCAGAAGAAAGCGCCGCGAGAAGCGCCATCAGGACGTTTCATTTCATATTCAGATTTACAGCCCGGGGGTTTATTCGTTGGCCAAAACAGATCCCCGGTGCCAGATCGTCGTCCCGGCAGGCATCCATGTCAGGGCCATCACTGGCTTTGTGCAGGTTTTGATGCCGCCATCATCGTCTGCATCCCGGCACGGGTTGGCCGGTGCACTACGCCACGTTCCGTGACAATGGCATCGACCAGCTCTGCCGGGGTGATGTCGAACACCGGATTCCAGGCGCCGGCCCCGGCAGCGGCGATGGGTTGACCGGCCAGGGTGAGGATCTCCTCTGCACCGCGCACCTCAATAGGAATATCCGTTCCACTCGCCGTTTCCATGTCGACCGTGGAAGCGGGTGCAACGACCATGAATTTAACCCCGTAATACCGGGCATTCACCGCCAGTGCACAGGTGCCGATCTTGTTAGCCACATCGCCATTGGCCGCAATGCGATCGCTGCCCACAACGACCCATTTGATCCGGCCAGTTTGCATCAGGGCGGCGGCCGCGCCTTCCACGATGAGATCGACCGGTATCCCGTCCTGCAGCAGCTCCCAGGCCGTCAGGCGGGAGCCCTGCAGCCAGGGCCGGGTTTCATCGGCATAAACGCCGGTCAGCCGCGACTCACCCCAAGCCTGCCGAATCACACCAAGCGCCGTCCCGAAACCCCCAGTCGCCAAAGAGCCGGTATTGCAATGCGTCAGTACAGCGCTACCCGGTTCGATGAGGGCTGCACCGAGTTGGCCCATCTGGCGGTTGGCGTTGATGTCATCGGCATGAATTTGGCGGGCTTCCTGTAATAAGGTATCGACCGGAGCGGGAACATTCATTTCCAGTACACGTCGCATTCGCGCCAGCGCCCAGGCGAGGTTGATTGCTGTCGGACGTGCCTCGGCCAGCAGCGCCAGATCCGGCGCGATCGCCTGCCGCCAGTCGGCTGCTGCACGGGCAATGTGCTCACGCGCGGCCAGCACCACACCATAAGCGGCAGTAATCCCGATAGCCGGCGCACCCCGTACCACCATGTCACGAATGGCATCGGCCACCTGAGGTGCGGAATGGCATTCAAGATAAGTCACCTCGGTGGGCAGTTTGCGCTGGTCCAGCAACAACAAGGCGTGGTCCTGCCAGCGAATGGCGCGAATGGAATCGTGTTCAGTCATGCTTGTTTCAATGACGAGACGAGAACAGCAGGCCGGATTTTCATTCAAGTCAGATTCGGATATTAGGGTTAAAGAACAACGGAAATATGCATTACAATAACCTGAATGTAAAACTCGGCCATAGAATTCCTCATTCCTGTCACGCGATCCACGTCACTGAATCAATGAATATTGATACCCTCATTCACGCCCGCTGGATCATTCCGGTCGAACCGGTGGACACGATCCTGGAACGACATGCCATCGCCATCAATGAAGGCAGGATTGTTGAGATTATTGACTCATCATCAGCTGAACAGAAATACGCCGCGACCCATGTTCTGCATCTGAACCGACAGGCATTGCTGCCCGGACTCATCAACACCCATGGTCATGCGGCCATGGCCCTGATGCGGGGACTTGCCGACGACATGCCCCTGATGCAATGGTTACAGGAATACATCTGGCCGGCGGAACAACAATGGGTCAATGCTGAATTTGTGCACGACGGCACCCTGCTGGCGTGTGCGGAAATGCTGCGCAGCGGCACGACCTGTTTCAATGACATGTATTTCTTTCCCGAACAGGCGGCGCGGGCGGCCGACCAGGCGGGGATACGGGCGACACTTGGGCTGATCGTCATCGATTTTGCCAGTGCCTGGGCCCAGGATGCCGACGATTATCTGCGCAAGGGCATCGAACTGCATGATCAATTACACAACCACCCGCTACTCCGTACCGCCTTCGCACCACATGCACCTTATTCGGTGGCTGATAACGCCTTGCTGCGCATTGCCACCTACGCCGAGGAAATGGACATTCCCATCCACATGCATGTGCACGAAACGGCCCATGAAGTTGAACAGTCTCTGGCGACGACTGGCCGGCGTCCCCTGCAACGCCTCGATGAACTTGGTTTGCTGACACCGCGCCTGCTGGCCGTGCACATGACGCAACTCGAAGCACAGGAGATCGAACAGTGCGCACAAAACGGTGTACACGTAGTGCACTGCCCGGAGTCCAATCTGAAACTGGCCAGCGGCTTCTGCCCGGTATCCCGACTGGTCGAGGCAGGCATCAATGTCGCCCTGGGCACTGATGGCGCGGCCAGTAACAACAATCTGGACATGCTCGGCGAAATGCATACTGCCACCCTGCTGGCCAAAGGCATTGCCGGTGATGCCCGTGCTCTGCCGGCCGATCAGGTACTGCGCATGGCCACGATCAATGCCGCCCGGGCCCTCGGCCTGGATGAGGAAACCGGCTCCCTCGAACCGGGCAAGTCCGCCGACATCATTGCACTGCACCTGGATGGTATCGAAACCGAGCCGCTCTATCACGTCGTGTCCCAGATTATCCATGCCGCCGGCCGTGAGCATGTCACGGATGTTTGGGTAGCCGGTCAGCATGTATTGAAACAACGGGAACTGACCACCCTGGATATTGATGACATTCTGGCGCGGGCTCGCCAATGGCGCGACCGACTCAGGCATCAGGATTGACCCGGATCATCCACGCTACCACGCACCGGGCGCTTACCGGTCAAGCGCATTTCGCGTTATGCTAACCATATGAATACGGCAAACAGCAATGTCGATCCACTGGAGATCGCCAAGTTCGAGGAACTGGCACATCGCTGGTGGGATCCGGACAGTGAATTCAAACCGCTGCACCAGATCAACCCGCTGCGGCTCGATTACGTCGACCGGCGCGCCCCACTGTTAGACAAACAGGTCCTTGACGTGGGTTGCGGTGGCGGCATTCTGGCCGAAAGCATGGCACAGCGCGGTGCCAGGGTGACCGGTATCGACATGGGGAAGACACCCCTGGGCGTGGCACAATTGCATCAGCTGGAATCGGGTGTTGAAGTCGACTACCGGCAGATCACCGCCGAGGCGCTGGCCAAAGAGCAACCCGCTTCGTTCGACGTAATCACCTGTATGGAAATGCTGGAGCACGTCCCTGAACCGGCTTCTGTCATTCAGGCCTGCCAGCGACTCGTTAAACCGGGCGGTCAGGTATTCTTTTCCACCATCAACCGCAACCCCAAATCCTACCTGTTCGCGATTATCGGTGCCGAATACCTGCTGCAGCTCCTGCCCAAAGGCACCCATGACTACAGCAAGTTCATCAAACCCTCGGAACTGGAACAATGGGCCCGGCACAGTCGCCTGGAGGTGCTGGAGCTGACCGGCATGAGCTACAACCCCTTTTCACGCACTTACTCTCTCGGGCCGGACGTGGATGTCAATTACCTCATGCATTGCATGAGGAATGACGCGTGATCGCCTGCCTCGATGCTAAAAACCGTTCTGTTTGATCTTGACGGTACCCTGGCCGATACCGCGCCTGACCTGGCCGCGTCGCTGAATGCCGTGCTGCAGGCCAATCATCGACCGCTCTTGCCGTTTGCGACCATTCGGCCCGTGGTGTCGCATGGCGGCATGGCCCTGATCCGGCTAGGCTTCGAAATTGAACCGGATCATCCGGACTTCGAACCATTACGGCAGCAGCTACTGCAACATTATGCCGATAATATTGCGGTGCATACCCGCCTGTTCGCGGGCATGGACGATGTCCTCGACCACATTGAACTGACCGGCCGGAACTGGGGGGTAGTGACTAACAAACCGGGCTGGCTGACCGGGCCGCTGCTGGAAGCGCTGGAACTGGCGGGACGTGCCGCCTGCGTGGTCAGCGGCGATACCCTGCCGGAGCGTAAGCCTGACCCCGCCCCGATGCTGCATGCCTGTAACCTGGCTGGCAGTCAGAATACCGAATGTGTCTACATCGGCGATGCGGAACGTGATATTTTGGCAGGCAGAATGGCGGGTATGAAAACTCTCGTCGCGGGGTTTGGTTACATCGGCGAAAATGACCAGCCACTAAGCTGGGGTGCGGACGCCCTGCTGGACTCACCCCGACAAATCATTGACTGGCTACAGGCCCATCCGGCATGAACATCCTTCATCTTGATCTCGATACCCTGGCCATGCTGATTGCCACCGGACTGCTCGGTGCGTTTGTTGTCTACCTGATTATGCATCGCAAACTTGCGCGCCTGCGCGAACAAAACACGCAGCTGGTTACGACCCTGGAGCTTGAACAGCGCAATCACATGGAAAAGCTGGCCACACTGGAGCAGGCCCGAGACCAGCTGGCCGATACCTTCAGCGCCCTGTCGAGCCAGGCCCTCCGGCACAACAGTGAAGAGTTTCTGAAACTGGCGCAAGAAAACCTCAAGCGCTTCCAGAGTCAGGCGACCGGCGAACTGGACAAGAAAGAAAAAGCGATCGAACACCTGCTCCATCCCATTCGTGAGGCGTTGGAAAAAACCGAACAACAAATCAGGTTCGTAGAGAAAGAACGCAAGGAAGCCTATGGTGCCCTGCACAAACACCTGGAAACGATGGCTGCCACCCAGGCCAACCTGCAAAGCGAGACCCGTAATCTGGTCAAGGCGTTACGCAGACCGGAAGTCCGCGGCCAGTGGGGTGAGATGACCCTCAAGCGACTGGTTGAACTGGCCGGTATGGTGGAACACTGCGACTTTTATGAACAGGAAACGGTGCAGACCACCGATGGCCGGCAGCGGCCCGACATGATTGTCCGGCTGCCGGATGGCCGCGATATCGTGGTCGATGTCAAAACACCACTCGACGCCTATCTTAATGCGGTGGAATCCACCGAGGACGAACCACGCCAGCAAGAACTCGTGCGGCATGCCCGTAATGTCCGGCAGCGTGTCACCGAACTGGCAAGCAAGGCGTACTGGTCCCAGTTCAGCAGTGCGCCCGATTTTGTGGTGTTGTTTATCCCCGGCGAACAATTCCTGAGCGCCGCGCTGGATCAGGATCGCAGCCTGCTGGAGGATGCACTGGCCCAGCATGTCATCCTGGCCACACCAACCAGTTTCGTCGCCCTGCTACGTGCCATCGCCTATGGCTGGCGCCAGGATCAAATGACCCGCAATGCCGAAAAAATCCGGGACACGGGTGAAGATTTGTATAAACGGTTACTGACGTTCACCGCCCACCTCCAGAAACTGGGCAACAGTCTCGACAGCAGCATCCACCATTACAACCGCGCCGTTGGTTCGTTCGACAGCCGGGTCATACCGGGAGCGCAGAAATTCACGGAAATGGGCATCAATGCCAGTGAGGAAATCGAGGCACCAGATCAGATCGAAGTCGGCACCCGCTCTCTGACTGCGCGTGATGAGTAAGAGTATGGCTGCCGACCGCTGGCGGGCCGTGCTTCAATCGAGCGATTTGTTCAGGGCGCGCTTGGTATCCTGGATGACTTCGGAAGTGGTCTCCCGGGCTTTGTTCTGCAGTGACCTGTCAGCGAAGGGATTGCTGAACAATGGCTCATCGCGCCCCAGGTTGTAACCGAACCACAACCCCAGCAAGACGCCGATAATAATACCGAGCAACATAATTTTAAGTTTTCTCATACCCTTGCCCTGCAAAGATTCATTCCGCGTGTATTGCAACCCACCATAGCACAAGCCTGCTGGCGGTTCAGTAACTGCGGGGACCGCAAACCTGCCGTGAACCCTTCGCCCGGCCATTGGCCAAGCCGACTCGAAGCGGCCCTCTGCCGTGGGTTACAATGCTCACAACCCATTAATAATCATTACTGAGTCTTCACTCGCCATGCAATCTATTCCAGCCAATTATCAACCTGCTGCCGATCTATTACGCGATCGCATTATTCTGGTCACCGGTGCCGGTGACGGCATTGGCGCGGTTGCCGCCAAAACCTATGCGGCCCATGGCGCAACCGTGATCCTGCTGGGCAAGACGATCCCCAAACTCGAAGCTGTCTATGATGAAATTGAAAAGGCCGGCCATGCCCAGCCGGCTATCTACCCGCTGGATCTGGAGGGCGCCCATTTCGAACATTATCTACAACTGGCCGACACGGTAGACAAGGAGTTCGGCCGGCTAGATGGCCTGTTGCACAATGCCGCCATCCTCGGTGACCGGATGATGGTGGAGCAATACGATCTCAAACTATGGGCGCGTGTGCTGCACGTAAACCTGACCGCACCGTTCATGCTGAGTCGTGCCTGCATTCCCCTGCTGCGTAAATCAGAGGATGCCTCGGTGATGTTCACGTCCACCGGTGTGGCGCAGCATGGCAGCGCCTACTGGGGTGCATATGGAGTCAGCAAGGCCGGCGCGGACAATCTGATGCAAATCATGGCAGACGAACTTGAGGTTAATACGCAGATCCGCGTCAATAGTATTGATCCCGGCATCGTCAGGACCCGAATGCGCCGTCAGGCCTATCCTGCTGAGGATGCTTCCCGCTTGCCCACCCCGGAATCGATCATGCCGGGTTACCTGTATCTGATGGGGCCGGACAGCCAGGGTGAGACCGGGGTGATATTCAGGATCCGGGGATAACCTCTGCCCGGCGTTATTCCTGTCATGATCAACTGATCAGCAGGGGCACTGCAGTTACCAATGAGGGCGACTATGGAATGCGTCGTGTTACCCCCTGATCGCCTCGACTGATTGAACCTGTTACAACCCTGCCTTACTTCCAAAGCTCAACATGCACCCCCTGTGCTTCCAGCTTGGCGGCACGGTCGGCAATGTAACGCTGGAAGTTGGGCTGGGTCTGGTAGGCACCGGACGCTACATAGTCGAGCACTGACTGGGTATGAAAGGCTTTCAGATATGCCTCGGTCCGGAATACTTCTTTGCCAGTCCTGTCGAAAAACACCATGGTCGGGGTATATTTAACATTCAAATTGCGGGCATAGTCACGCGCTGTGGTCTGGTTGCCCTGCGTATCGATTACGGGTGTTTCAGCCCACATGTCCAGCCGGACGATATTAAAGCGATGTAACTGTTCCTGCGTTTCCTTGCGTTGGTAAATATCCTCATGGTACTCGTCACACGCCGGGCACTGTTTCTGCTCAAACAGAACTGCGAGGGGTTTATCGTTGGCCACCAGCTGCTGCAGATTGTAGGGTGGTTTAATGAAGAAGGCTTCGTCATGAAGTTTGCCCGATGCTTTCACCGGCGCCTGTTTTTTGTAGTACTCACTGAAGCGGAGTTTCTTTTCCTGATGGGTACCGACATAGTCCAGCGCCGCTTCAAATTTCACCGGCCCGTAATAACCATTGATGCGCATGGCCGGTTGACCTGTTTCGTCCAGCATCAGGATAGTGGGGGTGAACATCACGCGCATTTTTTCGGCAAACTGTTTTTCGGTCAGCTGACTGCCGTCGAGGCCGGTGACTTCCCGATCACCCCACATATTCACGGCGATCACGTCAAAATATTTGCGGGTTTTGTCCACGATGGAGCGTTGCGTATAGTTGTCCCGCAATAGCTTGGCACAGTAGGGACAACCATCCTGATAAAAATAGAGCATGACCCGCTTGTTCTCGGCGGCCGCCTCCTCAACATCCTCACGGATATCCAGGAAGGAATTCTTGAACCAGGTCGGCTTTTCTTCATAACCGGGATTCACCAGTCCTTCCGTCAGTGTCTCTTCCGCAGTAGACAGAATTGCCTGGCCGAGCAACAACAGAGTAAAAGCCGCTGCAACAACGGTTCGAGAAAATCGGAAAACAGGCATACCTTTAACCTCGCTGATCTGGATGGCTATACGGGTGCGGCACGACGCCACGTATTCAGTGCTTAACTATAGACCTAAAAACACGCTACAAGATTCAATATTGACACTAGCACAAGACATATTTGACTTTAATAAAAATTGTTAGTTATTGTTTTATAGATAATTTAGTCAATACACACATGGCGATTCACACATTGTGGCCTGACACTGCCGGGCAGACAACATATCGCGAATCATCAGTCATATTCCACCCCCGGCAACCCCGAATCAGTTCCTGGCAGCACGCGGTGGCCGATTCGGACGCCAATAAACCGCCCACCGCGTGCGATTACTTGACCGATTTCACAGTTTGTTAACGGCAAATAATAACTTAACAGCTATAATCCATTTAGCGGTTACACAACAGGGGTATTAAAAAGGTATGGATTATCTGAACCACCTTGAAGACATTATCGAGTCGAAGTACCGAATCGTCAGCATTGAAACGTATGAGACGGATCGCGTGCTGGAATTGTTCGTACAAATCAGCCGCTTCAGCAACAAGGCGATCTACCTTGGTAAACCCGACCACGGCATGCATCGCATTGGCGCATCCCACATTACCATCCCCCGTAGTCAGTCCGCCAAGGAGCAACTGGAGCACATTAAAAACAGCAAGCACTACGGCCTGTACATCTTGCGGGACTATGGCGATGAACTGGAAGACGCGGCCAATATCGAGCTACTAAAACAAATCGCCACCGATGGTACCGCAAAGAACGTGGTGTTACTGAGTGAATACATTGACTTGCCCCACGAGCTCAAGCCCTACACCCTGCGTTCCAAACACCAGTTGAAACAAGCCAGCTAGTGTGGCCGACAGCACGATAACGTGTACCCATTAAAAGGGCCGCAACAGCGGCCCTTTTAATGGGACTTAATCCAGTCTGCCAGAGTTTTCACCACCTGCGCTTCGATTCCCCAAAAACCATGGAACGTATTCGCCTTGCAGGGATTGAACGCGGGCGCTGACCCACCACTGACCAGTTTAAGTTCCACGACAGATGCGCGGGTAAACTCCCCTGCCAATATTGGCATGTCCGCAGCCGGGCTGACATAACAACCATCATCTTGATGATGCACCAGCAAGATCGGCGCTGTAATCGCACCGAGGTCGACATTCACCAGCGAATCCTGACCGGCATTCCCGGTGCGCATGACACTGGCAGTCAATACCAGACCATCCGGCCCGGAATCACCGTCCAAGCGGGCGGCAGCATTGGCAGCCGATATGACACCGCGACTGGTGCCTACCAGCCATACTGGTCTGGCAAGTCTGTGGCGGGTGAATGCAATCACGGCACCCACATCGTCAGCATGTTCGGCCCTGGTACGTGCATCATGCAAATCACCCCGATCGTCCGGCTTGTCTACGATAACAACCTGCAAGCCCTGTTCGGCAAACCGGAAACGTGAGCGGATCAGAAAATTACCTGTCCTGCCAATACCCTTGGGGGTGATTTTCAGCACGCCACTGCCGCCACTAAAAAGTACGACGCTGGCAACCGGGGCCTCCGGTGTAATCACCCATACCGGTACGGCCGTGTCACCACGTACCGGCAGGCTAAAATAACTTTCTTGGTAGGCCTGCAACGGGGTGAGAACGCAGATCGGCAGGATCAATAGCAGCAGACATTGGGAACTGCGTTTCACTCTCTGGTCCGTTTATGACGGCTCAACGTGTGGCGGGATGACTTTTTACGCCCTCCGTGGCGATGTGGCGATACGTTACTTTCATCAGCCTGAGGTTGCAGACCGGCAACCTGATAAAGCGCATCGGTTTCCGCAGACGTCAACGCGCGCCACTTACCGGGGCGCAGACTGCGTTCCAGAACAATCGGTCCGTAACGGACCCGGAGTAAACGGCTGACTGTCAGGCCGACCGCTTCCCACAAGCGCCGCACCTCGCGGTTCCGCCCTTCCTTGAGAATGACGTGATACCAGTGATTCCGGCCACTGCCACCGGAATCCAGAATGCGATCAAACTTCGCCATGCCATCTTCCAGCTCCACGCCGCGTTGCAAGCGCTGCATAATCTCCGGACTGACATCACCCATAACCCGCACGGCGTATTCACGCTCGACTTCGGCGGATGGGTGCATTAACCGGTTGGCCAGTTCTCCATCCGTGGTCAACAGGATGAGTCCTACAGTATTGATATCCAGCCGGCCCACGGTAATCCACCTGGCCTTCTCCAACGTTGGCAGGTGATCGAAAATCGTCGGTCGACCTTCCGGATCCTGGCGGCTGCAGATTTCACCTATCGGCTTGTGGTAGACGATGATTTTTTGCTTCGGTTTGGTGCCCAGCCGTGTAAGGGGCTTGCCATCGAGAAAAACACGATCCCCGGGGTCGATGCGATCACCCAGTGTTGCAATATTCTGGTTGACTTTGATTCGACCCTGCTCAATCCAACGCTCGATTTCACGCCGGGACCCATAGCCAGCATTGGCAAGCACTTTCTGGATTCGTTCAGTCATAGGCGCGTGCCGGACTCAGGCGGTAAAGGTATCAAAGGTAAAACAACCGGGGATGGTGTTAGTGAAGCTGGGGGCGACAATCTCATCAAGGCTAATGCACGACCGCGTCAGATCGGTTCAGTTTTCAGCGCTCAGCGGTTCATCGATCTCTTCTGTTGCAGTCAATTCCGGGCTATCGGTTGCAAAGCTGTCTTCGCCGGCTATCCCGGTCTGGTCATCAGCCTCCACATCTGCCGGTTGCCGGTCTTCCGGCATGACCAGCTCCAGTTCGGCGTTGATGGCATCAATATCACGCAGCTCGGCCAGGGAAGGCAATTCATCGAGACTCTTGAGATTGAAATAATCGAGAAATTCCCGCGTCGTGGCATACAGGGCTGGTTTGCCGGGCACATCCCGGTGACCGACAACCTTAATCCAGTCGCGTTCAATCAGTGACTTGATGATTTGACTGCTGACGCTAACACCGCGTACATCCTCGATCTCACCCCGGGTGATGGGCTGCCGATAGGCAATCAGGGCAAGTGTCTCAAGCGTGGCGCGAGAATAACGTGCCGGGCGTTCCTCCCACAGCTTGGCAACCCATTGCGCATAGTCTTGCTTGACCTGAAAGCGATAACCACTACCGACCTCCTTGAGCTCAATACTGCGATCTGCACAGTCTTCCTGAATCATGGTAAGTGCCTGTTTGATCGTGCTCGGTTCCGGTGCATTGTCCGCCTGAAACAGACCCGTCAACTGATTCATGCTCAGGGGTGACTCGGCAGCAAACAAAACTGCCTCGATGATGTGCTTAAGCTCCTGTGTATTCATGGTGTGAATTTCCTGTTCCGCTTTACTCTGCCGTCCCGTGTTCCGCCGTATCGGCTACCTTGACGTGGATGGGACCATAAGCATCAGTCTGTATGAGTTCTATCAGTGACTGTTTCAACAACTCCAGCAGCGCCAGTAATGTCACGACGACTCCACTGCGTCCTTCCTCGATATTGAACAAGTCACTGAAATCGGTGAATTGGTCGCGCTTGATGGTGCTCAGTACAATTGACATGCGTTCCCGCACTGACAGGGGTTCAGTCTGAATGTGATGATGTTCATACATGGCCGCCCGCTGCAAGACTTCCCTGAATGCCGTCAACATATCATCCAGTTCGACCCGGGGTGGCAGGCGCACCACTTTCAGATCCGGCCTCGCTACGTCGGTTGGAAACACATCCCGTCCGACCCGTGGCAAGGTGTTAATATCCTCCGCCGCCTGTTTGTAACGCTCGTACTCCTGCAGACGCCGAACCAGCTCGGCGCGAGGGTCACCTTCTTCTTCGTCAAACCGCTTCGGTTGGGGCAACAGCATACGCGATTTGATTTCGGCCAGCATCGCGGCCATTACCAGATACTCCGCCGCCAGTTCCAGTTGCAGATCCATCATCACCTCGACATATTCCATGTATTGCCGGGTGATTTCGGCAATGGGCAAATCGAGGATATCGAGATTCTGCCGTCTAATCAGATACAGCAGCAGGTCGAGTGGGCCTTCGAACGTTTCGGCCAGAAACACTTCGAGTGCATCCGGAGGGATATACAGATCCTTGGGTAAAACCATGACTGCCGTACCTTGCACGATGGCAAACGGCATTTCTTCCTGCTGCGGCGAGTGCTCTTGCGTTGAATCCATACCCTGTTATTTACCTGGCAGACGCATTAGCGATATTCCAGTCCCATCACCTGCCTGACCTCGGTTAGCGTCTGGCGCGCGACTTCGCGGGCCCGGTTGGTGCCATCATTGATAATTTTCCGCACCAAATCGATGTCCTCTTCAAATTGTCTGGCCCGTTCCTGAATGGGTGCCAGTTCTCCCTGTACCGCCTCAATCAGCGGCGCCTTGCATTCCAGACAACCGATTCCCGCAGTGCGGCAACCCTCCTGAACCCAGTCACGAACGTCGTCGTTGCAGTATACCTGATGCAGTTTCCACACAGGGCACTTTTCCGGGTCGCCCGGATCCGTGCGCCGCACCCGGGCCGGATCAGTCGGCATCTTGCGGAGTTTGTCAGCAACCTGGTCAGGATCTTCACGTAACGAGATGGTGTTGTCATAGGATTTGGACATTTTCTGACCATCAAGACCCGGCATCTTGGAAGCCGGCGTCAAAAGGGCGTCCGGCTCGGGCAGAATTATCCGGCCGCCCCCTTCCAGGCTCCCATACAAACGCTCCTTGTCACCGAGGGTAATGTTCTTTTGATTTTCGACCAGGGCATGCCCGGTTAACAGTGCCTCATCATCACCCTGTTCCTGATATTTTCGCCGTAATTCATTGTATAATTTAGCGTTTTTCTTTCCCATCTTCTTGATTGCCGTGTCCACCTTGGCTTCGAATCCGGGCTCACGGCCATACAGGAAATTAAACCGGCGCGCCACCTCCCGGGTCAGTTCCACATGCGCCACCTGGTCCTCCCCGACCGGTACCAGGCCGGCGCGATAGGCAAGAATATCGGCACTCTGCAGCAGCGGGTAACCGAGAAAGCCATAGGTTGCCAAATCGCGTTCCTTGAGCTTTTCCTGCTGATCCTTGTAGCTGGGTACCCGCTCCAGCCAACCCAGCGGTGTGATCATCGACAACAGCAGATGTAGTTCGGCATGCTCCTGGACACGGGACTGGATAAACAGTGTGGCCGAGCCGGGATTGACGCCGACTGCCAGCCAGTCGATAACCATTTCCCACACGCTCTGCTCAAGATTTTGCGGTTCTTCGTAGTGGGTGGTCAGGGCGTGCCAGTCTGCAACGAAAAAAAAGCATTCGTACTCATGCTGCAGCTTGAGCCAGTTTTTCAACACCCCGTGGTAATGCCCCAGGTGCAAGGCGCCCGTCGGGCGCATGCCGGACAGCACACGCTGTTGCTGATTGGGTAATGAACTCAATGGGATCTCCCGAAAATTAGCACGGCAGACAGCAATTCTGCCTGATCCGTCGACAAGCGGTTCATGCGGTTTTTTTTCTGGGTACGGACATAAAAAATAGGGACGCCCAGTATACCCGAATCGACCGGTACAGACAGTGCATCAGACCTGGAATGGCGTCGGGTCACCCTTGCCCACCCGGGTTACCATGGGCTCCTCGCCGGTCAGGTTCACCACGGTAGTGGGTTCGATGCCGCAATGGCCGCCATCGATGATCAGGTCGAGCTGGTGCTCCAGCGCCGCACGGATTTCCTCGGCCTCGGTCATCGGCATACCCTGACCGGGCAGGATCAACGTCGAACTCATCAGGGGTTCATGCAGCTCTCCCAGCAAGTCATGCACAATCCGGTTGTCAGGGATGCGGATTCCAATGGTGCGACGTTTGGGGTGCAGCAGACGACGTGGCACCTCACGGGTGGCCGGCAGAATAAAGGTATAGGATCCGGGCGTGTGGGCATTGAGTAACCGATAGGCAAGATTGTCGACCTTGGCGTAAATGGACAGCTCCGATAAATCGCGGCACACCAGGGTAAAATTGTGTTTATCGTCCAGCTGGCGGATGCGGCGGATGCGATCAAGCGCCTTCTTGTCGCCGATATGGCAACCCAGGGCATAGGCCGAATCGGTAGGATAGGCGATCACCGCGCCTCGGCGCACCATTTCTACCGCCTGGTGAATCAGTCGGGACTGCGGGTTGTCGGGATGAATGCGGTAAAACTGGCTCATCTGGCAAGTGGCGCGGGAACTGGCGCTTCGGGCTCGGCCAGTTCCGTACAGGCAGTCCAGTGCGGATGTTGCCAGAC
>JAJDNN010000110.1 GCA_022340685.1 Pseudomonadota bacterium
GCATCCACTTCCGGGACACGCAGGCTGATGGCCCGTTCTGCGCCGTTGTAGGCATCCTCAAGTTTAATCATGATTTTGGCGTGGTGATCCTGGCCTTTCATGTGAACGCCACGTTGGCCACCACCTGTTCTGAAACCATGCGAGCCGCCACGGCCAAACAGGTCTTCGAAAAAATCGCTGAAGTGGGCGGCATCGGCTTCGGTATAGCCGCCGCCACTGAATTCAAAACCCGCATCCCAACCGGGGGGCGGGTTGAAATCCTGACCGGCCTGCCAGTTGCTGCCCAATTGGTCGTAGGCGGCGCGCTTTTCCGGATCTTTCAGCACTTCGTAGGCTTCACCAACTTCCTTGAAGCGCACCTCCGCATCAGCTTCCTTGCTGACATCAGGATGGTATTTCCGCGCCAGTTTGCGATAGGCGCGTTTGATTTCATCCTGGGTGGCGTTGCGCTCCACCCCCATGATTTCGTAATAGTCCTTGTATTGCATAATTTTTTATTGCCTGAACTAGAGCAGGAACAGAACCGGGTTACGGCGCGTCATCAATGTCCGGCACTTGACATTAAAGGACATTGCCCCGGAATTGAATACATAAACCGTCGCCTCAGTGAAAACCCAATAGTAGACCACCCTGGTACATCAAAAAACTGGCGAGCCAGGCCAGCGCCAGGCCAAGTGCGACTGATAACAGGGTAACACGCACGGAGCGGGATTCAGCCTGGATCGAAGCCAGGGTTGCCACACAGGGCGTGTAGATGAGGGTGAATACCATCAGGCTCAGGCCCTGCAAGGGGGTGACGGTGTTGCCAATGGCAGTGCCCAGATTCGCGGTGCCATAGACTACCGCCAGCGCGCCGATAAATATTTCCTTGGCGATAAATCCGAAAAACAGCGCCACGGTTTCCGCCCAGTGAATACCTAGCGGCTCAAATACCGGCGCCAGGGACAGACCGATGCGGCCGGCCAGGGTGGCTTCGCTGCCTGGCGGCACACTAGCCGGCACATGGGTCAGGAACCAGATGGCGATAACCCCGAGTACGATGAGTGTTGCAGCCCGTTTTAAAAAGCCGCGGATCTCCTGCCAGGCCCGCAGCAGTACGGTGCGGAACAGGGGCAGGCGATAGGGTGGCAGTTCCATGATAAAAGGCTCGGGATCGCCGAAGCGGAACGGCCGCAACAAAAGGCCGACCAGAATGATGATGACGAAACTCAACAGGTATAGCCCGAATACCACCAGTCCCGCCAGCCGGGGTGCGAACAGAATGGCGGACAGGAACAGAAACACCTGCAGGCGCGCACTGCACAGGGTAAAGGGGATCAGTAGCATGGCCAGAATCCGGTTATGCCGGCTGGACAGGATGCGGGTGCCCATCACGGCCGGGACATTGCAGCCGTAGCCCAGCAACAGACTGATGAAAGCCTTTCCATCCAGTCGCAGCAAATGCATCAGCCGGTCCATCAGGAACGCCGCCCGCGCCATGTAGCCGCTGTCTTCGATCAGGGACAGGAACAGAAAGAACAAGACGATAATCGGCAGAAAACTGAGCACCACCCCGACTCCAGCCAGCAGGCCGTCGAGCAGGAAGCTTTGCATCACCGGCGGCAGTGCCTGGAGGAGGGTGGTTTGGCGTAGCCACAGTTCGCTGCTTTCGATGCCGGTGGCGAGCCAGTCCTGTAGCGGTGCACCGAGCGTAAATACGCCCTGGAACATCAGGAACATAATCAGCAGAAACAGTGGCAGGCCCACCCAGCGGTTCATCAGAAACCGATCCAGTTTTTCGGTGAGGCTGACCGGTAAGTAAGACGGGTGGCGAACGGCTTCCTGCACCAGACCTCGCGCAGCATTGAAACGGCACTGGGCGCATGTGGTAGGGAGATCATTTTCCAGTGTGTGTTCAACCTGTTGTCGCACTGCAGCCGCCTCATTGACCAGGACCTTGAGTTCCGGGTGTCGACTGACAAGGTGCGAAGTGGCCAGTCCCCCTTCCATCAGTCGCATGGCGACGAAGTTTTGGTCCAGATCTGTCGGTGTTTGCTGCTCGATCTTGCGGGCCAACGCACTGACAGCTTCTTCGAGCACGGGCGGAAACGAAATATGCGGTGGATGTTCCTTGGTGTGGTGTTCCAGGACAGACAGCAGGGTTCGCTTGAGTTCATCAATGCCTTCGCCACTGCGTGCCACAAGAGGGATGACCGGCACGCCCAGGTGTTCGCTGAAGGCCGCGAAGTCGATTTCGATGTCTTGCGCGCGGGCCTCGTCCATCATATTGACGCCCACTACCATCGGCAGGCCACTCATAGCGAGCTGGATAGTCAGTCCAAGACCCCGGTACAGGTTGCCGGCATCGACAATATTAATGATCGCGTCGGGCGGACTGTTTAGCAGGAAATCCCGCGCGACCCGTTCTTCCAGCGAGGTGGGGTTGAGGGAGTAGGCGCCGGGCAGATCCACTAAATCGACCTTACGTCCGCCGAGATCGAATTGGCCCGTCTTTTTGGTGACGGTCACCCCGGGCCAATTGCCCACTGTCTGGTTGGCCCCGGTCAGGCGATTGAACAGGGTCGTCTTGCCGGTATTGGGTGAGGCACAAACGCCAACGGTTGGGTTAGGCATCGGTAGAATCGACAGGTTCGATGATCATTTTCTCAGCTTCTCCCTGGCCCAGCTGCACGCAAGCATTATTCGGCAATAGTTGCAGGCGCCAGGGACGGTTGCTTACCACCTGCAACAGAACGCCGGGTCTGAGACCGGCAGCGGCCAGTTTTTCCTGATACCGTTGGCCGCCCTGCAAGGCCCTGATGCGGTAGGTCTGGCCATCCGACCGGGCCAGGCTCAGGGGCAGGCTGACTAATTCGCAATCCAGGGTATCGGTTTCCGAGGCGCGCAGGGCGATGGCCTGGCTACCTCCCACCGCAAGTTCCAGAGGGTTGCCCATGGGGCCGATACGCAGCACGGTCACTTCAATCCCCGGCAGGATCCCCATTTGTGCAAGGCGATCGGCAATCCGGGGATTACTTCCCAGCGAGCGGATACGGCAGGTGATGCCGGCCTGCAGCCGGAAATTTCGAAGACGCAACGGGTACATCCAAGGGTAACAGGGAACACAGTGGCTATTATGAGTGATCCCGCGGTAACGGTCACCGGGAATTTGTTGCCCGACAGACCTGGGTGTGAGCTGTACTTGTATCTTGGCGGGATGATATTTGTCTGATTTTAAAATAAAATTCATTTTTTTACGCCGCTCCGGATTCCACTGTCCATGGATCAGTCTCAACCCCTGTCTTGTAAATCGCTTGGTGTACTGATCGCGGTGGTGGCCGTGATCTGGTTCGCCCTGCTTGGCTATCGCGATCTTGTCGATCCCGATGAAGGCCGCTATGCGGAAATCCCCCGCGAAATGGTGGCAAGTGGGGATTGGATCACTCCGCGACTGAATGGTTTCAAATATTTCGAAAAACCCGTCCTGCACTACTGGGTGACGGCTATCAGCCTGTCATTGTTCGGTGATACAAATGGGGCGGCCCGCCTCGGGGTCGTGTTGCTCGCCTTTCTTGGTGCGTTGTGGATCCTGTATCTTGGCCGGCGTCTGTTCGGGCCGGATGCGGGGATGTATGCCTTCCTGGTACTGTGCAGCAGCCTGATGTATGTGCTGCTGGGGCATCTCAATATTCTCGATCTGGATGTCAGCGTGTACTTGTCACTGGGGATTGGTGCCTTACTGCTCGCCCAGACGCAGCGGGATCGGCCGCCTACGGTGCGTAACTGGATGCTGGTGGGTTGGGCTGCACTGGCGCTGGCGACGTTGTCCAAGGGACTGATCGGCCTGGTGCTGCCAGGCGTGGCGCTGGTGCTGTATACCCTGTGGCAACGGGACTGGGCGTTGTGGAAGCACCTGCATCTGGGTAAGGGGCTGGTGTTGTTCCTGTTGATCACCGTGCCCTGGTTTGTGCTGGTGAGCCGGGCCAATCCCGAGTTCGCGCAGTTTTTTTTCATCCACGAACACCTGGAGCGCTATACCACCACAACCCATGAACGGGTTGAGCCATGGTGGTTCTTTGTGCCGCTGTTATTCATTGGTGCTATGCCCTGGTTGTGGAACAGTGTTTCGGCATTGGTGCGCCCCGGCTTCGCTCCGGCAGCAACGGATCAGGGTGGGTTCGATCCGGTACGCTTTTTATGGGTCTATGTCGTTGGCATTCTGCTGTTTTTCTCGGTCGGGCAGTCCAAGTTGCCGCCCTATATTTTGCCCGTTTATCCGGCCCTCGCGCTGCTTATCGGGCGTCAACTGGCCAGCCGGCCCGCCCTGCCGGGCGTATTCGGTGGCTATGTGCTGACCCTGCTGGCGGTCGGATACGGGGCGTTCGCCGTGACCGGCTTCCACGATTATGAATCGCCAACCGCTCTGCTGGCCTATCGCACCTGGATTCTGGTGGCGATGGGGGTACTCGTTGCCGGGCTGGGGCTTGGTGTGGTGTACCGGCTGCGGCCGCGTCGGGCTATCATCGCGCTGGCTGTGTCGGGATTGCTGGCCCTGCAGCTACTCGGTTGGGGCTTTCAGACCCAGTCACGCCACCGCTCCAGCCACGAGTTGGCTGAGGTGATTAAATCACAGGTGGGTGATGACGTGCCGGTATACAATGTCGACACGTTTTATCATTCCCTGCCGTTCTATCTGGGCCGTGACGTGATCCTGGTCGGCTTTAAGGGTGAACTGGCCATGGGTATTGAACAGGAGCCCCGGAATTGGGTGAGCAACTGGCCGGAATTTGCGCGTCGCTGGCAAGAGGCGGAACAGGCTGTGGCGGTATTTGATATGAAAATATATCCCGATGTGTACCAGGCCCGTATGGCGCAGTTGCCGATGCGGGTCATTTACCAGGATCCCCTTAAAATAGCCGTGGTGCGCCAATGAATCTTGCAAGTTTCGGACTGATTATCAGCGGTGTCTTGCTCAACGCGATTGCCCAGCTGGCTCTGAAGGCCAGTGTGCGGCAGATGGGCGAGATCAAGCTGAGCCTGAACGGGGCATGGCCCGTGACCCTGCAGCTGATGGGTGAGCCGGCCCTGTGGTTGGGCCTGTTCTGCTACGGCATCAGCGTGATTATCTGGATTCTGGCCCTGTCACGGGTGGATGTGACGATTGCCTACCCGATGTTATCCATCGGCTACATTGTCAATGCCGTGCTGGCCTGGTACCTGTTCGGTGAGGCGCTGACGCCGGAACGCCTGCTCGGTATCGGCATTATCATCGTTGGCGTCTACATTCTGGCCCGGAGCTAGTCCATGCGTGATTTACCTTTCACCCGTCCGAGTCTGGGCGATGCCGAACAGCAGGCGGTGCGTGAGGTGCTCGAGTCGGGCTGGATCACGACCGGCCCGAAAACGGCGCAATTTGAAACGGCACTGGCTGATTACCTCGGCGGCGGAGTAACGGTCGTATCTTTCAATTCTGCCACCAGCGGCCTCGAAGCGATCCTGCTGGCGGCCGGTATTGGTCCCGGTGACGAGGTTATTGTGCCGGCCATGAGTTTTGTTGCCACTGCCAATGTGGTGGTGCGGGTCGGGGCACGACCGGTGTTTGTGGAGGTGGACCTTGTGAGTCGCAACCTGCGTGTTGATGAGGTCCGTGACGCGCTCACCGATCGCACTCGCGCGATCATGCCGGTGCATTTCGCCGGCCGGGCGGTGGACCTGGCGCCGCTGCGTGAGCTGGCGGAGTCGCACCGGTTGCTGCTGATCGAGGATGCGGCGCAGGCGATTGGCTCCGAGTACGAAGGTAAACGGATTGGTGCATCCGGCAACCCGGTCTGTTTCAGCTTTCATCCCAACAAGAACATCACCACTATCGAGGGTGGCGCGGTGGCCTGTCGGGATACTGCTCTGCTGGCGCGTCTGCGACGACTCCGCTTTCATGGCATCGAGCGGGACGCGGCCGGCAACATGGACGTGCCGGAATGGGGCGGCAAGATGAACCTGCCGGACGTTAATGCCGCGCTCGGGTTGGCACAGCTGCCGCGCCTGGACGGGTTCAATGCCCGGCGCCGCGAACTGGCGCGCCGCTACCTGACGGAATTGCCAGATCATCCGGCCCTGGTTTTGCCACAGGAGGTGGACGGACACAGCTGGCACATGTTCTGTATCTGCCTGGATTTCGAGGCCCTGGGCACCGAACGGTCAGCCGTGCAACAGCAATTGCAGGCCGTCGGCATTGGCTGCGGTATTCACTATCCGGCCATGCATCTGTTCAGTATGTATCAGGCGTTGGGGTATGCGGCGGGGGACTTTCCCGTGGCCGAACGCATTGGCACACAGACCCTGACCCTGCCACTGTTCCCGGATATGCTGGACGAAGATGTAACGCGCGTCTGCCGTGCCCTTATGCAACTACTCGATGGAGCAACACGATGACCACCGCCCCTGACCAGCACAAGCCGGAGCTTGACGTGTCCATTGTGATCCCGGTGTACAACGAGGAGGCGGTGTTGCCCCAGTTGTTTGAACGCCTGTACCCGGTGCTTGACAGTCTTGAGCGCAGTTATGAAGTTATCTTTGTCGATGACGGCAGTCGTGATCATTCCGCTGCCCTGTTGCGCAAGCAGTACCAGGCCCGACCCGATGTCACCCGGGTGGTATGTCTGCGCGCCAATGCCGGCCAGCACGCGGCCATCCTGGCCGGCTTCGAATACACAGGCGGCAAGGCGGTAATTACCCTGGATGCCGATTTACAGAACCCGCCTGAAGAGATCGTCAAGCTGCTGGCGGAACTGGACAAGGGGTATGACTACGTGGGCACCATTCGCCGCAAGCGCCGTGATTCTTCCTGGCGCCACCTGGCATCACGTGCCATGAACAAGCTGCGTGAGCGCATCACCAATATTCACATGACCGATCAGGGCTGCATGTTGCGCGCCTATGATCATGACATTATCAGCGCCATTCTCGATTCGCGCGAGGCACAAACTTTCATTCCAGCGCTGGCCTATTTGTACGCCGGCAACCCGACGGAAATCGTGGTGGAGCATGAGGAGCGGGCTGCCGGCGAGTCCAAGTATCACCTGTTCAAGCTGATTCACCTGAACTTTGATCTGATGACCGGTTTTTCCCTGATGCCACTGCAGGTTTTTTCACTGGTGGGCATCGGTATAGCGATCATCTCCTTCGTGTTCGTAATTTACCTGGCCGTTCGGCGCCTGATTGTCGGACCGGAAGTGGAGGGTGTGTTCACCCTGTTTGCCATCGTGTTCTTCCTGATTGGCATCTTGCTATTCGGTATCGGCCTGCTGGGTGAATATGTGGGCCGAATCTATGTGCAGGCTCGGGGGCGGCCTCGTTTTCTGATCAAGGCAGTACTCGACAAACGTACTGCGGACAAACCGGATCAACCTGAATGACAGAATCACCCGTGCGTGCGGTGGTGTTCGCCTACCATACAGTCGGCGTGCGAGGACTGGCCGCCTTGCTGGCTTGCGGGTTTGACGTATCGTTGGTGGTGACCCACGAGGATGCGGCGGATGAAAATATCTGGTTTGAAAGCGTGCTAGAATTGGCGCGACTGAATGACATTCCAGTTATTACACCGGCTAATCCCAATATGCCGGCGGTGGTGCAACAGATAACACAGATACAGCCCGAGTGGCTGTTTTCATTTTATTACCGCCACCTGCTTGGGGCGGAGTTACTGGCCATACCGGAGCGGGGCGCCTGGAACCTGCATGGTTCATTACTGCCGAAATACCGTGGCCGGGTGCCCATCAACTGGGCGGTGCTAAATGGCGAGTCACAGACCGGCGCCAGCCTGCATCGTATGGTAGACAAGCCCGATGCCGGCAATCTGGTGGATCAACAAGCCGTCCCGATCCTGCCCAACGATACCGCGGATGTGGTGTTTCACAAGGTGGTCGTTGCAGCTGAGATGGTTTTGATGCGATCCCTGCCTAAAATGCGCGACGGGACTCATGCGGAACAACCACTGGATTTGGCGCAGGGTAGTTACTATGGCGGCCGACGACCGGAAGATGGCTGCATCGACTGGCGGCAACCCGCCTGGAACATCCATAATCTGATTCGTGCCGTGGCGCCTCCGTATCCCGGTGCCTATTTCGATGATCGTGGACAGCACTTCCGGGTACTGGGCAGTTACTGGCGCAATGAGGAGGCAAAAGCGGATCGACTTCGTTTGTACTGGGAAGCCGGGCGATGCTACGTCGACTGCGTTGATGGCAGACGGCTGCAGATTCTGGAACTGGAACACAACGGGATATCACTGGATGCCCGTGCCTTTACTGAAATTACCGGCTCGGATGAACGGGATCTGGGCGCTTGACATGAGCAAGGAGTTTTAACCGATTATGAATATTTTGATTCTGGGTGTGAATGGTTTTATCGGCCACCACTTGTCGCGACGGATTATCGATACCACCGACTGGCACGTCTACGGCATGGACATGCAGGCAAGCCGGCTGGGCAACCTGCTGGACGAGGATCGCTTCCATTTCTTTGAAGGTGACATCACCATCAATCATGAATGGGTAGAATACCATGTCAAGAAATGCGACATTGTTATGCCACTGGTGGCGATTGCCACACCCTCCACCTACGTAACGAACCCGCTGGCGGTGTTCGAGCTTGACTTCGAGGCCAACCTGCCCATCATCCGGTCCTGTGTCGAATACGACAAGCGGGTGCTGTTTCCCTCTACTTCCGAAGTCTATGGCATGTGTGCCGACAATGCGTTTCATCCCTACGAATCAAATCTGGTGCTGGGGCCCATTGCCAAACCGCGCTGGATCTATTCATGTTCCAAGCAATTACTGGACCGCGTGATCGCCGCCTACGGCCAACAATACGGTCTGCGCTATACCCTGTTTCGGCCCTTTAACTGGATCGGCTCCGGACTCGATAGTCTGCATACCCCGAAAGAAGGCAGTTCCCGGGTGGTTACGCAGTTTCTCGGCCACATTGCCCGCGGCGAACCCATCCAGCTGGTGGACGGTGGTAACCAGCGACGCAGTTTTACTGACATCAGTGACGGCGTCTCGGCCCTGATGAAGATCATCGAAAACCCGGATGACCTG
Organism: Pseudomonadota bacterium; assembly: GCA_022340685.1. Taxonomy (GTDB): domain Bacteria; phylum Pseudomonadota; class Gammaproteobacteria; order UBA6429; family Thiohalophilaceae; genus JAJDNN01. The sequence goes on from JAJDNN010000110.1 coordinate 9,075, forward strand.
GCCAGCGGCAAGATCTACAACATCGGAAACCCGGAAAACGATATGTCGATCCGGGAGCTGGCCGGACTGATGCTGGAGATTGCGGGCGAGTTTCCCGAATACCATGGTGGCGCGAAGCAGGTTGAAATCATCGATGTGGATTCCGGCAAGTACTACGGTGAGGGTTATCAGGATATCCAGACCCGGGTGCCGTGGATCGAAAATACCAAACAGGAACTGGACTGGGCGCCGCAAGTCAACGTGCGTGATGCGCTGCGAAATATCTTCGATGCCTATCGGCATGAAGTGGCGGATGCGCGCGCCCTCATCGATGACTGAATACGCCCCACGCTGACCCCTGTGCGCCTGGCCCTCAAAGTTGATGTTGATACCCTGCGTGGCAGTCAGGCAGGGATCCCCGCACTGTTGCGGCTGTTTGACGACTTCGGCGTGCGCGCCACATTCCTGTTCAGCCTGGGTCCGGATCATACCGGCCGTGCCCTGAAACGAGTGTTCCGCCCAGGATTTCTCGCCAAGGTCGGGCGCACCTCGGTGACTAGCCATTACGGCATCAAAACACTGCTGTACGGTACCCTGTTGCCGGGGCCGGATATTGGCAAACGCAGCGCTGCGGTATTCCGGCAAGTCGCGACAGCGGGTCATGAGGTTGGCATTCATTGTTATGACCACGTCAAATGGCAGGACCACGTCGCGAAACG
>JAJDNN010000116.1 GCA_022340685.1 Pseudomonadota bacterium
GTTGGTCAGGCTGTCCTGTGGGCAGCGACAGACGTTGATCCCAAGTACGAAAACCCGGAACTGACGACTTCTGAGCCATACGTCATGGGTTCACACGCAACCGGTTGTGGTGCCTGGTGTTCAGGTCCTGAAGATGTATCTCCAGACGAGTACTTCTGGGGCTACAACCGTATGACCACTGTTGAAGGTCTGTTTGGCGCCGGTGACGCCGTGGGTGGTACACCTCACGCATTCTCATCAGGTTCTTTCACTGAAGGTCGTCTGGCTGCCAAGGCTGCCTGTAAGTACATTGACGACGGTAAAGCTGAAGGCATCCGTGTGTCTGATGCTCAGATCCAACGTCGCAAGGAACAGATCTACAAGCCATTGGAAACCTATACTGTGGGCCGTAACGAAATTGTTGCAGGTTCTGTTAACCCTAACTATATCAACCCACGTCAGGGTCTGGATCGTCTGCAGAAGTTGATGGATGAGTACTGTGGTGGTTTTGGTGTAAACTACATGACCAACGACAAACTTCTGAGTATCGGGCTTAAGAAGATGGCGATTCTGGGAGAAGACCTGGAAAAAGTCGCTGCTGAAGATATCCATGAACTATTACGTGCATGGGAACTGAAGCATCGTTTCCTTACTTCTGAGAGTGTATTCCAGCACACGCTATTCCGTAAGGAGACACGTTGGCCGGGTTACTACTACCGTGGTGATGCCATGAAGGTTGATGATGAGAACTGGCACGTACTGACAGTTTCTCGTCGTGATCCCAAAACAGGCGAGTACACGATGGAAAAAGCGCCGCTTTACCACCTGGTAGGTGATGTAGAGAAAGCGCCGCCAGAAGAGCACTAAGCAAATCTAGGCTTGATTTTTACAAGCCAGGAAATATATTTGCGAAAAAAAGGACTGACATGTTTGGTGTTGGTCCTTTTTTTATCTATTTAGCGAAAGGACTGACATGTTTGGTGTTGGTCCTTTTTTGTCTATCTGGCGACTTGTTTTAGCGCTTTACAGACCATATTAAAAAACATTGCGTTTTTTTAATGGAGTTAGTTGGATGAACATTCTTGAAAAAACAGATGAAGAGATTTTAGAGTTGGCCAATCCGATGTGGGCCGATCTCGTTAAGTACTCTAATGAAGGAAATTACGGTGCTTTCACGCGCAACTTTTCGTCTTCATTTATTAAGGGTGCGAATGAAATTGAAATGGGTAAGCAGTTTGCGAGAAGCGATCTGGCAAAAAACCTGTCAGAAGATTATTCATATCTTGGCATGATACGCCGTGGTGAATATGTAACTGTGCTTTATAAAGTAATCAACAAAAAAACTAACGCTGAATGGCTGGGCAGACTGGTGCTGGGATATGAAAAGGACAAGGTGAAAATTTTTGGTGCCACATTGTTTTAAAAAAGGCTTTATTAGATATGTCAGATACAATTGAAGACGAAAAATTCGTTGAATTAAATTACAAGGTTATCGATAACAAAACCGGTGACATACTTGTTACTGTGGATTATCCCCTGGGATATGTTCATGGTATCAATGATGTAATGTCTGAAGAAGTGACAAAGGAACTGTATGGCAAAAAAGTTGGTGATGTTATCGAAGTACCTGTTGACACGACATTGTTATATGGTGAGAGAGACGAATCGTTGGTGTTTACCGATCGTATCGAAAATGTTCCTGAAGAATACCGCGAAATTGGTTTGACCATCACAATGGAAAATGAAAAGGGTGAACCCAGGAATTTTATCGTTACGCGTTTTGATGACAAAACCTTAACCGTTGATGGTAATAACCCTCTTTGCGGCAGAGATGTTACTTTTGTGCTGGAAGTGTTGTCGATACGTGAAGCTACCGATGAAGAAATCGAACTTGGTGGCGCTGTTGATGCCAACCCGGACTTAAACGAAATACTCGCGCGAGCTAAATGAACTACTCAAAGCCATACATCTTGTACCCTGTGAACCTTGCACTCGAACGCGCAATTGCGAGTTCTCTTGGGCTGCTTGACGAAGAAATGCTGGAACTCGCCACACCTGACAGAAGTGTACCGGTTGCAGATAATTTTCTTTACACACGTGGCAATTTTGAACAGCATAGTTTCAGTGCGAATGTATTTGAAAGTTTACGTGATGCGCTTGAGGCGTCGCTGACAGATGAATTACGTAAACAAGACCAATTAGCCTGGGCTGAAACACATAGCCGCCTGGGGAATATTCTTGGCGCGATCGGACAACAGCAGCACGATACTGAGACCTTTCAGAAGGCTGTCGAGTGTTTCACACTTGCACTGGAAGAATATAAGCAGGAAGACTCTCCATCAGAATGGGCTGCGACACAGGCGAACCTTGCTACGGCACTGCATGCTATGGGTCGACTCGAATCGGATTCAAAAGCACTGAATAAGGCGGTTGATGCCTATACTGCGGCGTTATTGGTATATACGAAAAAAGAAACACCGGAAGAATGGAAGCTGATCATGCTGCAACTGGGCATGACCCTTCATACCTACGGGAAACTCCTGAAAGGTAATCGTACTTTGCAGAAAGCAGTTGTAGCCTACAAAAATGTGCTTTCAGAGCTCGATGCTGACAATTACCCTGTTGAACTGGCCGCAGCACATAATAATTGTGGGGCGGTGCTACTTAACCTGGCAGAATCGGAAGAAAATCCTGAACGCTTTGAAGAGGCAGCAAGATCCTTCGAAACAGGTTGGAAAGTCTGTATGGAGCAGCAACGCCCTGTGCACCTGTCTGTGCTCTGCAGGGTAAACAAGGCAACAGCACTAAGAGAACTGGCAGAATTAACAAACGATGCCGCACTGGCAGAAGACGTTGCCGATGAATTTGAATTGATTCTCGAATGTTTCCCGCATGCCTTACAGCCGCTTTGTGTAAAACATTGTGAAGAGCAATTAAACCAGTCAAAAAAAATAGCGGGAATTTCTGCTGCCTAACGTAGGTGCGATTTAATTCGCACCTGTGAATTAAACGCGTGCAGAAAGCTTATAATCGATATTAATAAATGCACCAATTTCCGCGCAAAACTTAATCACTCGTGCACCAAAACCGACATCTGGAGTCGTTTCATCCTTATCAATAGACAAGGTTAACACTACGCCGATTCTTGGGGATAAGTTATGGCTTTTACAGATTTCAATAATTTTGTCTTTAGCGGGTTCAATTTTTTTAAGAATTTCATCATCGATGAGTTTGTAAATATCGAGTTCTTGAGTTTCAGAAGTTAATGTTTCTGTTGATAATTCCCATGAGCTAACAACAGGTTTATCCAGGCTACCGCGCGTACCGGCATCGTTCACTGATGTGGGCTCCAGGCCAATGATTTTGGTGACTGCACCTGGGTCGAAGTGATAACCATAGAGCCCGAAATATGCTCGCCCTTTGTTAAATGCCACGGATAGTTTCCTTGTCAGTAAATGATAGATACAGTAGCGAATTATACCGTACAGGCTGGATAGATGCGGTGCTCAAGATGGATATCTCCCTGAAGCAACGGGTGGGTGCCAAAGTCCTTGATTCGGCAATGGAAACCGGTTTTATTAGATAAAACAATACCTTATTAAAAAAATGTTATAGAGTACCCTGTTAAGTTTATGCTTCAAAACATGTAATGGTGGTAAAATCTACGCTCAGTTTTCAGCTGCAATTTCGTGTAGTGGTAGTGAGGTTGTCTCTGAGATATTTGGCAAAGAAAGTAAGTTAGATGAAGGGTGTTGAAGTTTGGTGTCTGAAGAAAAACCAGAAAATAAGCGAGACCCCAATAATCCCTGTCTGTTTTGTAAAGATCCAAAAGGGGTATCCCTGAAACATCAACTTGCCTACAGTGCTCGTGATACCTACGGGGTGAGCCCGGGCCATACGCTGGTCATTCCTAATCGCCATGTGGCCAGCTTTTTCGACCTGACACCGGAAGAGGTGGCCGCTTGCATGGACCTGATTAGCGAGGAGAAAAGGCGCATCGACGAGGAATTTCACCCGGATGGCTACAATATCGGCGTTAACGTGGGGCCGGCGGCCGGGCAAAGTATCTTCCATGTCCATATTCACATCATTCCTCGCTACGAGGGGGATGTAGAGAATCCCCAGGGGGGCGTGAGGCATGTTATTCCAAAGAATGCACATTACACGCGCTAGATAGTATAATTTCGTCAGTTTAAGTGGGAGGGACTGACAATCCTGTTGAAATTCCTCCCCGTATTAACCATTGAGGATTATGATTATGAGTGACAAACCTTTTACCCGGCCCAAGGTTCCAGAAGGCAAAACAGAGTATGTGACAACTACACAGAAAGAGATTGTACCTGGACAGTTTCATGTTGGTTATACAACCACCTGGAAAACTTTCCAAAAAGAAGTACCCTACAGCACCCCGAAGAAGCCTTAACGGAAGCCCTAAGCCAGTCAGCCGCGTGGCCCTTCCAAGGTTCGCGCGGCTTACTCCATAAATGACACCTGGCGTTTACAAACACGACTTCTAATCCTTATTCTTTGTAAGGAAAAACACTTGTACAACTGGCTGACCCGCTCCCCCGGTCGTAAAATCAACCGGAACGTTGGCGTCCGACAGGATAATGGCTGATTTCCTTATAACAAACCGCATCTTATCGCTGATTCGCATTTTCACCTTCTTGCCCGCTGGGGCAGGTTAGATGATTAAGTAATTTAGTATATATTGAATTAATAATTATCAAGATAATCCTGATTAGTCAGCACAGGTTTGGACTCCGTATAATCCTCTGCCCCAGTCAGGACAAGGTGACCCATGCCGATGCACTCCCCCGCGATCCAGGCCCAGGAAGGCCGCACCGAAGTTAAAAACACGACCTGTTACATGTGTGCCTGCCGCTGTGGCATCCGCGTCACCCTGCGCGACGGTGAAGTCCGTTACATCCAGGGCAACCCGGACCACCCCCTCAACAAGGGCGTGATCTGCGCCAAGGGCGCCTCGGGTATTATGAAGCAGTATTCGCCAGCCCGACTGACCCGGCCGCTGAAGCGCAAGGAAGGCAGCGAACGCGGTGCTGGCGAATTCGAAGCCATCTCCTGGGAAGAGGCCTTCGACATGATGGAGACACGCCTCAAGAAAATTCGCGCCACAGACCCGAAACAGTTCGCCCTGTTCACGGGCCGGGACCAGATGCAGGCCCTGACCGGCATGTTCGCCAAACAGTACGGCACGCCCAACTACGCCGCCCATGGTGGTTTCTGCTCGGTCAATATGGCCACCGGCATGATTTACACCATTGGCGGCTCGTTCTGGGAATTTGGCGGCCCGGATCTGGACCGCGCCAAGTTATTTGTGATGATCGGCACAGCAGAAGATCACCACTCCAACCCGATGAAGATCGCCATCTCCAAATTCAAGCGTAGCGGTGGCCGCTTCATTTCCATCAACCCGGTACGCACCGGCTATTCAGCCATTGCCGACGAATGGGTGCCGATCAAGCCCGGCACCGACGGCGCCCTGTTGCTGGCTATCATCCACGAACTGATCAAGCAGGGTCTGTATGACCGGGACTTCCTGGTGCAGTACACAAATGCGGCAGAACTGGTAAACCTGGATGAGACCAGCGACGATTTCGGTCTGTTCGTACGGCGCGAAGACATTGAAGTCGAAGAAGGCTGTTTCGATCCGCAGAACAAGTTGTGGTGGGACCGTAACCGCGACCAGGCTGTGCCCACCCTGACCCAACAGGCCGATCCCTTCCTGCTTGGCGAGTTCGCGTTGCAGGACGGCACCCACGTCAAGCCCGCCTTCCAGCTGCTCAAGGAGCGGGTCGAACAATACACCCCGGAATGGGCCTCGACCATCACCGGCATCCCGACCGAGACCATCCGCCGCCTGGCACATGAAATGGGCATCACGGCGCGGGACGATAAAATCGAGTTGCCCATCGCCTGGACCGACGTGTGGGGCAATGATCACGATACCGTCACCGGCAACCCGGTCGCGTTCCATGCCATGCGCGGCCTGGCCGCCCATTCCAACGGTTTCCATTCTATACGTTCTCTGTCGATCCTGATGACCCTGCTTGGCACCATCGACCGGCCCGGCGGGTTCCGCCACAAGGCACCGTTCCCGCGACCGATTCCGCCCTGTGCCAAACCGCCCAAGGGCCCACAGGACGTTCAGCCCAATACACCGCTGAATGGCATGCCACTCGGCTGGCCGGCCGATCCAAACGACCTGTTCGTGGACGAAGACAACCAGCCGGTGCGGATCGACAAGGCATTCTCCTGGGAATTCCCGCTCGCCGCCCACGGTCTGATGCAAAACGTAATCACCAATGCCTGGCGCCAGGATCCCTACAAGATCGATACCCTGCTTATTTTCATGTCCAACATGGCCTGGAACTCCACCATGAATACCACCGCGGTGCGTGACATGCTCAACGACCGGGACGAGGACGGGGAATACAAGATCCCGTTCCTGATTGTGGCCGATGCGTTCGAGTCGGAAATGGTTGCGTTTGCCGATCTGGTATTGCCCGACACCACCTACCTGGAACGCCACGACGTCATGTCCATGCTGGACCGGCCCATTTCCGAATTCGACGGTCCGGTCGACTCGGTACGCATTCCGGTAGTGCCGCCCACTGGCGAATGCAAACCCTTCCAGGATGTACTGGTGGAACTGGGGAGTCGCCTCGGGCTACCGGCCTTCGTCGATGCCGAGGGCAAACGCAAGTTCCGCGACTACCCCGACTTCGTCATCAATTACGAAACCGAACCCGGTTCCGGCATCGGCTTTCTGGCCGGCTGGCGCGGCAAGGGTGGTGAGAAATTCATGAAGGGCGAGCCCAATCCCGGCCAGTGGGAAATGTATGAAAAGAACAACTGCGTCTACCACTATGAACTGCCCAAGTCCTACCAGTACATGCGCAACTGGAACCAGGGTTACTTGCGCTGGGCGCAGGATCATCGCCTGACCCGTTATGCCGAA
>JAJDNN010000120.1 GCA_022340685.1 Pseudomonadota bacterium
CGCCAGGGCGTCCTGCGGCTGCATCGGGCTTTTGGCGATCTCGGTGACCACCGCGACGTTTTCCAGCGCGGTCAGGCTCGGAATCAGGTTGTAGAACTGGAAGACGAAACCCACGTGATAGCGGCGGTAGGCGGTGAGTTCGCGCTCACTTGCCTGCACCAGGTTATGGTCCAGATAGTTGACGGTACCACTGGTGGCTGAGTCCAGCCCGCCCAGTATATTAAGGAGTGTGGACTTGCCGCTACCGGATGGCCCGAGCAGCACCACCAGCTCGCCATTGTAGAGATCCAGATCCACCCCGCGCAGGGCATGCACCTGCACTTCGCCCATTTGATAGATCTTGGTGAGCCCCTCGGCATGAAACACCACTTCCTTACTGGTGGAAGCAGACTTTAAATCCGCCTGATCAGGCTCGGTTGTATTGTTGTTATTCATCACACGCAGCCGGTTGGGAGAGAGATTATGTTCTATGCCTTAACCGCAACCGGACATAATAATACCGGCCCAGAACGACCATTAAAATGCCGCCGAGGATCATTGTGGCTGAAATTGTCAGGCGGAGCGTAACGACTTCAGATACAAATATAACGCCACCAAACGCGGCAATGACAGGAACTAACAGCTGAACGACGGCCGCTTGTGTAGATGAAAGACCTCCAAGTGCGACATACCATATCGCATAACCGATTCCAGACGCGATTCCACCAGATAATACCGCCAACACTATGCCCTCAAATGAATACTGTGCATTTTGCATCGTAACAATTGCCAGAATGATTACGAGCGGAATTGTCCGGAAAAAATTATACGCGGTGTCCGTAAGCGGGTTATTCGAGCCACGCCCCTTCAGGGTATAAATGCCCCATGCAATGCCTGCTGTCGTCATGAGCAGGAAACCAGTCGTTGACGGTGTTGAAACTCCGGGAAGTATCAGATAAACAAATCCGGCAAATGAAATCGTTATCCCCGTCCATTCTATAATATGTAATCGATTACCTGAAATGAGTGATAGAAGTATCATTGTTATCTGGACCGAGCCAAACAGGATAAGTGCGCCGGTTCCTGTATCCAGTGTTATATATGCAAACGAAAATGTAATGGCATAAAGAAACAGCATTAAGCTGGCCGACCAACTGCCTTTTGTCGTTGCTTTGGATTTATTATTACTGATTCCTGTAATTAGCAACAGGACGATGGCGCCGGACAGTAACCGGATAGTTGTAAAACTGGATGCATCGATCGTCTTCTCACCCAAAGCCAACCGGCATAATACTGAATTTGCTGCGAATGCTATTAGCGCCAAACTGGTGAATATCAGCGTTTTTACGATGTTCTGATTGACTTTATAAATCAATGAACAAATCGACCATTAAATGCTGTTGTTTAAATATGGCGTTAAGACAACCTGTTTGTCCTGATTTTATGAAACCCCTTTGCCCAGACTTTATCATCTTAACTCCGGTAATCAATGTATCTCACATCCAGGCCGGTGATAACGTTATATAAATGAAAATGAAACGCCTAACACAATAATGAATAACACTGGAAAAACCCACCTCGCGATTCTGTCAATTTTTCGTGCAAATACGATTTGATCAGTGCCTGAATAATGCGAGGTCATCACTACTTCAATCAGACTCATAAATACCAGCACGGTTGAGCCAAACAGAAACTTGTCCATATTGGTCAGATGCGGAATTTCCGGCAGACGTCCGGACAGGGCGATATGGTAGGCAATCAGGGTCAAGACCGTGGTCACAGCCACCCCCAGCTTGTTTGGTACATTTCTCGGGTCTATCCAGAACACCACCCACGACATCATGACAATCAAAATCAACGGCAGGATGACCTTGATAATATAGTGATGCAACAGGCGCCTTCCCTCAAAGCTGAATACAAAACCAGGTCGCTTGATGTTATTAGCAAATGGCACCACCTGTGATACGCCCTGCATGTTACTTATATGCCAGTCGGCCACAGACAGCTTTTCCGCAATAAAGGACTTCAATTCCGGATTCGGTAACAATACAACTTCATCAGGTCGATAACCCACAGCAACCACAGGTACCCTGAACACATGATGGTCTTGCGGGTAGTCGTACAAATCCATTGGTTGCGAAAAATCACCAAACACATGCAGACGGTAGGTAACCGTCCCATCGGAAGTTATTTCCACTTCGTCTTTTGTATTTTTCCAGTGTTTCTGAGTGTTCACGATTGCCAGGCGCGGATTCCAGATTTCGGAAATTTTGCGTATTACACTGCCTTGCTCATGATGAGCGAGCCTGGGATCTTTCCATCGAAAGATGATATATAAATTGAGCGTGAAATTCTGCTCCGAACTATTGATTTTATCCACATCCAGAATTGCTCCGCCCACGTAGACCCGGGTCGGTTTACCTTCTTCATTAACAGGTCGAGTTATTGCGCCCTGGGCAATATTTGTCAGCATAAGCATCAACAAACCAAGGCCAAACAAAGATTTTTGCATTGACATGAATACCAGCCTTTCAGATATACGGTTAAACTGAAAACCGTTTAATTTTTTGCTTTATCTTTAAAAAACGCCCAGACCTCATCGGCCATTTCGATATCGTGATTCTGGTTTCCTACAAACCATCGGTACATCAACCGGTACCGCTCTGCCTGGCTCGGTGATGTGTGACCACCATGTACAATTTCATATAGTACGACCTCGGTGCCATTTGTTCCATTATTATAGGTATACCGGTATACCGTGCTGTTATCGGTCTGTTCATTATCCGGGTATCGATATAGTTGCGCTGTTTTATCCGTACCATCCACCTGAACCCAGTAGTTGACAGACTCCCACGTGGAACGCACCGTGCCACGCTCATGTCTGTCCTTGCCAACCTGTCCGCCCTGGTACGGGAGCAACGGGTCATCCGTTCCGTTCATAAATAATACCGAGATCGGTTTCCGTTTCTCGATACATTCCGTCTGCGCCGGATTGCTCGCGATAATCGCAGCAACCGCAGCAAATTTCTCGGGTACTTCCATTGCCAGACGGATGACCATATTGCCGCCATTGGACGCGCCGGTGGCGTAAATACGGGATTGATCAACCGGATAAGTCTGGTCGATCGTTTCAATGAGCTTCAACGTGAACTTGACGTCATCGGTTTCGGGGTTGGTTGTAGTGTCCGCCCGACAATCATTCCAGCCGCGCCTGTCGTCCGAGCCTTTTTCGCCATTCGGAATGGCGACCAGGAAATTATTTTGTTCCGCCAGTTTTAACCAGAGTTTGTACGGCGCCTTATTCCGGTTTACGCCGGTCATTACATCGGAACTTCCAAAATGGCCATGATATAGCACTACCAGAGGGCGTTTTAACTGCTTCTTTTGATCGGGAACATAGAGGTCATAACTTCGCTCTATCCCATCTACGTTCAGTTTCAGCCCACGCTCCAGACCGGCCTGTGCATTTGGCAGATAGGGCATCATACCAAATAAAATCAGGCAGATTGTATAACAACCCGGCGCACGTCTCATGAATTAATAATACCTGATAAACTTTTTACATTTATAAAGCCGAGCATTAATTTACAACCCGCTGGTATACGGCACAATACGATTTATCTTTTTGTACGGCAGAACATCCGGGCCCGAAAGCCAACAGGATATTCAGTTTGTCATCGACTATATTAATAATTTTTTATATGTTCTTGTTTTGGGGAAATCAAAATGTCCTGATTACAGAATTTCGATACACTACAAACTTATACAGGACACTTAAACACCGATAGATTATGGACTTAAATTCTTGTTGGCAAATGTTCACATTCAAATGGTGACGATATGCTAGGTAATCCTGTTCTTGCCCTGGCCACTATCGGTATTATTGCCCTGGTTTGCCAATGGCTCGCCTGGTGGGTCAAGCTTCCTGCCATTTTATTCCTGTTAATAGCGGGTATCTGTGTCGGGCCGATACTTGGCTGGCTCAATCCTGATGCCCTGTTTGGTAATTTGCTGTTTCCCTTCATCTCACTGGGCGTTGCCGTTGTGCTATTTGAGGGTGGCCTGACCCTGCGATTCAGTGAAATCAAGGGCCTTGAACATGTCGTGCGCCGCCTGGTCAGCACCGGACTACTCGTCACCTGGGCAGTGACAACGCTTGCCACCTACTGGCTGCTTGATTTTTCTCTGGAGCTGGCCATCCTGTTTGGCGCCCTCACCGTGGTGACTGGCCCGACGGTGATTGTACCCATGCTGCGCAGCGTAAGACCCACCCGGCATATCGCCAATATCCTCCGCTGGGAAGGGATTGTCATCGACCCGATTGGCGCTCTACTTGCCGTGCTGGTGTATGAGTTCATTATTGCCGACATTGGCGCGAAAGCCTTCGGCCATACGCTGCTGACCTTTACCGGCCTAATCCTTACCGGCGTGTCGATTGGCGCTATTGCAGGCTATACGCTGGGTCTGGCATTACGATACCAGTGGTTACCCGTTTATTTACATAACCTGGCGACCTTGAGTGTCGTGCTGGGCGTATTCACTCTCTCCAACCTGATACAGCCCGAATCCGGCTTGCTCACCGTGACCATTATGGGTCTCTGGCTTGCCAACATGAAGGAAGTGGATACTGAGGACATACTGAATTTCAAGGAAAGCCTGAGCCTGTTGTTCATCTCCGGTCTGTTCATTATCCTCGCAGCCCGTGTAAACCTGGATCAACTCCTTATCCTGGGCTGGCCTGCCCTTGGCGTATTGCTGGCCATGCAATTCATAGCACGCCCATTGAAGATTTTCGTTTCGACCTGGGCTTCCAACCTGCGCTGGCAGGAGCGCGCCCTGCTGGCCTGGGTTGCACCACGCGGTATTGTGGCGGCAGCGATCTCGGCCCTGTTTGCAATTCAACTCGAAAAAAACGGCTATACACAGGCTACGCTGCTGGTACCGCTGACCTTTATGATCATCATTGGTACCGTTGCCTTTCAAAGTCTCACCGCGCGGCCCATGGCAATGTGGCTCAAGGTCGCGGAACCGGAACCCAGCGGATTTCTCATCCTGGGTGCCAACCCGGTTGCGCGCACAATCGCCGCTGCACTTGAAAAAAACGGCTTTACCACCCTGCTGGCCGATAGCAACTGGGATAACATTCGTGCCGCCCTGATTGAAGGGCGCCAGACCTTTTATGGAAACGTGGTTTCAGAACAGGCTGATCGTCAGCTTGATCTTGTGGGCCTGGGCCGCTTGCTGGCCCTGACGCCGCATCAGGAAATGAATTGCCTGGCAGCAATGCGCTATCGCAGTGAATTCAATGATCGGAATGTTTTTACCCTTCAGGTCACCCGGGAAGACAGCGAAAAACCTATGAAACGGCCAACTTGCGGCCATATCGCCTTTGATGAAGAAGCCAGTTACTCCCGGCTTGCCGAAATGTTGGGGCAGGGGGCCAAAATCCACAGCACCCAGTTAACCGAAAAATTCGACTTTGATGATTTTTATAAACGCCATTACGTACGTGCAGTGTTATTGTTTGCCATAACGCCGCGCGGGCGGTTACGCGTTTTTACACCGACGGAAGAAATCAAACCCACACCCGGCTGGACACTCATCAGCCTGATAGAGCCCGAAGAAGATCAGGAAGACAAGCTGAATAAAAAAAAGGCGTCCTCTCTTTGAACGTGTCCAACACTTAATTTAACAAAGTCCACTCAGGGATATTTTTCACTATTAATAGACAATGATATTTATAGTTGCAAATGATAAACATTCGCATCTATAATGTGCTTGTCTGCTTATCTGGTGATAGCAATCGTTAAACAGTCTAAATAAGTTAGTACTTACATACCCAGGAAAGACTAAAACCGGTACTGATCCAGGGCGCTGAGCTAATCGGCACGGATATCCAATCTCTTTATTAAACCGGCAAGCCAGCCTCCTGAACTAGCCAACGGATCCGACAAACACGACACGGTAACTCTCAAAGGAACAATGCGTGAGCGATAAACTTTTAACCCACTCCGTCATAACGCTGGCTTTACCCATGTTAGCCACGCCCGTCTTCGCCTACGACGTCAATGATCAACTTTCGATCGGCGTCGTTCTGGCCGGCACGGCGCAGTGCCAGACGGTATCCGATGCGCCGGGCGCCAGTAACACCTGCGAGAGCGTCGCGGTCTTTCAACCCGAACTGAGTTACCGCCCGACCGCGGCCGACGAAGTGTTTTTCAAACTGGGCTTTGCGGCCGGCAACGGACTGAACGGGGTCTCGCCGTTTACGATTGCCCCCTGGGCGGCCGACCTGGAGGATGACGTAACCAACCTGAACGGGCGCAACCGGGACTACCTGCTTACCGCCTGGTACAAGCACACCTTCCGTCTGGGTGACGACCAGGACCTGGGCGCGACCTTTGGCATTATCGATGCGACCGACTATCTCGATGACAATGCCTATGCCAATGATGAGTATACCCAGTTCATGAATGCTGCCCTGACCAACGGACCGAATGTGTTCCTGCCGTCCTATGATCAGGGTCTTGCCCTTGAATGGGATGCGGGTCCCTGGTCGGTGCGTGGCGTACTGATGAATGTGGGTGAAAACGATGATGGCAACAGTTTCAGTTTCTATGGCCTACAGGCCGGCTACACCATCAACACCTCCCTCGGGACCGGCACTTACCGACTGATTCTCGCCGCAACCAGCCAGGACTTCCTCAATCCGGCCGGGACCCAGCTCGAAAGCCGCGCGAGTACCCTGTTCTCCCTCGACCAGGAATTTGGCAGCATGCTCGGGGGCTGGCTGCGGGTTGGCTGGCAGACCGATGCAGCAGCGGTCGATTACGACGCGCTTTACTCGGGGGGGATCAGCCTCAAGGGGACTGCCTGGGGCCGCGCGGACGACAACGTCGGCCTGGGCCTGGCTTACCTGGCGGGGGGCAGCCTGGATATAGATGCCTCGCAAGTATTCGAAACGTATTACCGCTGGCAACTGGGTGACCTGTTCGGACTCACCGCGGACATCCAGTACCAGAATGATGACTATCTATCGGGGCCGGGGCCGAATGGCTGGACGTATGGCCTGCGCGCTACGGCCGAGTTTTGAGCGCTCCCGTTGTTAAATGGCTTTGTCGCCATCACCACACAAAAAAACCCCGCCAAAAGGCGGGGTTCTGGTAACGAATACCCGATTTAAGATTTACGGTTGAACGTAAGTCCAGCCCTGGCTCTGAAAGTCAGCAAGCGCTGAAATCCCCGCCGTGACATATTCGACACCCGGTATAAGCTCACTTGTATGCACATGCATGCCTCTCGCGGTGTTCTGGCAGAAATAGAATTTCACACCATCCGCTATTAGATCTTTTACATTCTGGTCAAACACGTTGTTTGCCGCAGCAGGGTGAGGGTTTGCCGCGTCCGGGTCCAGCACAAGAGTACCACCGCCGCTGTGTACAATGACGGCTATCTCGTAATCTA
>JAJDNN010000056.1 GCA_022340685.1 Pseudomonadota bacterium
ACAAGACTATCGTACCCAGGCACTTGTCCTCTGTCCAACACGTGAACTGGCCGAACAGGTAAGCAATGAAATTCGTCGCCTGGCGCGTGCGATACCCAATACCAAGATTCTCACGTTATGTGGCGGCAAACCAATGGCACCACAGTTTGCTTCACTGGAACATCATCCTCATATCGTAGTCGGTACACCGGGTCGAATACTTAAGCATTTGGAAAAAGGGTCTTTAATACTAGGCGGATTAAACACGTTGGTGTTGGATGAGGCCGATCGTATGCTGGATATGGGTTTTCATGAAGACATTATGCGCATACTTGATTTGACACCAAAAACAAGACAAACCCTGCTATTTTCGGCCACCTATCCGGATGAGATAAAAGAAATAAGTGATGTTATCCAAAGTGACCCGGTCGATGTCCGTATTGAATCCTTGCATGATAATAAAATAATAAAGCAGGTTTTTTATGAAATACAAAAAGGCGAAAGAACCAAAACATTAGTTGCCCTGTTGCAACATTATCGACCTGAGTCCAGCGTTGTGTTTTGTAATCGAAAGCAACAATGCCAGGAACTGGCTGATGAATTATGGCGGCAAGGTTTTCATGCGCTGGCCTTGCATGGCGATCTTGAACAAAATGAACGTGACCAGGTGTTAGTACAGTTTTCAAATAGAAGCAGTTCAATACTTGTCGCAACGGATGTGGCGGCACGAGGTCTGGATATAAAAGATTTACAAGCCGTTATTAACTTCGAGTTATCACCGGATCCTGAAATACATGTTCATCGTATCGGCCGTACTGGCCGTGCGGGCAACGCGGGGTTGGCCCTGAGTTTGTTTATGCCATCTGAAGCGCCCAAGGTCAAAGCGATAGAAGAATATCAAAATAACCCCGTCCGTATTGATAAAATATCATCATTGAAAACCCGTGAAAATTTCCGATTAAGTCCTGCAATGGTTACCTTATGTATCAATGGTGGTCGTAAAGACAAAGTCCGTGCAGGTGATATTCTTGGCGCATTAACCGCGAGCGCCAATATACCAGGGAAACAAATTGGGAAAATTGACATTTTTGATAAACTCGCTTATGTAGCTGTGGAGCGCCCTATTGCAAAACAGGCCTTAAAAATACTATCTGAGGGAAAAGTAAAAGGTCGAAAGTTCAGAGTGCGTAAACTTCGCTAACATGCCAGATGAAACTACTCAAACAGATGTTCTGATTATCGGCGCCAGCGCAGCAGGCTTGATGTGCGCGATTGAAGCAGGCAAGCGCGGTCGCAAAGTGATTGTTCTAGATCATGCCAACAAGCCCGGCAAAAAGATCCTTATGTCTGGCGGTGGACGTTGTAACTTTACTAATGTCGATGTCAGCGCAAACAACTTTATTTCCCACAACCCTCATTTTTGCAAATCAGCAATCAATCGTTACACTCAGTGGGATTTCATTGCCATGGTGAATACTCATCAGATTGCCCACCATGAACGTGACCACGGCAAATTATTTTGTGATGACAGCGCCAAAGATATTCTGCATATGTTACTCGCGGAATGCGAAAAGGTTAACGTCGATATTCGTCTTAATTGCAATATATCAAATATTGATAACCCGAAAAATGGTACGTTTGTTGTTGAGGCTTCGCAGAAGATATCTGAACTATTATTTCGGGCAAGTTCGCTGGTTGTCGCCAGCGGCGGATTATCTATTCCCAGGATGTGCGCCAGTCCACTGGGCTATAAAATCGCCGAACAGTTCGGTCATCATGTCTGGTCAACCACGGCGGGGCTGGTTCCGTTTACCTTGCAACCAGATGACAAAACAAGACTTGCAGAACTGTCGGGGATTTCAGTTGACAGCATCGTAAGTAATGCACGCATACAGTTCAGAGAAAACATTCTCTTTACACATCGCGGTTTAAGTGGGCCTGCAATTTTACAAATTTCATCTTACTGGCAACCTGGCGAATCTATACTTATTAACCTTTTGCCTGATCTCGACGTCGTGGACTTTCTGAAAACACGGCAATCCATCCAGCCAAACATTAAATTGAAAAAGGTGCTAGGCGAACGCCTGCCCAAGCGGCTACTGCCCATATTATTGGGTCAGAATACCATAGATTCCCCTTTACAAACCCTTTCCCATACCCGCTTTGGCGAGGTTGCCCAACAACTTCAACAATGGCAAATCACACCAAACGGTACCGAAGGGTATCGCACTGCTGAAGTTACCCTGGGAGGCGTCGATTGCGACGAACTATCTTCCCGGACCATGGAATCCCGCAAGGTCGCGGGGCTTTTCTTTATTGGTGAAGTTGTTGATGTTACAGGCTGGCTGGGCGGTTACAATTTCCAATGGGCCTGGTCATCGGGGTGGTGTGCCGGCCAGGTTGTTTAAATGATTACTTGGTAAAAATACGTTCTGTCGTTAATTGTCCCCGGATTCAGATTCTGGTTTCAGTTATTTGCAACCGCTTTCTGGATAAGGGGTATTAATGGCTCAGGGAGTTTGATATTACCCGAAAGCGCAAACTGCTGCGCCCGTTCGGACATCTTTTTCCAGGTCTTGCGGACAATATCGAGCCACTTTTCCTCATCGTACTCAGGATGTTTATTGGCGAATGCAAGCATGTAGTGTTCAATGAATACCAGATCGGTAACGTCTTCCAATAACTGCGTGTCCGGATTGTCCTTTATTCCCTTCTTGGCCACTGCCTGCTTTACCCTGTCGATGACATCGGCACCATATCCTGCCTGGGCCAGTAAATCGGCAGCGGTCTGCGCATGAAATTTATATAATCCTTTACGCCATTTCAGATAACCAATGCGATCCATTGGGTAGGCGTCACGCGGTGATTTCCAGCGCTGGATATGCTGCGCACGTATTGCCAGTTTCATTGCATCACTGGCATCGGGAGAATAACGCTGGAGCATATCGGACATACGGTGGGAGTAAAGGAGCTCTTTGGGCCAGACCTTGCCATCCGTAGTCTCCTGATTAGGATCTTCACTGTTGGCGGCATCGATAAGCGCCACTGCCTTGTCAAAAATTGATTTCTCTTGCGACATAGGGGGTTGCTCTGTTTTCCTGGATTTTAATGAAGTATGCCAGACTCGCTAAACTTACCTGCTACTCTGCCAGAAGCAGCGAGCCATAAAACAAAATAATATAGGATATTGCGCCCAGATGCATCTTGTATGTTCCCTCTTTGGATGCTGATCAAACCACACGCCTGGCGAACCAGATGATATGTCGCGCCCCTTTCGAGCCATGTGCACGCACTCGCACCTCATCCACCTCGAACCCAACCTTACGCAGCCGTTGCAAAAAATCCCGATCCGGGCCGGCCGACCACACCGCCAACACACCCTGTGGGCGCAGCGCTGCGTAGGCCGCGTTCAATCCATTTACACCATAAAGCCAATCGTTCTTCTTGCGCGTAAGCCCTTCCGGGCCGTTGTCCACATCCAGCAAAATCGCATCGTAGGCGTACTGCTCAGCCTTTATAATCTCGGCAACATCCCCCTCGCGCACAGTCACCCGCGGGTCCTGGAGTGGATGACCGACACGCTCCCCCAGTGCTCCCCGATTCCACGCTACGACGGCCGGCACCAACTCTGCCACCACCACCTGGGCCTGGTCACCGAGTTGTCGGAGCGCCGCCGCCAGAGTAAATCCCATGCCCAGCCCGCCGATGAGCAGTCGCGGTTGCACGCTATCCACCAGCCTGGCACAGGTATGCTCAGCCAGTGCATCTTCGGAACCATGCACACGACTGTTCATGAGTTCGCCACGGCCCACGATTTTGATCGAAAATTCATCACCTCGCTGGTACAGGCGCAACTCCCCGCCGTTGCCAGGCACGTCTGCGCTATCGAGTAAAATCCAGGGCGTCATAATCGATTCAGTCTGTTGATACCAGTCATCGCAAATACGAACCTTACAACTTCTCTCCGGCCCAGGGGTTATTGCGCAGCCCGCTCAGCTGTTTCAATTTGTTTGCGAACATCAGTTGGGGTGTAAAGTTCGCGAGAAATACGAACTGTCCGGGGTCTGTTCTTTTGTCGCCCTACTCCGAGGCATGCGCCATCAAGCGAAGATAGTCTGGCAGCAATGCTTCACGTGATTTCGGCTGATCGC
This sequence comes from Pseudomonadota bacterium, assembly GCA_022340685.1. Classification (GTDB taxonomy): domain Bacteria; phylum Pseudomonadota; class Gammaproteobacteria; order UBA6429; family Thiohalophilaceae; genus JAJDNN01. The sequence goes on from JAJDNN010000056.1 coordinate 4,131, forward strand.
TCAGATGTCCACAGTATTGGTGTTTGCAATATTCACCATCACTCAGGTAGTTGAGTATGACACCCGACACGTCGTAGTGATGTAGCGTTGAATATTTACGTACCTTGCCATTTTCGATAATGACTATCGGGTTATAGAAATACGAATGTTCAATATTATCCATGTAACGCAGTGCACGATAGGTGTTCGGGCCATTGCGCAGCGGCGGGACATGATCCGACATGAAGATTATCAGACTATGCGGATCCATTTTGATCAAGGCGTTGACATGCTCGGCAATTGCCTGACTGCGGTAATAGAACTGATTGGCAGCGCGCAGCAGGTGGTCATCGTCGTATGTCGAGCGCAATGTTATCCGCGCTGGCCGCCGTTGTGGGTCGAGCACATGCGGAGTGTGGCCGTAAATTGTTAGCAGGTAATTGAATAACGGTTTATCTGGTTGTTGTTGCAGGTGACGCCGCACAAAGTCGCGATTTTGCGCAAACAGTTGCGCATCAAACAGGTATTCTTCCGTTCCTGGTTTGCCAAAGTGCAAGTAGCTGTTCTGGTTAGTGAGAAATTCCACCGGAAAGTAGCTTTCAGAAAATCCCATACCCTGGTAGGCCGGTACGGTGTTAAAAAAGTTGGGCTTATAGGCATTGCTTGCCACGCTGCGATAACCCGCATCTGCCAGCAATCCGGGCAGGCAATGCGCTGCGCTGCCGGTAAAGACATTGAATTCTACGCTGGATAATCTTTCGAATGCCGGTAAGCCGCACAAAACCTCGAACTCCGCTTGCGCGGTGGCGCCGCCAAACACCGGGGAGATGGACAGGCTGGCATTCTCCCCGACCAGCCTGGCGAAGTCCGGGTGTACCGGTGGCTGGCTAAAGCCCAGTTTATGAAACAGGCGTGGGTCGAGAAAGCTCTCAAGGATGATCAGGTGAACATTATGATGGTTGTTATGATTATCGAACGATACCAGACGTTTAGCCGCCTCACGGTCGAATTCGACACGGTTACGATATGGCACAATGCGCTCAAGGATAGAGGCGCGTTCCGCCTCACGATACAGCAACATTGCCAGACGGCCATTGTTCTCGACGCTCTTACTATCGGAATATTTCACTATTTCGTGGGCGACCTCCCTGAAACCCGTGGTAAACGTATTAGGCGAGACCTCAACACTGACCACCAGCAACAGCAAGGGTAGCACCCAGCCAAGCAGTCGCCGTGGGCGACGGTAATTTACCCAACCCAGGATGGCCAGGGCCGGTAACAAAAAAATCATGAGCAATAGCAAGAGATAACCCGGCGAGAGGATTTGTACTAACTCCGGAAATTCAACGATATTGATAAAACGGAACACCTTGCCGTAGGCGAGGTAGAAGATATCGTGTACCAGGTAAATCAGTATCAACGGTACCGCCGCCAGCAGGCCACGCCAGGGGACCGGCTTGAGAATAAAATAGAACATGCCGTACAGGTATAGCACCAGGCCGATTTCCAGCCACTGCAGGTAAATACCCTTGGTACTGAAACCGCCATAGGTCTCCATGATGAGACTGTAGCCAAACAGTATGGCGAGTAACACTGAGAAGCGCAGTAGCAGGTTGAGGTAAGGGTTTTGAAAAGGCCGTTCAGGCATAAGCCGCAAGTATCAGGGTGTGGTGGCTGGAGTAGCCGCATTGTGCAGTGTGCCCGCCCAAACATCAATATATTCAGTCCTGGTTTTGCGATATAATTCCTGGTTCAGCCCTGCGAGGACCATTCCCGGTCCACAGGGCTGTCAGACCCGGCGATTCACACCCGAGGAAGCACGTTGTTACGACTGACCAATATTGTGATTGGTATCGCGGTTGCGATCATCAGCATCAGCCTGTGGGCATATATCAACAAGCCGGTCACACAACCGGAATGGCCAAAAAGGGTCATGGGATTCTCGTTTTCGCCGATGCACAGGGGTGATGACCCTTCCGAGCAACGCTTCCCGAGCATTGCGCAAATCGAGTCGGACCTGGCCTTGCTGTCAGGCAAGGCCATCGCGGTACGCACCTACACAGTCGAAGACGTCCTGGCAGAGATCCCTGCGTTAGCGCGCAAGTATCAATTGAATGTCTGCCTTGGGGCATGGCTGGGTGAAGACGAAAAACGTAATGCAGCCGAATTCCCCCGCTTCATCGAGATCGCAAAGCATAATCCCAACGTAGTACGTGCGATTATCGGTAATGAAACCCAGCTGCATAAAATGGTCAGTTACAAAGAGCTTATTCATTACCTGGACGAGGCACGCGAGCAACTCAACATTCCGGTCAGTACGGCCGAGCCGGCACACATCTGGCTCACACACCCGGAACTTGTCGAACATGTCGATTTTATCGGCGTACAGATTCTGCCCTACTGGGAAGGCATCGAGGTAAATGCTGCAGTTGATCACGTTTTTGATGTTTTAAAAAAACTCCGCCAAACTTACCCCAACAAGCACGTCATTATTTCCGAAGTGGGTTGGCCGAGTAATGGCCGTACCAGAAATGATGCGGTTGCCTCTGTATCCAATCAGGCAACGTTCTTGCGCATGTTTCTGGAACGTGTACAACATGAACGCCACGTGTACTACATCATGGAAGCCTTCGACCAGCCCTGGAAGACACAGTACGAAGGCGGCGTGGGTGCATACTGGGGCGTATACAATGTTGACCGCGAGCCGAAATTTGAATTTATCCATGCCATAGTCAGGATACCAAACTGGCGAATACTTGCCGGTGTATCAATTGCGCTGGCATTGATTACCTTCGCCTTATTACTCATTGACAGTTCGAGCTTGCGTGGACATGGCCGCAGTTTTCTTGCTCTGGTGAGTTATTTCGCCGCTACCGCCATTGTCTGGATTATTTATGAGTATTCAAACCAGTACCTGACGCTTGGCACAATCATTATCGGTGTGCTGCTCATCATGGGTATGATCGGCCTTCTTGCGGTGCTACTGGCGGAAGCACATGAATGGGCAGAGGCGCTGTGGGTTAAACAACGTCGTCGTCCGTTTCTTCCCATCTACATCCCTGACGAACAATTACCCAGGGTCTCAATCCACGTACCAGCCTATAACGAGCCACCAGAAATGTTGCGCCAGACTCTTACCGCACTGGCCAAGATTGACTATCCCGATTTCGAGGTGCTGGTCATTGACAATAACACCAAGGATCCTCGTGTCTGGCAACCCGTCGAGGTGATGTGCAAAGAACTTGGTGATCGCTTCCGGTTTTTTCACGTTAATCCCCTCGACGGCTTCAAGGCCGGCGCACTGAATTTTGCCTTGCAAAATACCCATCCAACCGCAGAGATAATTGCTGTTATCGACAGTGATTACGTCGTTGAGGCGAGCTGGTTACGGGATCTTGCCCCACAATTTACCCGACAGGAGATTGCCATCGTCCAGGCGCCACAGGATTACCGGGACCAGGATGAAAACACCTTCAAGTCAATGTGCTTCTCGGAGTACCGCGGATTCTTTTACATCGGCATGGTATCGCGCAACGAGCGTAATGCGATCATCCAACATGGCACTATGACGATGGTTCGCAAATCTGTACTTGAAGAAGTAAATGGCTGGAGCGAGTGGTGCATTACCGAGGATGCCGAGCTCGGCTTACGTATCTTCGAGGCAGGACACGAGGCCATCTATATACCTCGCAGTTATGGTCGTGGGCTTATGCCCGACACTTTTGTTGACTATAAAAAACAACGCTTTCGCTGGGCGTATGGCTCGATCCAGATCATCAAACACCACTGGCATGAACTGTTTGGCCGCGAATCTAAACTAACATCAGGCCAGGTTTACCACTTCCTGGCGGGCTGGTTACCCTGGATAGCCGATGGCGTGAACCTGTTTTTTACCCTCGCCGCGGTCTGTTGGTCAGCAGCGATGATCATTGCACCAAAATTCGTTGATCCACCACTGGTAATATTTGCCATCCTGCCCCTGTCACTGTTTTGTTTCAAGATAGCAAAAATCATTTACCTGTACCGTACCACGGTGAATGCAAGCCTGAAACACACGATCTGTGCGGCATGGGCAGGGTTGGCGTTGTCACATACGGTTGCAATTGCTGTCGTGCAAGGTCTGTTTACCTCAGACAAACCTTTTTTTCGTACCCCAAAGTTAAAGAATCCGGGACATCTACGTACCGCCATTATTGGCGCGCGCTGGGAATGGTTGATCGCCCTGTCATTGTGGGCCTCGGTGATCGGTGTTTACAAGGCACAGCCTGACGGAGGGATGGATCTGCAAATGTGGATGCTGTTGCTGATTGTCCAGTCGCTACCCTACGTGGCAGCGATTGTCATGGCAATCATTAGCGGTCTGCCCGGCTTACCAATATATAAAGATGACAGTGACATCTCGTCCAGCCTCGATATAAATACCACGAACTGACGGGCCACCATATTGCCCCGTAACGGACAGCGAACACACTGGCAAGTAGACTCCGATGCTTGCGCCTGATACCTGCTTTTATTTCGGATTCATCCAGATGGAATTCCAAGCGCAAACACGAGGAAACAAATGACTGCCAGAAATGCATAACGCACGAGACACACAGTACGGTGGGGCAGATTTTTATCCCGCCACGCAACAACCCAAGCAACGGCACACTGCAGCGTATAATAAAGAGCAAACGCCCGCGACGCATAAGTGATAATTTCGTTAACGTTCGCTGACCATACCAGTACCACCGTCACCATCAGAATCAACAGGTAAGCATAGCGGACCGTGACTTTATGCTGTGTGATATCTTCGATCAGACCGCCGGCCCCTTCATTATCAGCGACCGCAGCACTAAATTGACTGCCAATCGCCGCTACGGTGATAAGGATGGGCAAGACAACCGCTACCGTTTTCGTCATGCCGATAATCGCCGTGACATCGGCACCAAGATTCTCGTGAAACAGTACCGTTGCCAACGCGATAAACAGCAAGTAAATCACCGTCGACACAATCTGTGCGGTATGCATGGTCGCGATGCGTTGTTCTGCAGGATGTTCGTCGCCAAGGTAGCGAGATGTCTCGAAACCTTGTACCACGATCAACAGACCCACCAGCACTCTTAGATCATGCAAATCAACGCTGGATGAGACAGATGGTAGTGCCCATGTTCCGTCAAATACCAGGCGGGCATTATAGATCGCCAGGCCAACGAGTAGTGCTCCGATCATCCCCAGGTTAACAGCGACGGCATACTTCTCAACGACTTCCAACTCTTTCAGTCCTCGCCACATTCCAATGCTACAGATAGTTAGCAGGAGTAAGGTGGTAATGCTGTTAGCGGCTACCTGCCCGTATATGCCGAAGGCTTGCAACAGAAACGCCGCCAGCAGCTCCAGATAATACGTGACTGAGATGAAATACGCCCCGACCAGAACAATGCGCGATAGAAATGCGACATCCTGTGCTGGACCATGGTTCTTATTTTCGATGGGCTCGAAATGGCGAATATTAAAACGAATCGCACCACCCACCAGGTAGGCCAACGCGAGGAGCAATCCCATATATACCACCGCCAGATTGCCAACAATCCCGCCCAGTAGTGGTGCGCTGATTAAAAATCCGCTGCCCATGATCGAAGCCAGCGGCGTAATCGTGGCCTTCCAGCTTAAAGAATTCGCCAGTCGTCTGGAAAAAGCAAGATAGCCAGCGAGCGCGAATGCCACAACAATAATTATCAGGTTCAACCTTCTCTCCTACCCAAAAGTTATTCACGCCGGTTGATACAAACCATAGTCTGGCTGTCAGGATCAGTTACGGTTCAATATTCCGGTTAGACGGCTCAGCGGTGATGTCAGCAATTGCAGATAAATTTGTCGCCCGCCGCGCAAAATATTGTCGCAACACGGGCAGGCAAGCTATTAACACATCAATATGTGACCTATCGTACAACGAGATCATTTCCCGCACAATTTGTGTTGTCGCTGAATTGATCCCAGGGAGCTTTTCCCGCATTGTTTCGTTTCTGCCACCAAAAATATCGGGTTAGACTGATGCCCTGTTGGATACATTCACATATCAGAATGATTCTATTTGAGTACGATTGCTGCACTAGCCTTTGAAAACAGAGGAGAGCTTTATGACACACGCGATCCGCATCCACCAGACCGGTGGCCCTGAAGTATTGAAATGGGATAAAGTCGAAGTTGGCAAACCAGGTCCTGGACAGGTCCGGCTGCGCCAAACTGCCTGTGGTCTGAATTTTATCGATGTCTACCTGCGTACCGGTGTTTACCCGGTCGCGGCTCTCCCTGCCATATTGGGAATGGAAGCGGCAGGCGTGGTCGAAGAGCTTGGCGACGGTGTGACCGATCTAACCGTCGGCGATCGTGTGGCCTATGCCATGGTCGTTGGTGGCTACGCAGAGCAACGCATCATTGATGCCCGGCATCTGGTAAAACTCCCTGATGCCATAGACGACCAGACAGCCGCCACCATGATGTTGAAGGGTCTGACCGCGCATTACCTGCTGTTTCGTACCTACCCGGTACAGGCCGGCGATACCATTCTAGTGTACGCCGCATCAGGAGGTGTCGGGCTCATGCTATGCCAGTGGGCAAAACATCTGGGTGCGACCGTGATCGGTTGTGTTGGCTCAACAGAAAAAGCCGAACTTGCTATGGCCAATGGTTGTGACCACCCTGTTTTCTATCGGGAAGAAAACATTGTCGAGCGAGTCCGAGAACTCACCGATGGGAAAGGCGTGCCCGTGGTATACGATGCGATTGGCCAGCAGACCTTCGAGTCTTCACTTGATTGCCTTCGTCCGTTCGGCGTGATGGTGACTTATGGCAACATTACCGGCAAGGTTCAACCACTAGACCCCAACATCCTTGCAGCCAAAGGTTCGCTCTATGTTACGCGACCGACACTGGCGACCCATGTATCAACACGTGAGTTACTTATCGAAGGCGCCAACCGTCTGATCGACGTCATCAGCAAGGGTATTGTAAAAAACCATGTCAATCAGAGCTATGCATTGGAAAACACAGCCCAGGCACATCGTGATATGGAAGCGCGCAAGACCACGGGCTCAACTGTATTGTTGCCATGAATGTGATTAATACACCAGTACGGCATAGTCCGTGCAACCTTTTTATTTTACATTTATTAATAGCCAGTTCACGTGAGAACCGGATTTCTGCGAGTCAGGTCGATTAACCTGTTATTCAGGCAAACCAGCAATTCTCAAATCATTTAAAAATTGATTTTTAAGTTTGGGTTTTGTTAAAATCGTTGCCTCAGCGGTATGTGACAAAGTTGTGGCAGGATTTAGTATCTGTATCTGATCAACTGTCCATTCAGCGTCACTCAGCCTGTTTGCCTGCACATAGCTTGCAGCCAGAAATAACTTGATCGGAATCGCATTTTCATTTCGTTCCTGTGCTTTCTCGAGTATTTCAATCGCCTGAGTATAGTTTCCAAGCAAGTAGTTGGAAAATCCCACATTAAGAAGATAGTCCCAGGTGTAATAGGGATTGAGTTGCATACCACGGTTGGCATATTTTAATGCTACTTCGGGTTGACCGAGACCGTTGTGAATCAATGCTAATAGGCCGTATCCATCCGCATAATTTGGAGCTACACGAATCGATTCAGCTGCTGCGCGTCTTGCATTTTCGTATTCGTTGCGTCTGAGATAAACATAGCCGAGCGACCAATAAGTTTGCGGTATAGAGTTATCAAGCGCAACACCTTGCTCAGCGAGACCCAGGGCGCGTTCCAGATTCTCAACCGGTGTATCCGTCCATCCATGGCGATAGTCAAATGCCAAAGTGTAGGCTAATGCACCATAAGCACGACCATAGGCTGGATCAATTTTAATTGCTTGCTTATATTCTTCACGTGCTCGCGCATTGGTTTGCTTTGTTTGCGCTCTTGATAACCTCTGTCCCTCCAGAAAATGTTCGTAAGCCTCTAGATTACTGGTCGCCCTTCGGGCCAGCTGTCGTTTCTCCCGTGATGACAGTTTGATAGCAAGCGCATTGATGAGGCTGGTAGTGATATCATCCTGAACGGCAAACACCTCCTTGACTTCCCGGTCATATCGTTGTGCCCAGATATTGAAACCTGTTCTGGAATTGATCAACTGTACGTTGATCCGAATGTTGTTACCTTCATGTCTGGCAGTACCTTTCAGAATGAAATCTACGTTGAGTTCATCACGCAGAGCCTGCGGAGTCATTTGTCGACCCCTGTATTTAAATGTGGTATTACTTGCAAACACCATAAGGTTCGACATACGAGACAGGTCAGTAATAATATCTTCTGTGATACCATCTACAAACACCGCATGATTATCAGTTGTATCCAGGTTTTCAATTGGCAGAACCACGATCGAGGGTAAGGGGGTATCAGATTGTTGCAACAGTTCCTGCCAGGTGAACACCAGCACAACCACAAGAATGGCGCCGACCACTGCAAGCTTGTAAAGAGCGGGTTTTCTGAATATTTTTGTTGTTTGTGTCGTTGTTGAGACAGGTATCGACACTTCGATATCGTTGTCCTCGGACGGGTTAACCGGGACGATCAACTGATAACCTTTTTTGGGAATGGTCGCGATGATGCGTGGTTGCCTGGCATTATCTAGCAATGCCTTGCGTAATTTGATGACAGTGGCCGTCACAGCATCATAACCGATAAGAGCACCACGCCAGACATCCCGCTCGAGTTCTTCACGAGTAATGACCTCACCGGGGCGGGAAGCAAAGTAGACCAATACCTCCATCACCTTGGGTTCCAGGTGCACTACCTCATCGGCACGTACTAACACACCCTCGTCCGGTGAGACCCGCCAACCGTCAATGAAAAACCCAGTTTTCTCCAAGTTATCCACAATGCGCTCCGTTTAGATTCTCAGCAGGACATCTCCTGGGAATCCTGAGTGCGGATGAATGACTGTTTAACTTATTGTTTTTATTATAAATTATTTTCATTGTTTTTTATTCGTGTTCCCGTCGTGCTTTGGTCGGGACTCTTAACGACAGTACAGCTAATACTCCCCTCAACAAAGCGAAAAAACCGGTAATAGCCGGAAACAAGATCACATATCGAAATTCTAGCAGTGAGAACATGGCAATGAACATACTAATAAAAACAATGTGGATTATATTACTATCACTAACCCTCGTCAGCTCCGTTCAGGCAACTGACAGAACCAAGGAACAACGATGGGCAAACCAGATTGCTGAGTTCCTGAATGATGGCGAACTACACTGGTTCGATGCTAATGACCAGAAATTCCTGGGAATCTACACTCCCGCGGCGGGCAAACTCACAAGGGGTGCTGTCATATTACTTCATGGTAGAGGTGCACATCCTGATTGGCCGCAGGTGATCCAACCATTGCGCACTCGCCTTCCCACCAAAGGTTGGGCAACGCTGTCATTGCAGATGCCTGTGTTACAACAGAATGCTGTTGATGAAGACTACGTCCCTTTATTCAAGGAGGTGCCGGCTCGTATTCAGGCAGGTCTCGAGTTTCTAGATCGGCAAGGAATAAACAACATCGTTCTGATTGGTCACGACCTTGGCGCCAATATGGCAACTGACTATCTGGCCAAACACCATGATCCACGAATCAAGGCATTTGTGGGCATTGGTATGATGGGTAAGCCACGAGCAATTGGATATATGGTGCTCGACAACGTTGTGGCGATGTTTCAAATGCAGGTACCGGTATTGGATATTTACGGTTCTAAAACAGATCCCATTGTACTGGAATCCGTCGATCGGCGTGCCTATGTTATATACCATTCCGAACTGCGCCATTCAGCTCAACTGCAGATAAATAATGCAAATCACTCCTTCCAGAAACATGAAGATGAATTATTACAGGCCATCACGAACTGGATTGATAGATACAGTGAAGCGAAGCCGCTGGAAAAAATGGTTAGTTCCGATAACAAAATATATGGAAAATAAGGAAGCACAAATATGTTAATCAAACATACCATCAAAGGCTTTATATTATGTATGGCCTGTTTATTATTATCTCAAGTTGCATGGGCGTCTCAGCCACATAGTGCGGTTCCCGCAGGTAAATATACCTCACTAAAAACAGTAAGTGGACAATGGTTCAATGTCTATACTTCCGGCCCGGAAAACTCCAAGAAGGGAATATTGCTTATTCATGGCTGGTGGGGCCTGAATGAAGAGGTAGAACGCTGGGCAGATCAGTTTGGTATTGCAGGATATTGCGTTATGGCCGTTGACCTCTACAACAGCAAGGTCACGACAAATCCAGCCGAAGCAAAGCAACTAATGAATGGGGTCAATCAATCTGAAGCAAACGAAAAATACATGTCTACAATCAAAGCATTATCTGCACCTGGCAGAAAAATCGCGGTTATCGGTCGCAGTTATGGCGCAAACCAGGCATTACATGCCGCACTGGTTGGACAAGAGACAATATCTGCAACGATCATTTACTACCCCTATGGAAACTTAATATCAGATCAAAAAGAATTATCTTTAATAAAAACTCCCATTCTTGGCCAATTCGCCCGATATGATTTTTTCTTAACACCAGACAAGCTCGAACATTTTATATCTACTGTCAATAAATCAGGTCTGGATATGACCGTTAATATTTATGAAGCTAAACACGGTTTTGATAACCCGGCTGGTAAAAACTTTAGCCAACCAGCACAAAAGTTGGCACATGACAGAACTAACCAGTTTCTCGACAAATACCTGCATTAATAAATTTATTAAATTCATTCTGGACGGGGCCAAGTATGAAACCGCTAATTAACACGCTCTATCTTTGTGTCATTCTTTCTGTTAGCCATTCAAGCCTAGCATTGGCTGATAAATGGCATCCGGAGGTAAAAACCATACGGGTTAACAATTATGAAATGTCCTATGTAGAGCGCGGCAGAGGGACACCACTAATACTGGTGCATGGCACACTTAGTGATTACCGCACCTGGTTGCCATTACTGAATGAATTCGGTGAAAACAATCGCACAATTGCTGTTAGTCTGCGGCATTATTATCCCGAACAATGGAACGGTAAAGGGACAGACCTTTCTCTGCAACAACATGCCGATGACCTGGCTGTCTTAATTCAAACATTACACATTGGTCCCGTTATTTTATTGGGTCATTCACGTGGAGGAGCGGTGGCTTTATTGATGACCAGGAGACATCCGGAACTTGTACAAAAATTGATTCTCGCCGATCCAACCCCACTCACGACAATGTGGGCAACCCATCCCGACGTTCAGGCAACAGTTGCAAACCGCAATACCAAGTTACGAAAGGTGATGGATTATTACCAACAGGGTGACATGGAAAGTGGTCTGCATGTATTCGTTAATTACATTGCGGGCCCAACCGCCTGGGAAAATACATCAGCAGAGAGACGAAAAGAGTTACGTTCCAACGGCTGGACACTTATTAGCCTACTGCGAGATATCAATACGCCATTTAACTGTCGTGACGCGGGTGATATTTCTGCACCGGTGTTGTTGATAACCGGTGAGTACAGCGCCCCGCTTTACGGTTACATGCATTCGTCATTGCAATCCTGTTTGAAACAGTCTGATATAGCCACAATTTCCGATGCTGGTCATATGATGTTTCACGCAAACCCAACCGCATTTGTATTTGAAGTTGAATACTTTATATCACCAAATTGACAGGATTGAAGTTTGGATCAAGGAGACGTTAAATCATTCCTAATCTGACCTTACCAAAATACTAGACACACAAAATCTTCGCGTTTCCTGATTTATTTATGATCGAATAAACGATTCCAGTTCACCACCAAACGTTTGTACATCATCAATAAGTTGCATCTTGTACATATCCAGTGATCCATCCGTTCTCAAAGACTCGATCTCGGCGTAGAACTCCTGAAAATTCAAATGCCCCGACTCGCCATCGACTAACCTGGCGCGGCAATGTTCCAGCCACTGGGCCTGTTCATCGGCAGTGAGCGTTTCGGGATAATTGCGTGCCCGGTACCGGAACAGCATCTCGGGCAGGCGCTTGTCAGTAAAACTCCAGGTTTGTGTGCCGAGCTCCCCGGGATCTGTTTTGTGGATAGAGTCCATCAGCACCCTGTCCTTGTCATTAAAGAAACCACCCGCATAGATCATCAGGTCAGGATCCGTGACCGGTTCAAACTCAACTGGCTCAAAAATCTTACTGATCTTTTGCTGGATCGCCTTGCGCGCGGTGAGCAGTGTTTGCCGGTTCTTCATACAAGTCATGAGGTCGATATCAAGCCGTTTGGCTGCCTCACTGGTAAGAGTTGAGGTAGGCGCAATAACCGGGCACTTGTTGATCAGGAGTTGCTTCAGGGCCGGGCGCTCCATACCGACGGGCAGATCAGCGATCGGAGTATAGAGCCGTTCGCGCAACGTTTTCGCACCCAGTTCGAGTAGCAGCGTCGGATCCTGGGCCAGGTCAAAAACAATCACACTGTTCTTGTTGGTCGGGTGAGAGGCAAGGGGGACCACCATGCGGGTATTGCCGTGGTCACTGCCATACATACCAGAAGTATGGAGGATCGGCGTCATCTCCTGCAGGTCGATCAGCTTGAGGACTTCATTTTTGCGCCGTAGTTGGTAAAGAAAATCGTACAACTTCGGCTGCTTCTCTTTAATTAACTTTGCCATCGCAAGGGTAGCGTAAACATCCGACAAGGCATCGTGTGCCTGCGCATGGCTAATGCCGTTGGCTACGGTGAGTTCTTCCAGTTTGAAGCTAGTACGCTCGGTTGCATCCTCACGTTGCGGCCAGATGATGCCTTCCGGGCGCAGATCGCGGCACGCGCGCACCATATCAATAATATCCCAGCGTGAATTGCCGTTTTGCCACTCACGGGCATAGGGATCGTAAAGGTTGCGGTAGAGGGTATTGCGCGTCACCTCATCATCGAAGCGTAGCGAGTTGTAACCCACCCCGCAGGTACCCGGCTGCGACAGTTCGTTCAAAATACGTGCGATAAACTCTGCCTCCGGCATGCCCTGCTCAAGCGCCTGCTGCGGCGTGATCCCGGTAATGATTATCGATATCGGGTGTGGCAGGCAATCTGGCGCCGGTCGGGCCATGATATTAAGCGGCTCGCCGATAATATTGAGATCCTCATCCGTACGGACGCCGGCAAATTGCACTGGCCGATCCCGCGCCGGATCAAGACCAAAGGTCTCATAATCGTGCCAGTAAAGTGTATTTTGTGTCATGAAGCTGTTCAAAATTAAAGGGTGGCAAGACCATACCACACTGAGCCATCAAGGCATGTGCTTGTGAGATCGAAGATTTAGTGCTTGCTATGTTATTTATTGGTTTATTTTGTCGTTCGCACAAATTAGAGGACATTACTTACTGGTTTTTCAACTATTTTGAAGGCAGCTAACCGAACGTTCAATGGCCTCGTCCTCCCAGGTACCCCCATCACTCGCCCCTGACCAATAAATCACCGGTCCAGTGGCGCCACCCGCCCTGCCTCGTTCAAGACGAACTGAACGAAGGCCTGGGCTGCGGGACCGAGGCGTTTGCCCTGGCGTTGCACCAGGTACCACTGGCGTCGCAGCGGAAACCCCTGCACATCGAGCACACACAGCGTATGCGCCGTCAATTCGGCTTGCACGGTGTGCAATGACACCACGCCCAGACCGAGGCCGGCCTCCACAGCCTGCTTGATCGCCTCGTTCTTGTTCATCTCCATGGCGGCCTTGAGGGTCAAGCCATTCTCCGTAAAAAACTTTTCCACCGCTCCGCGCGTGCCTGAGCCTGGCTCACGGCCAACATAGGGCTCCTCGGCAAGGCGTGTTAGCGGGATCTGGTGCTGACCGGCCAACGGGTGGTTAGGCGCGGCGATTACCACCAGTGGATTGTCCATAAACGGTTGCGCCGTAAGGTCATGCCCCTCAGGCGGTTGACCCATCAGGGCCAGGTCAATGCTGTTGTCGGCCAGGTGCCTGAGCAGGGTCTCGCGGTTCACCACGTTGAGGCTGACCCGTACATCCGGGTGGATCTCCCGAAACAGCGCCATGAGGCGCGCGGTGAAGTAACTGGCGGTACTCGCCGCCGATACCGTCAGCGTGCCCCCCTTCAGGCCCTGCAAATTGGCGAGGGTGTGCTCGAGATTGATGAGTTCGCGGTGGATAGCATGGCTCGTCTGGAGGGTTTCCTGCCCGGCGCCGGTCAGATGAATACGTTTGCCCATCTGCTCAAACAGGGGTACGCCCAAGGTGCTCTCTAACTGCTTGATTTGCATGGAAACAGCCGGCTGGGTCAGGTGCAATTCTACACTCGCGCGCGAAAAACTGCCGCAGCGAGCCACAGCTTCCAGGATGTCAAGTTGGCGAAGGGTCAGTCTAAGCATAAGTAATAGTTTTATATCTTATCATTATTATTGAATATTTCTTATAGTCAATTTCGCTTATAGTCCCTGCTAACTGTATGACTATATTTTATAAGCCAATTTAAGCGGAGAACGACACCTATGGCACACGATCAATCCAACCGTTACGCAAACCTCGACCTGAATGAGGCCGACCTGATCAAGAACGGCCAGCACATCCTGGTCGCCTACAAAATGAAACCCAAGGCCGGTTACGACTACCTGGCCACCGCCGCGCACTTCGCCGCCGAATCATCCACCGGCACTAATGTGGAAGTCAGTACCACCGACGACTTCACCAAGGGCGTGGATGCGCTGGTGTATCACATTGATGAAGCCACTGAAGACATGCGTATTGCCTATCCGCTGGCGCTGTTTGATCGCAACGTCACCGACGGCCGTTTCATGCTGGTGTCGTTCCTGACCCTGGCCATTGGCAATAACCAGGGCATGGGTGATGTAGAACACGCCAAGATGATCGATTTCTACGTACCCGACCGCGTGATCCAGATGTTCGACGGCCCGTCCAAGGACATTTCCGATCTGTGGCGCATCCTTGGCCGCCCGGTTAAGGATGGTGGCTATATCGCGGGCACCATCATCAAGCCCAAGCTGGGCCTGCGCCCCGAGCCGTTCGCCGAAGCCGCCTACCAGTTCTGGCTCGGTGGCGACTTCATCAAAAACGATGAACCCCAGGGCAATCAGGTCTTCGCTCCTATCAAGAAGGTTTTGCCGCTGGTCTATGACGCCATGAAGCGCGCCCAGGATGAAACCGGCGAAGCCAAGCTATTCTCCATGAACATCACCGCCGACGATCACTACGAGATGTGCGCCCGCGCCGACTTCGCACTCGAAACCTTCGGCACCGATGCCGACAAACTGGCCTTCCTGGTGGATGGCTTCGTAGGTGGCCCCGGTATGGTGACCACTGCCCGTCGTCAGTATCCCAGCCAGTACCTGCACTATCACCGTGCCGGCCACGGCATGATCACCTCCCCCAGCGCCAAGCGCGGTTACACCGCCTTCGTTCTGGCCAAGATGTCGCGCCTGCAGGGTGCCTCCGGTATCCATGTCGGCACCATGGGCTATGGCAAGATGGAAGGCGAGTCAGACGACAGGGTCATTGCCTACATGATCGAGCGTGACGAGTGCCAGGGGCCGGTCTACTTCCAGAAGTGGTACGGCATGAAGCCCACCACCCCGATCATCTCTGGCGGCATGAACGCACTGCGTCTGCCCGGTTTCTTCGAGAACCTGGGTCACGGCAATGTGATCAATACCGCCGGTGGCGGCTCCTACGGCCATATCGACAGCCCAGCCGCCGGTGCAATCTCCCTGCGCCAGGCCTACGAGTGCTGGAAGGCCGCTGCCGACCCGATCGAATGGGCGAAAGAACACAAGGAATTTGCACGTGCATTCGAATCCTTCCCGGGCGATGCCGACCTGCTGTTCCCGGGCTGGCGCGATAAACTGAGTGTAAAGGCTGCCTGAGCCAGAGCGACCCTTCACCAGTCAGAACAAGCCCCGCTTTATGCGGGGTTTTTTTGCGTTATTTTTGTCCGGAGTCATCCAGGGGCAGATCAAACATTGATTCGACCTTGCAGAAATTACCAGCCAGGCGCGCAAGTGGATCCAGTTTCAGCGTATCGATACGCCCATTGCTGATGAGGTCATCATCAACGTGGTAACGGTGCATACGACCGATCACCAGGTGATCGCTGCCCAGTTTCAACATGTGCTCCAGCGTACACTCCATGCTGATTTTGGCCTCGGCAACACGCGGCGTGTTGATCACTTCGCAAGGCGCCGGCGTCACACCCGCTTTTTCAAACTCATCGACCTCGGGTGGATAATTCATTGAGGATTCGTGCATGGCATTGGCCAGGGCGACCGATACGATATTGATGACAAATTCCTGGCTTTCCCGCACGTTGGTCAAGGTGTCTTTCGGGTAATCCTCACCGCCGGTACGCGGCCCGATCGAAATCGCCAGCATCGGCGGTTCGCGCGAGACCACGTTAAAAAAACTGTAGGGCGCCAGGTTCAGCACCCCGTCACGGCTTTGCGATGAGACCCAGGCAATCGGCCGTGGTACTACCGCACCGATCAGCAGTTTATAAACAGCATGAGTATCCAGTGCAGCGGGATCGATGATCATAATTTCATTCAGAATTCGATAGCAAAATAAACTTGTATGCTTTTTGCGGCGATTACCAATGCCCTGTGCCTGGTTCACCCTTGAAAGGCCCGATAATATCAGCAGTCACCCAGCCACCATAGAACTTGCCAGGCTGCGGCAAGACACGTTCATCGTCAAGATAACAGGCAACCCGCTCCGGGTAAAAGCTGGTATGGTCGCGCAACATACTGAACGCGGGATGCGGATCGGGATAGCTCCACGCCACCGCCACACGCGCAGCATCCCGGGCCAATCGCCAGTAGCTTGCCTTACCTTTCCATTCGCAGTGCGTGTGATCCGGCAAGACAGCAAGCTGGGACCAATCAATGTCCTGGTTAGGCAGATAAATACTTGGGGGACTGCCGGTTTCACACACGCGATAGACTTGCGTGGCGCGGGCCAGAAGTATTGCATTATCGTAAATTTCAACGACACGCTGACAGGCCTCCACTCTCGGTGGTCGGGGATAATCCCACACTGACTCCTGGCCATGAGCAGGTTCCTGTGCAAAAGGTGGTCGTTTCTGTCCGCGATATTCCCACATCGCATTTTCCTCACTTCACCCCAGCCAAGTCTGCCGGATAGCGCTATTTGGCGAATTTCGTTTAAGACCGAACGGTCAAAAAGTGATCCCAGTATGGTGGGTCATTAATTCGTTCTTTCAGAAAATCAACAAATAATCTCGTTTTTGCCGGTAAGTAATGACGCGATGTATAGATAGCATAAATATCCAGCTGCAATGACTCGTAATCATCCAATACTGTTTGTAAAACACCGCGCCGAATCGCATCGCTGGCGATAAATGTTGGCATAATACTTATACCCATTCCATTAATGGTTGCCTGCAGTAACACTTCCGGATTATTTGACATCATCACCGGAGTAACTTTTACTGAATGATCCATGCCATCCTTGCTTAAAGGCCAGCGCCCTCCTTCGGTAAAGGTATATAGAAGACAGACATGATTTGCCAGATCTTCAGGGGAATCAAGCGCGGGGGCGTTTTTAAGATAAGCCGGAGAAGCAATCAACACATGACGACAACGCGCAAGACGACGTGCAATCAGATCAGAGTTTTGCGTACCCGTAACCCGGATTGCCAGGTCATAGCCCTCATCGACCAGGTCCACATACCGGTCGCTAACCATGATTTCGACCTTCACATCAGGGTACATGGCTGTGAACTCACTGATTAAAGGTACAACATGCCGCTCGGCAAATACGCTGGGTGCACTGATACGCAAGTTGCCTTTTGGTGTACCACTCAGGCCTGAGACCATATCATCGGCCTCTTCCATGTGTTGCAGAATGTCCTTACAGCGTTCGAAATAAACCCGTCCGGACTCCGTGGTGCTCACATGACGCGTGGTGCGGTTCAGTAGTCGCCCACCCAGATGCGCTTCCAATTGTGAGACATACTTGCTAGCCGCCGAGCGAGAAATGCCCAGGCGTTCACTGGCGGCCGAGAAACTCCCGGTTTCCACCACCTGTACAAAGACCTTGATGCGCGTTAGTTTGTCCATTACGAGACATTTGTTTCCATTTTGTTAACAGTCTAGCAACCGAACTACCATTTATCTATGAATCATTAACAACTAAGGTTATTTCATTTCAATTCACTGTTGTGGGGACAGCACTATGAGCACAGCCATCCATCAAGCCGGGCAGCAACAATCTGCCCCAATGCAGGACACATCAGCCACTCAGACCGAACTGAATCCTGCCCATATCATGCAAACCGCCACCGCGTTCTGGGCCTCCAAAGTCTTGTTAACAGCGGTTGAATTTGACCTGTTTACCACGCTGGATCACGATGCCATGACGGCCGAACAACTGGGAACTAAACTGGGCATCCATCCGAGAGGTCAATATGATTTTTTCGATTCACTGGTGGCTTCCGGTTTTCTGCAACGCGACGGGGACGGCCCTGATGGCAAATACCAGAATACGGCCGACACCAATGCGTTTCTGAATAAGAACAGCCCCATGTACATTGGCGGCATGCCAGAAATGCTCAATAGCCGCTTGTTCGGATTCTGGAACAACCTGGGTGATGCACTCAAAACCGCCCAGCCGCAAAGTGAAATCAAACACAATGGCAAACCCATGTTTGAAGAACTTTATGCCGACAATGTACGACTGGGTCAATTTCTGGATGCCATGACCGGCTTCCAGGCGATCAACTTCCAGCTATTGGGTGAAAAGTTTAATTTTAAAGAATACAAATCCGTTTCAGATATTGGCGGCGCACTCGGATTGCTGTCTCGCACTATTGCCTGCCAGCATCCGCATCTCAACTTTAACACCTTTGATTTGCCGCCCGTCGCGCCACTGGCGCAACAACACGTCGACGACGCCGGGTTATCCGAACGCATCAACGTGGTGGCGGGAGATTTCTTTGTTGATGAGTTCCCCGAAGCGGATGTCATCACCATGGGCAACATCCTGCATGACTGGAACCTGGAAAAGAAAAAAATCCTGATCAAAAAAGCCTATGCTGCCCTGCCTGAAGGTGGTGCTTTCATTGCCATTGAAAACCTGATTGATGATGCGCGCCGTGAAAACCTGTTTGGCATGTTAATGTCATTGAACATGCTTATCGAGTTTGGCGATGCGTTTGATTACACCGGCGAAAACTTCCGGGAATGGTGCAGCGAGGCAGGCTTTACACGATTTGACATTATTAACCTTGCCGGCCCCACTTCTGCGGCGATTGCTTACAAATAAGGAATCACACACAAAACATAGCCTGCAAAGGGGTGTGTTCTAATTATTCTCGTCACAGATCTGTGGGAGGATCCCACGGGCGTGATACTTATTGCTTCAATCGGTACCCGGTTTTAAACATCCACCACACGATCGCCAGGCAGGTGCCCAGAAAGACCAATATCATGGTAAGACTCAATGCCACGCTCACATCGGCGACTTCGTAAAAGCTCCAGCGAAAGCCGCTGATCAGGTAAAGTACCGGGTTGAACAGGGTAACGGTCTGCCAGGCTGGCGGCAGCATGTCGACCGAGTAGAACGTACCGCCCAGAAAAACCAGTGGGGTGATCACCAGCAGCGGGATAAGTTGCAGTTTCTCGAAATTGGTGGCCCATAAACCGATAACAAAGCCAAACAGACTGAACGAAATACAGGTCAACAGCAAAAAGCCCAACATCCAGACCGGATGCGCGATTTGCAGAGGCACAAAAAATCCGGCTGTCCCCAGGATAATCAGACCGATAATGAACGACTTGGTCGCCGCTGCCCCCACGTATCCGATCAGGATCTCCACAAAGGAAACCGGAGCTGACAGGAGTTCATAGATTGCGCCAGTGAATTTGGGAAAGAAAATCCCAAACGAGGCATTGGCAAGACTCTGTGTCAGGACTGCCAGCATCATCAACCCGGGCACGATGAATGCGCCGTAGGACACACCGCCCACCGACTCAATACGCGAGCCGATTGCCGAGCCGAACACCACAAAGTACAGAGCCGTGGAGAGCACCGGCGAAGCGAAACTCTGTGCAATCGTCTCAAAGGCGCGCCGCATTTCGTATTTGTAGATGACGCGAATCGCGTAGGTATTCATGGTTTGATTTTTACCAGGTTGACAAAGATCTCTTCCAGCGAAGTCTTGGTAGTATTCACATCCTTGATTACCAGGCCAGCCGAACGGATGGCCTGCAACAGTTCGTGGATCCCAGTGTGCGTTTTATGTGGGTCGTAGGTGTAGATCAGTAGTTCCCCCTCCTTCGACAACTCCAGTGCCCAGGGACTTAATGCCTCG
>JAJDNN010000199.1 GCA_022340685.1 Pseudomonadota bacterium
CTGGGTGTGCCTGCAAATCCGAAACTGGCCAATGAATGGCTGAACAAATCCACCGCGGCGGCTCCGTTGAAACCCTCTCCCAGTGACAAGCATTGAATGATGTAGTAGCAGATATTGCAATGTTCGATTCGGTGCGTACTCGAGTTCGGTCCGGCGAGCAGGGCAAATATGACGTCACACAGCAACAACGATAGTGTAAACAGGTTCTGCGACAGCAAGATAAAATGTAGCCGTCAAAAGCATATCGCAAGGATTATGATGGTATGAGCAGCCCCGATGCGAATGACTCCGGACAAACCCGGAATATTGGCGTATTACCACTGATGTTCATGACTGCCGCGTTGTTTCTGACGCTGCGCAACATGCCGATGATGGCTGATACCGGATTGCGCATGGTGTTCTACAATGCAATCACGGTATTTGCATTTCTAATACCGATTGCACTGGTATCAGCAGAACTTGCTACCGCCTGGCCGAAGAATGGGGTATTCCACTGGGTTGAAACCGCATTCGGCACCCGTTGGGGCTTTACCGCAGTCTGGTTACAGTGGGTACAGAGCCTGTTTGGCATCACCTCAATCCTGTCGTACGCCGCGGCAAGTCTAGCCTATGTGATCGATCCTGCGCTGGCCAGTAATCGCATATTTATTGTCGCAGTAATACTCGTGGTGTACTGGGCTGCAACATTGCTGAATCTGCGCGGCATGCGGGCCTCGGCATGGATCTCCTCCATTTGCCTGGTTGCCGGTGTACTGCTACCCACCACATTGCTGGTCATCATGTCTGTTTTGTACGTCATACAGGGACAGCCTGTACATCTGAACCTGGCAATGACTGCTGATAACTGGCTGCCGCTGGATTCCTCAAGCCAGAATATGGTGTTGTTTCTGAGTTTTATATTCGGGGTTGTCGGTATCGAAGTGTCGGCAAGCCATGCCCGGGAGGTACACAATGTACGCCGCAACTACCCCATTGCAGTATTTGGTGCCGCTATACTGGGCTTCGTCCTGACCCTGCTGGGAGGACTGGCAGTGGCAATTGTGGTGCCCCTGGATCATCTTGACCTGGTTTCTGGTAGCGTCCAGGCATTGACGGTGTTGTTACACACCTGGCACCTGGACGGGTTTGTAGCAGCAATGGCACTACTCGTGGCACTGGGTGCGGCGGGTCAGGTAAGCACCTGGGTGGTTGGGCCGGTCAAGGGCCTGTGGGCTGCAGGGCGGGCCGGCATTCTGCCAACCGGTTTGCAAACAACCAATCAGTGGGGTGTTCCCCGTACCCTGTTACTGCTGCAAGCTTGCCTGATGAGTGGCGTGGCGTTACTGTTTCTGCTTGTACCCTCTGTGGACACCGCCTTCCTTATTCTCACTTCGGCAGCTGTCATCCTTTATTCGATCATGTACCTGATATTGTTTGCCGCTGCGATCCGCCTGCGATACACCCATGCTGACACGCCACGGCCTTACCGGGTACCGGGTGGACGTACCTGGGGATTGTGGCTGGTCGCGGGCACCGGTTTTACCACAACCCTGATCTGTCTGGCCATCGGCTTTCTGCCACCCGGTACCGGTATTAGCGCTGATTCATATATGCTGGCTATGCTTGCCATACTCGCAGCCATGCTGGCGCTGCCGTTGCTAATCTACCACTGGCGCCGCCCCGCATGGGCCGCCGTCGACACGGAGTAATCTACTATGGTCAAGAAAATGCTTCCCGAAGATATACTCAGCCCCGCCTATGTATCGCGCGCCATGACGGAACCAGTCGCAAAATACACCCTGCCCGAAGGGGAACTGCCACCCGGCACGGTCTACCGCCTGATCCACGATGAACTGATGCTCGACGGTAACGCACGACTCAATCTTGCTACTTTCGTGACTACCTGGATGGAACCTGAAGCAGAAAAGATCATGGCAGAGTCGTTTAACAAGAACATGATTGACAAGGACGAATACCCGCAAACTGCCGAAATCGAGACGCGCTGCGTGAATATGGTGGCGCGTTTATTCAATGCACCGCAGGATGAGCAAGCCGTAGGGGTATCGGCAATCGGCTCCAGCGAAGCGATAATGCTGGCCGGTATGGCAATGAAATGGAACTGGCGCAAGCGCCGCGAAGCGGCTGGTCAATCCACCGACAAGCCGAATCTGGTGCTCGGGACAAATGTTCAGGTCGTGTGGGAAAAATTTTGTCGCTACTGGGATGTGGAACCACATTACATACCAATGCACAAGGGACGCTATGTCATCAGCCCCGAAGAAGTCGTCCAGCACGTCGACGCCAATACCATCGGGGTAGTCGCGATCCTCGGTACCACGTTTACCGGTGAATTCGAACCCATTGAAGCCATCCATGACGCAGTGGTACGCCACAATGAAGCCAACGGGCTGAATGTCCCGATACACATCGACGCTGCAAGTGGCGGTTTTGTTGCACCTTTTATACATCCGGAGCTACGTTGGGATTTTAGACTCCCCAACGTGGTTTCCATCAATACATCCGGTCACAAGTATGGCCTTGTCTACCCCGGTGTCGGTTGGGTTGTGTGGCGCGACCACAAGCACCTGCCCGAGGAGCTGGTCTTCCACGTCAACTACCTGGGTGGTGACATGCCGACATTTACGCTCAATTTTTCCCGACCCGGGAATCAGATCATAGGGCAGTATTACAATTTTTTACGGCTCGGGCATGCGGGCTACACCGGGATCATGACCACCCTGCGAAATACTGCCACCGAGCTTGCCAGACGAATCGCACAGCTCGGTCCCTTCGAACTACTCAGTGATGGAAGTACCATTCCCGTGTTCGCCTTTAGTCTCAAGGATGCTTCCCGTTACTCGGTTTATGATATCTCCGAACGTCTACGCGTGCATGGATGGCAAGTTCCTGCCTATACAATGCCACCGGATGCGACTGACGTATCGGTACTGCGCATCGTAGTGCGTGAAGGGTTCTCAAAGGATATGGCGGATATGCTACTCGCCGATATCGAAAAAGTGGTGAGCGAGCTCGAGGCTACACCACCGTTGCAACCCAAGACGCCGGGCGGGGTGTTTCATCATGGCTGACCCAATACACTCGCCCTTAATAACTTAGAAAACAAGCTGGTCAGGGACGGCTGTAGACTCCACCGGTCACTTCACGTATTGCAGCAACTGGCGCAAGGTCTTGTCCGGTGGGGCACCGTTAAACATGAATCCCTGCCCATCCTTGGCCCGAAACACAACCACCGGTACCGTAAACAGATTCTGCTCCTGCAGCAGGGACAGGTTCGAAATCAATTCCAGTGAAGTCTTGTCAGTTATGGCGCTGGCAGGTGTGATACCACCACCCGGACCGCTGTCGTTAAGTCCGAAATCGTCTTCGTTTTTACGAAAGGTTTCTAGCGGATTGCTGGCCTGAAGGATGGCGGCGGCCTTGCCCTCGCTGGTCGAGGTCAACATAGCTACCGGGATCCAGCGTAATTGCAGATCATGCCCGTCTACTAGTGGACTGAGGGATTCGTACAACTTGTGGCAATAAGGACAATCGGGATCAAAGAAGATGTAAATGACGCGTTTGCCCTTGCCTTCGGTTATCCAGGTCGCCTGGTCGATGCCTTCAAGCAAATGATCGGCTTTGATCCGGGATGCAGACAACGATTCGGCCTGGACCGCCGGAGAACCCGCCAGCACAACGAGAAACAGGAGCATGCCCAAATGATTTCTTGATTGTCCCAGCATATAAGCCACTCCGAGGCCTTAATACAATGTGTCCGCCCGGGATGTCAGGCCACATTGCCGATCCAGAACGTCAGGTCTTTGTCCAGGAATTCATCCCATGACATATAGTGTGTGCCATCGCAGGAAAACGTGAGACTGATCATGCCGTTGAACAGATTGATCGAAGCCAAACGTAGATACAGTGTTTCATCTGCGCAGCGCAACTGGCGCAGACCCCTCAATATATCACCGATGCGATCCTGCGGTATCAGCGCATTGTCCGGGTAAGGTTGGCTCGGGTACAGCAGACAAACATCCGGGTCACTCAACGCTTCATGATCAAGGATGCGGTAACGGTAGGGATCACTCACCAGCCAAATGGTTGCCTGGCTGCTGGAAAAATGAATCACGCCCTGAAACATACCGTGATCGGTCATCAGTTCCTCGAGCACAGCACAGATCATATCCATTTTACGATCCATTACGCTTTCAACCCGGCACTGCTGGAATACAGT
>JAJDNN010000200.1 GCA_022340685.1 Pseudomonadota bacterium
CGCCAGACGCTCTTGCCTGGGCTTGGTATAGACGAGATACCAGGATCGCCGGGCACTCATTCCACATCACCGGGTTCTGTCAGATGGGCCGTTTCGCTCTGCAGTTCTTCGATCTCGGCCTTGATATCCTCGAATTCCTGCATTTTACTTTGCAGGAACCGGTAGGTGACACGCGCCTTTTCCTCCAGGCCGTGCGGCGTGAGCTTGTAGATGTAGGCGCCCTTGTTGGGGCTCTGGTAAAAGTTCCTTGCCTTGATAAACCCCCTGTCAATCAATGACTTGAGGCAATAATTTGCCTTACCCAGGCTGATACCCATCTGCCTTGCTATCTCCCGCTGGCTCAGATGGGGGTTGTTCTCGACAATCTTCAGGAGTTTGTAGGCGGTTTCGTCTTGCATGGTAGTTTCAGCTGTTCAACAAATGAACGCATGAAATCCTAGCACATTCAGGATGTTAGTCAAATACAAAGGGTGAATTCGTGACCGAACGCCGATTTGAGTACTTCTCACCGCAAGGAGAAAAATGCACCACACGGGTATGAAAACGTGCAGGCGAAAACCTGCCATTCAGCTGCCATGATTTATGCAACCAGCACTGTCTGTGTGGACAACGGCTAACGGGCCAATTACGACAATTAGGTCTGCGGATGATCCCGTTTCGCAAAAGACAGGGTTTTATGCCCGAAATAGCTGGTGACCGCAGGCACCGCCAGGCCGATAGCATGAGCGATAGCGTCCCTGTACCAGGTAAAGCCGATGGCCGGGAAAAGGTATTCGGCAAGCCCTACGCTGATCAGCCAGACCTGGATCACGGCAGCGACATTGACCATGCTGAACCAGAAAAACTCATGAGCCAGATGGCGGCCACTGGGCTCGAACACGAAGAAGCGGGACAGCAGGTAGGCGGTCAGCATGCCGAACAGATAGGCCACGAATACAGCCCAGCGAAATGACATGAAGTGATTAAGGCCAATCCGCGCCAGAAAATTGACCAGTGCCGCAAACCCGCCAACCAGCAGGAAGCGATGAAAACGGTTACCGACCAACCTGTCCAGCATTCAGTCCGCCACCATCTCAGCAAGCTGTTTGCCCAATCTCATGCTTTCTGAAATGGAGCGATCTTCCGGGTAATAATAGGATGTATCGGCTATATAAAGCCCGTCCCATTCAGAGCGAATAGGCGGCAATCGATCGGGGAAACCGGGCTCGCAAATCGGCTGGGCGAATCCATAACGGGAAACATGGATGGCTATAAAGTCATCATCCGTCAGTTCCGGATTGATTCTTTTCAGATAGGCCGTCGCCTCATCGATAAACTGCGCGTTTGTCCAGGCAAATTTATCGTGTTCGCGTGGCAGGTAATAAGGCACGTAGACGATGGAGTGATCCATCTGCCGCAGATTGCTGTACTCGATGATGCCAGGAATCGCCATCTCGGGATCATTCACGTTCAGCCAGAAATTTTCCGTCACCGGTTTACGCAACTTGTAAATTACACAGGCCACGCCAAGGTTATTCACACTTTTATATTTAGCCTGGACATCGGCACTCAACTCGGGAATCAATCTTGGCACAAACGGCAAGGGTACAGTGCTGATCACCCGGTCATACAGTAGTGCTTCATCTGCCACGGTCAGTGACAATCCGTTATCTTCCTGCCGGGTAATTTCACTGACCGGGGTGGATAGCCGCATCGTGCCTCCCAAATCGGCAATTTTATTCTCCAGTGCCTTGAGCAAGGTTTCCGATCCGCCTTCAATATACCCCATTTCTTCCTGCATGAGGTTTCTCCGGGACTGTCCGACCCGTTTGATGCGCGCCCAGATCCAGGCAGCAGACAGGTTATCCGCATAATGATGAAATTTCAGCTTGAACAGCCCATCCCACAAAACTTGGTAGGCGGGTTCGCCAATCCAGCGTTTGATCCATTCGACCGCATTGCGATGATCGAGCTTCTGCCAGTTTGAAATTTTGGTGCAATAAAACATATGGATGCCATAGCGCAACTTGCTGAGCAAACTCAGCCTGGGAAATGTCAGCAAGGCAACCGGATTACCCCAGGAATAGAGCTGGCCTTCATAAAAATACCCCATTTTTGTCGGCACCCAGCGCAACTTGTCAGACAGTCCCAATTCGTCCAGATATTCGAACAGAGTCTGGTCCGGCTTGCACACGAAGTGGTAGAAGCGCTCCAGACTGAGACCATCGAAATCAAAATGCGCCGACATTCCACCCACCCGATCATCAGCCTCGTAAATATCGACGGCATGGCCTTTTTTTAGTAGTTCGTAGGCGCAAGCCAGTCCCATTACCCCTGCACCGATAACTGCAACACGTTTAGGGTTCATGAGTCAGAATTTCAATGTATAGTTTGAATATTCAGGATCACAAAACGTCTCCCGGATGGCTTCATCAAACGGGGTAGGCTTGACATTAAAAATATCCCACCACGGTATCACCTCGAATTCATCCGCAGCCACCAGTGCTTCGAGCTGATCCGTTGTAAATGGCGGATTACTGTCAAACATTGCATAGATTTTGAGCAGAATCCAGAACAGACTGTAGGGTATCGATAAAATGACACACTTTGCGCCAACCGTGCTCTTGATCTTTCGAATGATATCCACGTAGGTGATTTTTTCTCGCCCGGTAATATCAAAAATTTTGTTGTGTGGGCCGGATCTGATGGCCGACACAATAATCCGGCAGAAATCGACGACATACAATGGCTGACGCGTTACCTTGCCGCTACCCGGAATAGGAAATAGCGGTACCTTCTTCATGAAACGTGACAACCAGCCCAGGTGCTTGCGATCGAACCAGCCAAACATAAGCGTCGGGCGCAGCATGGTATAGTCAAGGCCACTTTCCAGTACGATACGTTCCTGGGCTTTTTTGGTATTGGTATAATCGTCATCCGCGGCCGATTCCACGACTGAAGAACTGATGTGTACGATATACGGAATCTTTTGTTGTTTCATGGTATCGACAACATATTCAGCAGACCGGGTATTATTCCGAATAAAGTCATCCGAATATTTCGATCCAATCTGTGCCTGCAACATGACCACTACATCCCCCCCGGCGAAGGCCTGCTGCCAGTCACCGGGTTCAGAAACGTCTGCCTCAATGACTGTGATATCGGGATGTAATTTTTCAAGCATTTCGAGATTTTCCCGATACTTGTCCAGCGCCACGATATTGGTGTAGCCCTGTTTCTTAAGCTCGATAATAAGATTCTGTCCTACCAGCCCCGCTGCACCGGGAATGATGATTTTCAAATTTTTATTTGCTTCTGCCATTGAATAGATGGGTTCCTGAAATAACTATGATTACAGACTCATACGTTTGAAAACAGATTCCGGGATCGCCTTGATGACCAACATGATCCAGTACCAGAACCAGGGCAGGTAGACCACGTTTCGACGTTTGCTGATCGCCTTGACAATGCCGCGGGCGATAGTGTCTGGCCCGACCCACAGCAGTCCTTTGTCGAATTCCCGGGTCATCGGCGTATCCACGAAACCCGGCTTGATGGTCAGTACATGCACGCCCTGCCTGGACAAGCGATTACGCAGTCCCTGCAGGTAAATCGATAACGCGCCCTTGGCAGTGCCATAGATGTAATTGGACTGCCGGCCCCGGTCCCCTGCTACCGAGGATATTACTGCCAGGGTACCGCTCTGTTGCTTTTCACAGATATTGGCCAGCACTGTCAATAACGATAGCACGCTGAGGCAATTCACATTCAACTCATCCCGGGCAA
>JAJDNN010000004.1 GCA_022340685.1 Pseudomonadota bacterium
CCGGAGCAGATGGCGGCATTCTACGAAGCCCGGGGATTTCCAAAACCCGCTTTACAATTACTCCGCAATCTGTGTTTTATTACTATTGGTTTCAAGAATAAGAGTCGCGATATTATCTGGCTTAATCTGGATAAGTGGTATTTTTATACCAATAACAGCTTTGTACAGCGTATCCATCGCAGCGAATGGCCCGCGCGCTGGAAAAGACTGGAACTCCCTAAAAATCTGCAGGCCACGTTTCGCTGGACACTACTACCGGAAACCCTGGATTTCAGACCTCAGGAAGAGGAAGGGGGTAACATCATCCTGCCACGGCTCACCACGCCTATTACACTGGTCGCATCATTTCCGAGAGGAAGAAACAAACAGCACCCACCTTTGGAGGTGACAGTTGACAAGCTAAGCTGCGCCGTAGACCCATCATGATCCGCACCGCCCGTTCTTTCTGTATTTTCTTCCTAATGCTGTTCTGTCATACAGCAATCGCCTCGTCCTTGCCCAGGGGTATCATCACGATTGATAACCGGATGGCATCCGCGTTTCAACTGGTGGATCTGGACAGCAACGTCTATACCTTCAAACCTGCCAGTGGTCACTGGCAATTCGTACATTTCTGGGCCAGCTGGTGTGGTCCGTGCCGGCGTGAGATGCCTACCATCGAGCGTATGCGTGCAAAGATGAAAGGCACGCATCTTGAAATTATTCTAGTCAATACGGCAGAAGCAGAAGATACCGCCTTTACCTTTCTGGCCGGTATTGCCCCGGACCTGAACAGCTTGCTTGATACGCATGGCGAGGTAACCGAACAGTGGCAGCCACGCGGGCTACCATCTACGTATCTGGTTGATCCCTATGGCCAAATCAGGTATCTGGCACTGGGTGGACGCCCCTGGGACACACCGGTGTATCTGGATTTTCTAAAAAAGCTGCCCGCTGAGAAATAATGGCAGTCTTAAAGTGGGTGGTATGTCCCGTGTCGGATCATAATTCGGATCAGAACCGGGATCAGAATTGGGAAACATCCATGATCACTTCTGATTCATTGATTTCACCGTCGATTGCAACACGCACACCCTTAATCCCCGGGATCCGATTCAGAATGTAAGCAGCCATCATCACCCGCATACTTTCATTCTCGGTCTCCAGTGCGGTCAGTAGCCGGTCAGCCACTATCTGGCAACGCTGTTCAATGTTTGGCGAGTCGACCCAGTCCCGACCCACCATCTGGCCCTTGTCAAGATCCAGATCCATCTGATCAAAAAAACTCCCTGCTTCATTTATGATATTGTCCGGCACATCAACCGGTACGGTGTTTTCTCCAATCACTATATTCAAAATCATGCTGCTCCACCCGGGTATTGAATGTTGTCACAGAAATATACCACGCAATTATACAGTGCCCATCACACCAAAAGTGCTCCAGACTGGCAATCGCATGCCTTCAATTTTCCGGATCTGTATATCTCAACATGCGCTGCCGGTCGATGTCGATTTTTGCTATTGTTCAATCTGACATTTAGACAAACTCGATTCAAAAAACTATCGCCGAGACTCCTGCCATGTTACTGAACATTCCCGACGTCCTGAGCCAGGACAAGCTCAACCTGGTTCGCGCCATTCTGGACAAAGCCCGCTTTGTAGACGGAAAACTGTCTGCCGGGATGGCGGCAAAGCGCGTCAAGCACAATGAGGAACTGCCTGCAGACACCCGGGAGCTGGGGCAGTTGAACAATATCGTGATGGGTAGTCTGGTACAGCACCCGGTATACCAGTCCGCCGTCCTGCCCATCAAGGTCGCCACGCCATTCTATGCCCGTTATACCAGTGGCATGACCTATGGTGATCATGTCGATGATCCCGTCATGGGTCCACCCCAGGGCCGCTATCGTTCCGACGTTTCCACCACCGTGTTCCTGAATGACCCTGACGACTATGAGGGCGGTGAACTGGTCGTTCGGACGCCATTTGGTGACACGCAGGTCAAACTTCCAGCCGGTCATGCTGTGGTATACCCCTCCTCCAGCCTGCACCATGTCGCCGAGGTCAGTCGTGGTGAGCGTCTAGTGGCCGTTACCTGGGCCCAGAGCATGATTCGACAGCCTGACCGACGGGAACTGCTGTACGGGCTGAACCTCGCGCGGGAAAGCCTGCTGCAGCACCGCCCGGACGATGAGCAAACCAAGCGGGTGGACGTAGCCTATGTCAATTTGATCAGGATGTGGGCGGATACCTGAAAGAACAGCAATAACCGCGGGGAACGCGGGGCAGGCAAGGCGTTAAAACCGTACATACCAGAATAAATTAATAACTTTAAGTATTCTTCTTATCTTTATGAATTTTATATATTTTTAATTAGTTAAAGTGGATTCGAGCCCGTGTTATTGCCTGCCCCGCACATCAACTGCCAAGACTGGCCGCGCCGGGCAAAAAAAAAGACCGCCGTAGCGGTCCTTTTTTGCGCGTTGAACTTACGCGTCGTTCCGGGCGCGCTCAGTAGAACCGGTGGGAGCCGGCTTCTTCATGCGCCAGCGTGTTGACCTTGTCGGCCAGCTCGGCATACCTTTCCCGGTACTGGTACAGTTCATGGCTTTCATCAGCGGCATAGTAATCATGTGCCGTTACACCATGCTTGTGTTCGTAGTCGATGAACTTTTTCTGCAGTTCCAGCATTTCCTGGATTAATTTGGCTTTTTCACTCATTTTCTGCCCCTTAGTATTAAAAGGAATAGTCAAAATCGTTGGATTTCATACCCGTGGCGGCAAATTTAGCAGCGGCCACAACGGGTTGCCATACCCACTTTGGTCTATCTTGAGTACAAAGGTCGGGATCAATATCCCCCCTTGCGGCGACTTTCCGGCAAACCGGCAAACTGCCCGGCCTGTTTACTCGGCTTGCCCGGGAACAGATCATACAGTTCCTTGGATGCCACCTTGTAACCCCACTTGTCGGACATGGCCTTGAGCATGGACCGGTCATTGGGCTGGTTCTGGTTATTGTTGAAATATTCGTCCCGCAGGTAATTGATGACATCCCAGTGCTTGTCGGTCAATTCAACACCCGCATCGGCTGCGAACGCCTTGGTGACATCTTCATTCCAGTCTGACAGTTCAACCAGAAAACCGGTTTCAGTGAGTTCGAGAGCTTTGCCATTAACTTCGATTGCCATATTGTTAACCTCTATTTTGCTGTAAATCGATTAAACCAGACGATTCAGTTCGTATATTAATGAATGCTAATTAAACCAGATTTTAGCGAATGAGAAAATACCGACGCGCTAATCAGGATTGACGGCTTTCACATCCTTTTGCGGCAGGAACAACCCGCAACCCAGTTTGCGGCCCGGCCCCAAACCGAGCTCCTGCAGGCGAACCGCTTCCTCCTTGTCCAGATCTGCAAGCATCAAGCCGCGGGTAAACAGGGTACCGTCAGGCAACTCAATACGGCCTTCCTTGCTGCACATCATTTTCTTGACCTGGATCCCCATTGCTGCCAGTTGTTCAGCTGCCTGGTTGAGAAAAGCATCCTCCTCCTGCCCCGCTTCCGCCACGACATTGCGGGCGAAAAGGGTCGGTAAATCACTGAGCTTCCGTGCCGTATATTCCCCAACATCCAGGCGGTTCCCCGCCACGTCAAGGGTTTGGCCGACCAGTTCGTCGGCCTGCGCCAGGCGTGAACTGGGCAGGCGCAGGATCAGTTTCTGCCGGCGGGATAAATACAATGTTCCGCTGTCGGGGCGTTCCCAGCCATTGCCCGACTCGGCCCCATGAATCTGGTGGATTCCCACTGCCGCTTCCTCCACCAGCCAGGGCAATGCCTGGTGCAGGGCCTCTGACAGGGCATGGGCGTGTTGATAGGGCAAACATTTACAACGAATGCTGAAACTGACATCCAGCACCCGTTCGGGAACGACGAATTCGGTCTTGACGGTATCTTCTGTCCAGAAGAGGCTCATAGTCCGCTCCATTATCCTTTCGAGGTAAAACTGGCTTCGAGCTGCTCTTCCCAGTTTTCCGGCGTGTCGCCAAAGGGTGGCCGCACGTCCATCCTGAAAAACATCTCGCCCGCCTGGCCTTTTTCAGCCACCGCCTTGCGCAAGGCCTCGAAGTTTTCAAGGTCGTGTCGTTGCATCAATAATTCACTCAGCCAAAGCATGCTCGTTTCCAGTTCAGTGATTAAATTCAGGTGTGGGCAATTCGATTATAATAGCGCGCCCGGTACAGTAAGCGCTGCTTACCGCCCTCTTCATTTTCAAAGGCCGTGCGGGCATGCAGTACATTGTTGGTCAGCACGCCCTGTCCCGGTGCGAGGCGGTGGCGAAATATATAGGGGGAGTCACTGCCCAGGAAGTCCTGGATGCAATCTTTCGCCGCCAGGGTAGTCGGATCAGCATGCCATTCAATGCTGCGAGTACGCGCAGTGTATCGCATGTGCAGACTGCCCGTGTCCGGGTCGACCGTAAATACCGGCCCGCTGAGCGCGCCGCGGATTTCCACACCGTTTTCCACATTGGGCGGTATGACCATCGCATCGGGCTGCATCAGGGCCAGGATATAGGCCGGATTGGTATCGCGCAGGTGGATATAGCAGATTTCGTGGTCCAGCAGCAGATTTTCCCCGCCTTCGGCGGCATCCTGCACACAGTGCAACACCATGGCGCGGATCTGCCGGTCCAGCGCGTTGTAGTAACCGTCCGTGTGCCAGCTGAGACGCAGGTTGCTGTACGGAATATAGTGCTGCTGCCGGCCACCGGGGATCACTTTAAGTGAGGTGATACTGTCTTCATCGGCACACAAGTTGCTGTCAGTGTCACGCAGACCGAACTGTTTTCCCAACGCCTTTACAGCCCGTTTATCGTCGGCGCCCGGATTGGCCAGCTGATAAATCACAAAATTCGTTTTCTCGATCCGGCGCTGCAAGGCATCCTGCTCAGTCGAACTGAGCTGAAACGGATCGGCGATTGTCACCCGCAACTCGGAGGCCCTTTGCGGGTAGCCGCTTAGTTTTTTCTCGCGCCAGCGGTGGTAGGCCGTCTCATCATTCAGACAAAACGGACCTGCCGCAGGCATCGCGGGGAAACTGATCTGTGTCATGTCATCTGGTTGCATTTGTGACCGTCATAGGTAGAATACGCGCACCAATTACAGGGTTATACTGAAGTAATTTACTCAGGTTTTTCAGGACAGGGTAATCTTGTGTAAATGTGTCCTGAAGTGCGTTGTTTCAAGTCGGGACCGGAACCAACCCGGTTAGCTGTCAGCAAACCGAACATGACAGATTTAATCACAGCAGGCAGATTGAACAGTATACCCAGCTGGTGATACGTCCATTAGCTCAAGTAATTGGTCATATTCGGTACATAACCACATATTATTTATGCCAAAGGGGTTGTGCACGAACTCACGGCGGTGGGTTTCGTATATCCATTTAGGGATAAAAGGGATATGGTACTTCACCCCCATCAGTGAGGTAGGCACATCTGGGCGGCCACCCTAGACTGCGCAACATCACAAAGATGTCGTGTCCCGAAATAACGGGGCGTAAGAATGTTTAACTGATTGCTTTAACCGGGTAACCCCTTAAGGAGAATGCCATGGCTAAAAAGATTTACGATACCCCGATGCTGGATGAACTGGAAAACGGTCCCTGGCCCAGCTTTATTTCCGGATTCAAACGCCTGCGCGACGAACATCCTGATTCGCGTATCAATGAAGTCGCGGGCTCCCTGCTGGGACAACTTGAACACTCCTATGAAACCCGTAAGGGTTACTGGAAAGGCGGCACCGTTTCTGTCTTCGGTTATGGTGGCGGCATCATTCCGCGTTTCTCTGAAGTGGGCAAGGCCTTCCCCGAATCCAAGGAATTTCATACCCTGCGCGTCCAGCCTGCGCCGGGCAACTACTACACCACCGACATGCTGAACCAGTTGGCCAACAGCTGGGAAAAACACGGTTCCGGCCTCATTACCTTCCACGGTCAGACCGGTAACATCATGTTTATCGGTACGACTACAGAAGGCACCCAGCATTTCTTCGACGAAATCAACGATTACGGCTGGGACCTTGGCGGCGCCGGTCCTTGCGTACGTACCGCCATGTCCTGTGTTGGTGCAGCACGTTGTGAACAGTCCTGCGCTAACGAACACGGTATTCAGCGCCATCTGGTAAACGAATTCACCGACGACGTTCACCGTCCAGCCCTGCCCTACAAGTTCAAGTTCAAGGTTTCCGGTTGCCCCAACGACTGCCAGAACGCCATTGAACGTTCCGACTTTGCCGTCATCGGCACCTGGCGCGACAACATGAAGATCGACCAGGATGAAGTAAAAGCATTCGTAAAGGCCAAGGGTCGTCAGTACGTACTGGACAACGTCACTTCCCGTTGCCCGACCCAGTGTATGACACTGAATGATGATGACACTCTGAAAGTTGACGATCATGAATGCGTCCGTTGCATGCACTGCCTGAACGTCATGAACAAGGCACTCTCTCCGGGTGACGACAAGGGTGTTACCGTTCTCATTGGCGGAAAACGCACACTCAAGATTGGTGACCTGATGGGCACCGTGATCGTTCCTTTCAAGAAACTCGAAACAGAAGAAGACTACGAAAGCCTGGTCGAAATGGCGGGTGACGTAATCGACTTCTTTGCTGAAAACGCCCTTGAACACGAGCGTACCGGTGAAATGATCGAGCGTATTGGTCTGGTCAATTTCCTCGAAGGCATCGGTGTCGACGTTGACCCACACATGGTTAACAACCCGCGTCAGAGTTCCTACGTCCGTATGGATGGATGGGATGAAGAAGCCGAAAAATGGTTCCAGCGCAAAATGGAACAGGCTGCAGGTTAATAACCGTCAGGTTATTCGAATTGCTGATGTAATTATTAGATACGAATCAGGAGATAAAGTATGGCTCTAGAAAATATGCGTCCGCCGATTGAATCGGGCTGCCCTGACGGCTTCCAGTACATGCACCCGGTCATGCGCAAGAACTTCGGGCAGTGGAAGTACCATGAACATCCACGTCCAGGAGTGCTGCTGCACGTTGCTCACAGTGGCGATGAAATCTGGACCGTAAAAGCCGGTACCCAGCGCATTCTGGATGTATTTACCCTGCGCAAACTGACCGAGATCGGTGACAAGTACGCCGATGGTTATGTTCGCTTCACCATCCGCTCCAACATTGAATACATGGTGACCAAGGAAGACCAGGTCCAGCCATTGATCGATGCTCTGGAAGGAGCCGGCTTCATCGTCGGTGGCACCGCCAACTCTGTGGCCATGATGTCCCACACCCAGGGCTGGTTGCACTGCGACATTCCCGGTACTGATGCCTCGGGCGTGGTCAAGGCTATGATGGATGAGCTCATCGATGAGTTCAGAAACTGCGACATGCCGAATCGTGTCCATATCACCACTTCTTGCTGCCAGATTAACTGCGGTGGCCAGGGTGATATCGCCATCAATGTTCAACATACCAAACCGCCACGTATCGCTCACGATCTGGTCGCCAATGTATGTGAACGCCCGTCAGTTGTTGCCCGTTGTCCGGTTGCTGCAATTCGCCCCGCCATGGTCAACGGCAAGCCTTCACTGGAAGTTGATGAGAAGAAATGCATCTGCTGTGGCGCCTGCTTCCCGCCCTGCCCGCCGATGCAGATCAACGATCCGGAAAACACCAAGCTGGCCATCTGGGTTGGTGGTAACCATTCCAATGCGCGTAGCAAGCCAACCTTCCAGAAACTGGTTGCCGCTGGCGTACCGAACAATCCGCCACGCTGGCCTGAAGCAACGGCTATCGTCAAGCAGATCCTTAAAGCCTACAAGGAAGACGCCAAGGATTGGGAACGGATCAATGA
Organism: Pseudomonadota bacterium; assembly: GCA_022340685.1. Taxonomy (GTDB): domain Bacteria; phylum Pseudomonadota; class Gammaproteobacteria; order UBA6429; family Thiohalophilaceae; genus JAJDNN01. The sequence goes on from JAJDNN010000004.1 coordinate 7,859, forward strand.
CTGGATTGAACGTATTGGCTGGCCGCGTTTCTTCGAAAAGACTGGTCTGCCTTTTACCAAGTATCACATTGATAACTGGCGTGGCGCGCGTGCGAGTCTGAATGCCTCCACTCACATCCGCTTCTAAGGGGTGATCAAGGTATGAAGTTTGGCATACAGATAAACGAAGGCCCATATAACCATGAAGCGTCCGTATCAGCCCTGAATTTTGTCAGGGCTGCTCTGGACGCGGGTCATGAAATCTTCCGTGTCTTTTTCTATCACGACGGTGTCAACAATGGCACTCGCTACACGACGCCACCACAAGACGATATCAATATCGTCAACAGCTGGTCGGAGCTTGCTGAAAAGCACAATCTGGACCTGGTGGTCTGTGTTGCTGCTGCCCAGCGTCGCGGAATCGTTGATGAAGGCGAACAGGAACGTAACGGAAAGGACGGCAATAACATTGCCCCCGGATTCCGGATTTCCGGCCTGGGTCAATTGATTGAAGCCGGTATCCAGTCTGACCGACTTGTCGTATTTGGGGACTAACAGGGGTGCTTTAATGTCAGATATCAAGAAATTTATGTACATCAACACGAAGGCACCCTACGGCACAATCTATGCCTGGGAGTCGCTGGAAGTTGTCCTGATCGGCGCTGCATTCGAACAGGAAGTCAGCATGGCGTTTATCGGCGATGGCGTTTACCAGATTGCCAAGGGACAGGATACCTCGGATCTGGGTGTCAAAAACTTTTCACCGACCTACTCCGCTCTGGGTGACTATGATGTCAACAAGATTTATGTTGAAAAAGAGTCCCTTGAAGCACGTGGTTTGACCCTTGATGACTTGTTAGGTCTCAAATACGAAGACGAAGACGATGACTGGGCGGAAAAGGATTCAATTCGTGTCGTATCTTCCACTGAACTTGCTGAGATTCTCGAGCAGCAAGAAGTCGTCTTCAGCTTCTAGAGTAGGGGTCGAAATATGTCAACGCTACACACAGTAAACAAATCACCTTTTGATCGCCGCGCTCTGGAATCTTGTCTGCGCCTTGCTACCAAGGGTAGCGCAGTGCTCCTGTTTGAAGATGGCGTATACGGCGCGATGAAAGGAACCGAAAAATCTGCAATTGTAGAGAAAGCTTTGGGTGATGTGTCTATATATGTTCTGGGTGCTGATATGAAGGCACGCGGTGTAGATACAAGCAAACTCATCGATGGTATCAAGGTTGTCGACTACAAGGGTTTTGTGGATCTGACTGTCGAAAACGACAAGGTAAACGCCTGGTTGTAATTTTTTGTACAAAAAGTATCTAAACGAGGAGAATCTATTATGTCTATCGAAGTAAATGGTAAAGTTTTCGAAACTGATGAAGAAGGTTACCTGGCCAACCTGAGCGAATGGGAACCTGAAGTCGCAGAAGCAATGGCCAAGGAAGACGGCACTGATCTGACCGACGCCCATTGGGAAGTTATCAACTTCCTGCGCGAATATTACGACGAATACCAGATCGCCCCTGCGGTACGCGTATTGACCAAGGCAATTGGCAAGAAACTGGGTAAGGAAAAAGGTAACAGCAAATACCTGTATGAACTGTTCCCGTATGGACCTGGCAAGCAGGCATGTAAGTATGCCGGGCTACCAAAGCCGACCGGCTGCGTCTAAAGCAGTTCGATAACGGAGGGGACATGTTCCCCTCCAGTTTTAAGACAGCCACGAATTTTTAAGAGGGTTCAGCTGCATGTCGGCACTGTCCGTTACATATGTGCTCATGTTTTACCTGGCAACCGCCTTGCTGGTGTTCGGTCTGGTCAGAAAGATTGTGCAGTATGCACAAACGCCTGCCCCATTGAAGATTCCGACTACACCCGCTCCGGTGACCAAGTCAGGTGTTGTATTACGCATGGCCAGCGAAGTTGTCCTGTTCAACAGCCTGTTTAAAGCGAGCAAGTGGACCTGGCTGTTTGGCTGGATGTTCCATCTCGCCCTTTTACTGGCATTCTTCCGGCACCTGCGATATGTCATTTCGCCGGATTCTTTTTTATGGCCGCTGGTTAATCTTGAGATCGTTCAGTCGTTTGGAAAATATGCCGGCTTTGCAATGATTATTGGCCTGTTAGGTCTGTTTGGACGCCGGATCTTTGTTGACCGGGTAAGGTATATCTCCAGTCCTTCAGATTACCTTATGTTATTACTGATTCTGGGTATAGCGGTCACTGGCATGATGATGTCTTTTGTCGCGCATACCGATATCGTTCACCTGAAAGAATTCATTCTGGGTCTGATCTATTTTAACTGGCAACCCGTACCGACCGACCCGCTGCTGCTCATACATTTATCATTGATCATTGTGCTGATGATTATTTTCCCCATCAGCAAACTTCTGCATGCGCCAGGCGTATTCTTCAGCCCGACCCGTAACCAGGTAGATAATCCGCGTGAAGTAAGGCATGTTGCGCCCTGGGCTGCAAAACTTGATGCAGAATCTGACAGTTAACTGAATCGTAACTCAACGACAATCCGTTTGAGGAAGAACCTGTGGCCGACTTTGAAACACCAGAATTAACAGAAATCCCCGTCGTCCCCCACATCAAGGAAGGGGTGATGGCGGACAGCAAACCCTATGTCGCCAAAGCCGATTTTCAGGAGGCGCTTGGCTTCCCCGGCGAACTGGTCGACAACTGGGAAAAGGTAGCTGTCGATAAACTGGGTGAACTGAAAGGTAAATACCGCTCCCTCCAGGTGTTTCTAGATTCCTGCGTAAAATGCGGTGCCTGTACCGACAAGTGCCACTACTATCTTGGTACTTCCGATCCGAAAAATATGCCGGTCGCACGCCAGGATTTACTGCGCAAGGTATACCGCCGTCATTACACCTTTGCCGGAAAATACTTCCCGAAACTGGTTGGCGCTGTCGACATGACCAAGGAAGTGCTGGACGATTGGTACAGTTATTACCACCAGTGCTCCCAGTGCCGGCGCTGCTCGGTCTATTGTCCGTACGGCATCGATACAGCCGAAATTTCCATGGCTGCACGTGAAATCATGGATGAAATCGGGGTCGGTCAGAAATACTGTAACGAAATCATTGCCAAGGTTTTCAAGATCGGCAACAACCTGGGGCTGCCCGAACCTGCCCTTGCCGATACGCTGGAAGGCCTGGAAGAAGAAGTTGAGGAAGATACCGGCATACCCATCAAGTTCCCGCTGGACGTAAAAGGTGCGGACATCATGCTGGTCACCCCCTCGGCTGACTTTTTCGCCGAACCCCACGTGGATGGCCTGATTGGTTATGCCAAGGTATTCCACGAAGCCGGTGCCAGCTGGACAATCAGTTCCTATGCTTCGGAAGCGGCCAACTTCGGCATGTTCATTGGCAGTTACGAAAATATGCGGCGAGTATCGCGGCGCATCCGCAAGGCTGCCAAAGACCTCGGTGTCAAACGGATCATTTTTGGCGAATGTGGCCACGCATGGCGTGTTGCCTACAGTTTTCTGAACACCCTGGCTGGCCCGTGGGACTTTCTGGATCCCAACTATCCCGTGCCGCAACATATCTGTGAATACACTCACGACCTGATTCAGCAGGGCAAACTGAAATTCGACAAGTCAGAAAACGATCACATGACCCTGACCTTCCATGATTCCTGCAATGTGGCGCGTGCTTCCCGCATGGGAGACAAGCCGGGTGGCCAGTTCCGGATTCCGCGGGAAATCATCAAGGCAACCTGTAACAATTTTTACGACATGCCGTCCGACACCATCGGCGAAGCCACCTTCTGTTGCGGTGGCGGCGGTGGCTTGCTGACCGACGACCTGATGGAAATCCGGGTCAAGGGTGCGATGCCCCGCATGCAGGCCTACAAAACCGTCGTCGAAGATCACGGTGTAACAAACGTCGCGGCTATCTGCGCTATTTGTAAAACCCAGTTCGCCAAGGTATTGCCCTACTACGGCTTTACCATGGACCAGATCATCAGTCTTCATCAGCTTGTCGGTGATGCACTTATTCTAAGTGATGCACCATCGGAAGCGACGGCGACTGAAAGTTCTGAAGAATAAACACTATTTGATGACTACTGTATTACCGAATTAACGCTTACACACAGGAGAAATGGCATGGCTACTTCCCGCGATGATATGCAAGACGAAAAATTGACGTATCGGCGCTATAAAGACGGCGATCAAGAATGGGGTTCCTGGACTAACAAGATCTTCAAGGAAGACACGTCCCACAAGTGTCCCGTCTATGTACAACGTACCCCGCCTTGCCAGGGCAGTTGCCCGTCCGGCGAAGACATTCGCGGCTGGCTGGACATTGTGCGCGGCATTGAAAAACCCGCCGAAGGAATGACTATGCAGGAATATGCATTCCGCCGCTCTACGGATGCCAACCCGTTCCCGTCGGTTATGGGTCGTGTTTGCCCGGCGCCATGTGAAGACGGTTGTAACCGTAACGAAGTCGATGACTTCGTCGGCATCAACTCAGTAGAACAGTACATCGGTGATTCTGCGCTTGAGGCAGGTTTCACCTTCGAAATTGGTGCAGATACCGGCAAAAAAATCGCTGTGATTGGCGGTGGGCCTGCCGGTCTGGCAGGGGCCTATCAGTTGCGCCGCAAGGGCCACAGCGTCACCTTGTTCGATAACCACGAAACCCTCGGCGGGATGATGAAATACGGTATTCCAGGATATCGTACACCGCGTAACGTGCTGGATGGTGAAATAAATCGCATCATCGACATGGGTGTGGAAGTCAAACTGAAGACCTGGGTTGGCAAGGACGTTTCTGTCGAACAGCTGGAAAAAGATTTCGATGCCATTCTGTGGACGGTCGGTGCCCAGGCCGGTAGGCAACTGCCGATTCCGGGTGCGGAAGACGCCCCCAACGCGTTGACCGGTGTCGATTTCCTGGAAGCGTTCAACGACGGTCGTCTGCAACTGGTTACCGAAAAGGTTGTGGTAATCGGTGGTGGTGATACCTCTATCGACGTGGCCTCGGTTGCACGTCGTCTGGGTCATATCCAGAACGTTGCAGACAAGGATCGTCCGGAAAACGTCGTTCTAGGCCACACCGCACATGATGTCGCCTCCTCTGCGGTTCGCCAGGGTGCAGAAGTCATGCTGCTGAGCCGTTCACCGATTGAGAAGATGCCGGCGGCTGAACACGAGCGCGAAGATGCCCTGCGTGAAGGCGTTCAAATTGTCGGTTGTATCACGCCGGTTGAAGTTATCCTGGGTGACAACGGTCGCGCCAAGGCACTGCGCGTACAGAAACTTGAAGAAGACGGCAAGACCCCCATCGAAGGTTCAGAGTACGAAATCGAACTGGATCTGCTGGTTTCCGCCATCGGTCAGGGTGGCAAGCTGGATGGCTTTGAGGAAATTGGTAACGAACGTGGTTTGATCGATGCGGATCAACACTACCAGGTGCCCGGAAAACCGGGTCACTTCGTCGCCGGCGATATCGTTCGCCCGCACCTGTTGACTACAGCTATCGGTCAGGCTTCGATTGCAGTGGAAAGTATCGAGCACTACCTGAAGCATGAAGAACTGGGCAAGCGCCCCAAAGTAGACAAGCATCAGTTCAACCTGCTGCAAAAGCTTCGTGAGACCGGGCTTGATCCGGCTGAGTACGACCACTCCAGTTTGTGGGGTACCTCCGATGCTGATTTCGCGGTTCATAATTTCGAAGACCGCTCCAAGCAGGAAATCATTCCGGCTGACAAGCTGTTCCTCGGCCATTTCTCTTACACGGCGCGTAAGAAGCGTGAAGAAGACGTCCCTACCATGGACGAGGTACTGGGTCACTTCCAGGAACGCATGAGTGGTCTGCCCGAAGAGGAAGCGGTTGCCGAAGCGGATCGTTGCATGAGTTGTGGCATGTGTTTTGAGTGTGATAACTGTGTCATCTACTGCCCGCAGGACGCTGTCTACCGGGTCAAGAAGGACCAGCAAACCATGGGCCGTTACGTTGCGACTGATTACAGCAAATGTATCGGTTGCCACATCTGCGCCGATGTTTGTCCGACCGGTTACATCGACATGGCGATGGGCGAATAACAAGGGGACAAACTAGCGTGTTTGTGGGACAACTAAGTCAGAAAATTCTCCTGATAGTGGCGGGGCTGTTACTGGCCCTGCCCCT
>JAJDNN010000030.1 GCA_022340685.1 Pseudomonadota bacterium
GCGGTTTTCTTGCGAATCACCGTAGGGCGGTCCAGCTGGCCATAGTCCACCTGGCCATCCGCCTTCTTGTCGACCACCAGTTTAACCGGTTGCTCACCCGCCTGGCCGACATGACCCAGTCCGGTCGCAACCACCGTTACCCGTAGTTCGCCCACCATATCCGGATCGATAACGGTGCCCACCACCACCGTGGCATTTTCTGAGGCAAATTCCTTGACTGTATTGCCGACTTCTTCAAATTCACCAATCGACATATCCAGACCGGCGGTCACATTGACCAGGATACCGCGCGCGCCAGCGAGATTTACATCCTCAAGCAATGGACTGGCGATCGCCGCTTCGGCCGCTTCACGGGCACGCCCTTCACCGGTAGCGCGTCCTGATCCCATCATGGCCATGCCCATCTCGGACATAACAGTACGTACATCAGCAAAGTCGACATTGATAAGTCCCGGGCGGGTAATCAATTCAGCAATGCCCTGTACCGCCCCCAGTAACACATCGTTGGCCGCCTTGAATGCATCCAGCAGGCTGATACTCTTGCCCAACACGGACAGTAGCTTGTCATTGGGGATGGTAATCAGCGAATCGACAAAGCTTTTCAGTTCATCGATGCCGTCGTTCGCCACATCCATGCGTTTTTTACCTTCGAAGGGAAACGGCCGGGTTACCACGGCAACCGTAAGTATGCCCATTTCTTTGGCAATCTGGGCCACCACCGGCGCACCGCCAGTACCGGTACCACCCCCCATACCCGCAGTGATGAAGATCATATCGGCGCCCTCCAGCACTTCCTGGATTCGTTCCCGATCCTCCATCGCTGCCTGCCGGCCAATTTCCGGATTGGCGCCCGCGCCCAAACCTTTTGTGATGTTGCCACCCAGCTGGAGCACCGTACGCGCAGAATGATTCTTCAAAGCCTGTGAGTCTGTATTGGCCACGATGAAATCCACGCTTTCGAGATTCTGCACCACCATGTGCTCAACGGCATTGCCTCCACCGCCGCCAACACCCACGACCTTTATCACAGCACTCTGATTATAGCTATCCATTAATTCGAACATGATTTACCCCTCCTCGTTATTGATAACGAAATTAAAAATTACCCTGAAACCAACTTTTCATTTTCCGCAACACGCCCCGAAAACCAGTGCCCATACGGGCTTCGGTCTCGCGCAAAGCACGGTTCTGATAACCGAACAACAGCAACCCAACTCCGGTTGAATAAATCGGGTTGCGTACCACATCCACCAGACCGGACACATACTGGGGCATGCCCAGCCTTACCGGCATGTGGAAAATCTCTTCCGCCAACTCCGTCGCCCCTTCCATCTTGGCGCTGCCTCCGGTCATCACCACCCCTGCGGCACACAGATCCTCGAATCCGCTCCGCCGCAACTCGGCCTGGATCAACGTAAACAGTTCCTCGTAGCGCGGCTCGACCACCTCGGCCAGGGTCTGGCGCGCCAGACGCCGGTCCGGCCGATCACCCACACTCGGTACCTCGATGGTTTCCTCCACCGAAGCCAGCTGGGTTAGTGCGCAGGCATACTTGATTTTGATTTCCTCGGCATGCTGGGTTGGCGTGCGGAGTGCTACCGCGATGTCATTAGTTACCTGATCGCCGGCAATCGGAATAACCGCGGTGTGTCGAATGGCGCCTTCTGTGAACACTGCGATGTCGGTGGTCCCACCGCCGATGTCCACCAGGCAAACACCCAGTTCTTTTTCGTCATCGGTCAGGACCGAATGACTCGACGCCAGTTGTTCCAGGATTATGTCATCGACTTCCAGTCCACAGCGGCGCACGCACTTGATGATGTTCTGTGCTGCGCTCACTGCGCCGGTGACCATGTGGACCTTGGCCTCCAGACGCACACCCGACATGCCTATCGGTTCGCGAATGCTTTCCTGAGCGTCGATGATGAATTCCTGCGGCAGGATATGCAGGATTTTTTGATCTGCCGGAATCGCCACCGCCCGCGCTGCGTCGATAACCCGCTCCACATCGTAGGGTGTCACCTCCTTGTCGCGAATCGCCACGATGCCGTGGGAGTTGAGACTGCGCACGTGGCTGCCCGCAATACCGGCATAGACCGAATGGATCTGGCAACCCGCCATCAATTCCGCTTCTTCCACCGCGCGCTGGATAGACTGCACTGTGGACTCGATATTGACCACCACCCCTTTCTTGAGGCCGCGTGATGGATGGGAGCCAAGGCCGATGATTTCAATTTCGTTGTCCGGCGTAACTTCACCCACAATCGCGACCACTTTCGAAGTGCCGATATCCAGGCCGACGATCAAATTCTTTTCCATTTTCTTCGACATTACCCAGTCACCCCCCGCGACTTGTTTTTTTCGTTGTCTTTGCGTCGTGGTTCCACTGCACGGCCATGCCATGGCTATAGCGCAGGTCAATACGTTTAATTTGTGCGGCATACGCGGCCAGTGATTTTTTGTATACCTTGACGAAGCGTTGCAGCCGCGCTGTCTGCTGCTCCCGCCCCAGCACCAGTTCGATGCCGTTATCCAGCCACAGTCGGACGGCGTGGCGGGCATCCAGTTGCAGACGCGTTATTCGTAACTCCAGCGGCGCCAGTTGCGCTGACATGGCCCGGTACTGTCCGGTAATGACATGCTCCAGTCCCTTGGGAGCCGAAAATTTCAAGAGCCCTGATGGGTAACTGGTTGTCTCGGGATAAAACAACACGCCCTCCGTAGTCACCAGACCGCCGTCGGCCCAGTAGGCCAGGGGTTGTTGCTCCACCACGCGGATACTGATGGTATCGGGCCAGACCCGGCGCACCGCGGCAGATTTCACCCACGGCAACGTTTCGACCGCATGGCGAATCAGATCCACATCAATGTTGAAATAACCGCCTTGCACCTTACCCAGCACTGTGTTGCGCAGCATGGCCTCGTTAACCTGTACCAGCGCGCCCTGCACGCGGATTTTGTGGATGGGCAGGGTAGCCGGGTCGGCAAGCTTGTCCAGCACCAAAGCAAGGAGGAAACCCGCCATCAACACCAAGCCGGCACGAATCAGCCAACGGGTATTCAGATTGGGATTGAGGGGCATTTCAGGCCACTTGTGACCACCCCGCATCACGGCCTGATTCTGACTAACCCGCGCGAACATGACTGCCCTCCTGCGGTATCGCCAGGGTGTGCGCCAGAATGCGCACCACCAGTTCGTCGAATTCAATCCCGGCCGCCCTGGCCGCCATTGGCACCAGGCTATGGTCTGTCATGCCGGGCACCGTGTTCAGTTCGATCACATAGGGTGTGCCGTCCGGATCACACAAAATGTCCACCCGGCCCCAGCCCCTGGCACCCAGTGCCTGGAAAGCCGCCAGCGCCAGACGTTGCAAGCGCAGTTCTTCTTCTGCCGGCAGGCCGCAGGGGCAGAGGTAGCGAGTATCATCAGCCTGGTACTTGGCTTCGTAGTCATAGAATTCACGCGGTGTTTCCAGACCAATCACCGGCAAGGGGGTGTCACCCAGAATGGCCACGGTGTACTCCTCGCCCTCAATCCAGCGCTCCGCCAGTACTTTGCCCTCGAAGGCGGCCGCTTCGCGATACGCCGCCGGCAGGGCGTCGGCGTCATCCACCTTGCTCATACCTATGCTGGATCCTTCCAGCGCCGGCTTAACCATCACCGGCAGGCCGAGGCTGGCCTCGACCCACCCCGGCTCGGTGTCGGCTTCCAGGATCAGCCACGCCGGGGTCGGGATCCCGGCGCCTTCCAGCAACTGCTTGGAGCGCAATTTGTCCATCGCCAGGGCCGAGGCCATCACCCCGCTCCCGGTGCAGGGCAACCCCAACACCTCCAGTAGACCCTGAATGATGCCGTCCTCCCCGCCCGGGCCATGCAGGATATTGAAAACACGATCGAAGCCTCCCTGTTGCAATTCGTTAACAATTTGCGGCCGGTGTACATCAATGCCATGGGCGTTGACGCCCTGGCGCAGCAAGGCGTCCAGCACCGCCTGGCCGCTGTTAAGGGAAACCGCCCGTTCGGCTGACCAGCCACCCATTAGCACGGCCACCTTGCCAAACAGGGCCGGGTCGATGGGATAGGGACGCGCATCAGCCCCCATCTCGCCCACCTCGTTCACCCACGATGCGTACCTCGCGCATCAGTTCGATGCCGTGTTCCTGTTGCACTGTTTGCGCGACCTTGTCGATCAGCGCTTCGATGTCGCCGGCCGTGGCGGTACCGGTATTGATGATGAAATTGGCGTGCTTTTCCGACACGCAGGCTCCGCCGATGCAATGCCCCTTGAGACCGCAGGTCTCAATCAGACGCGCCGCGTAATCGCCCGGCGGATTACGGAACACCGAGCCGGCATTGGGTTGGTGGGTCGGCTGGGTGGCGGCCCGCCGTGCCAGATTGGCCTTGATCTTTTCCAGACTGACATGCACATCGCCCTTCGCCAGCTTAAATGTGGCCGCCACGAACCATTCCCCCTCTGGTCCTGCCACATGGCGGTATCCAACCTCGTAATCGCCCGGGGTACGGACATGGCGCTGACCCTGCCGGTCGAGGGTTTCCAATTCAGTCACGAATTCCCACGTCTCGGAGCCCAGTGCCCCCGCGTTCATCGCCAGTGCGCCGCCAAGGGTGCCAGGGACGCCACACAGAAATTCAAGCCCGGCCAGTCCCGCTTTGGCAGTGGTGCGCGCCAGCTTGGGACAGGCCACGCCCGCTTCCACCCGCACCCGGTTCTGCGCCAGGATGTCCAGTTGGCTCAGACAGCCACTCAGACCAATCACCGTGCCACTGAGCCCGCCATCACGTACCAGCAGATTGCTGCCAAGACCGACGAACCAGATCGACTCGTCCATCGGCAGGCTGGTGAGGTACAGCGCCAGATCGTCCAGATCGGCCGGCAGATAGAACCGTTCAACCGCACCGCCGGCGCGCCATGACGTATGACGTGCCATCGGCTCCTCAAAGCGCAGGGTGCCGCGTAAGTGTTGGAGGGTTGGCGCAGTCATCATTCGCTGCCCGCCTCCAGTTGCTGCTTCAGTCTGGCAGCGGCCGAACCGATATTGCCGGCCCCCAGGGTCAGCAGAATGTCACCATCCTGCAGCAACCCCTTGAGAGTGTCCGCCAGTTCGTCGATGTCCTCCACAAATACCGGGTCCACCTGGCCGCGAGTACGAATGGCCCGTGCCAGAGTACGCCCGTCGGCGCCTGCGATAGGCGTCTCACCAGCCGGATAGACTTCCAGCAGCGCCAGTACATCCACTTCCGACAGGACCCGGGTGAAGTCCTCAAACAGGTCACGCGTGCGACTGTAGCGATGGGGCTGGAATGCCAGCACCAGCCGCCTGTCTGGCCAGCCTGTCCGGATCGCCTCGAGGGTGGCGGCCACCTCGCGTGGGTGGTGGCCGTAATCGTCGATATGCAGCACGGTACCCATGGGGGTGTCATAGTCACCGTTGATCTGAAAGCGCCGACCAATGCCCTGGAAGTTCGCCAGCGCCCGTTTGATGGCGTCATCGTCGATACCAACCTCGTGCGCCACGGCAATCGCCGCCAGGGCATTGAGCACATTGTGCCGGCCCGGCAGGTTGAGTGTAATTTCCAGCCAGTCTGCCCGATCGGGCCGGGCTACCCGAAAGCGGGTGCGGCTGGCTGTCTGGACCAGATCCGTGGCGTGAATGTCGGCCGCTTCGTTAAATCCGTACGTCGTCACCGGCCGGGTAATCGCGGACAGAATATGGTGCACTTCCGGGTCGTCAAGGCACAGCACCGCCAGCCCGTAGAACGGCAAGTGATGCAGAAATTCTATAAAGGTAAGACGCAGCTGTTCGAAGTCACCACCGTAGGTTTCCATGTGGTCGGCGTCGATATTGGTCACCACCGCCATCATCGGTTGCAGGTGCATAAACGATGCATCCGACTCATCGGCCTCGGCCACCAGGTAACGCCCTTCGCCCAGCCGGGCATGGCTGCCGGCACTGTTGAGACGCCCGCCAATCACGAAAGTCGGGTCTACCCCGCCCTCTGCCAGCACGCTAGCGATAAGGCTGGTGGTCGTGGTCTTGCCATGGGTGCCGGCAACCGCAATGCCGTAACGGAAGCGCATCAATTCGGCCAGCATCTCGGCGCGCGGCACCACCGGAATACGCTGTGCGTGGGCCGCTACCACTTCGGGGTTGTCGGCCTTCACCGCGGTGGATGTCACCACCACATCACAGCCTTCGATATGCCCGGCCGCATGGCCAAAGGTGAGGCTGGCGCCCAGTT
>JAJDNN010000034.1 GCA_022340685.1 Pseudomonadota bacterium
TCAAGGTCTGCCAGTCGAAGCTGCGATCCACCTGCATGACAGTACGATTCGTGTAACCGGCGTCATGTGCCCGTTGGCGAATGGCATCACAGACCTGCCCGAGCTGAAAAGGTTCTTCACCGGAGACCAGATACATCGGTAACAGGACGTCGGCGGGCTGGCCCGCAAGCTGTTCAGGGCGCAGGCGCATGCGTCGGGTCTGGAGAGTTTGACATGGCCGGAACTTGCCGCGCACTCGCTGCCAGCTGCTGCAACATCTGGTTTACGGCAGAACGGCGCATTTGTTGCGTCAGCTCGGCCTGCTGATCGCTCTTGGCCAGTACCGTGGCCGGATTATATTCGTACTGGCGAAACAGACTGATCGTTTGCGCGGGCACGAGCACCCGGCCGTCGTTCGCCTCCAGCCGGTAACCCAGTTGGTAGTGCAGTTCATATTCGCTGGCCTGCCCGCTACTGTTGACTGACAGGACCGTTTGCTCGACCGAATCGCGGGTGATGACGATAATACTGTCCGCCGCACTGGCGGAGTCCACCAGATTGCCGCCGGCGCGTTCCAGGGCATTACGGATGTCTACCGCCAGAACGCCCGTTTGCGGTATGCCTGCTAATGCCATCTGTTGCAGGTTTTGCGGCAGTTCAACGGACCCGCGCAGTTGAAAGCCACATCCGGAAATAAACGCAACGCAACCCATGACAAGTAGTGCGACACACATCACTCTCACTGGTCGGGTTAACAAGATCGAATATTTTAACATCGCGCGTACCGGTTTGGTTGCCGCGTTGGCGTCAATATCTAACCGCCACATTATTTAACCACCACATTCACCAGTCGACCGGGCACCACGATGACATTGACGATGGCCCTGTCTTCGATAAAACGCTGGACATTCTCGTTGGCCAGCGCCGCTTCCTCGGCCGCTTTACGACTGGCGTCCGATGCAACAGCAACCCGGGCCCGCAGTTTGCCATTCACCTGCACCACCAGTTCGATTTCATCCCGACTCAAGGCCGCTTCGTCAACGGCTGGCCAGGCGCAGTCAATGATTGCTTCTTCATGCCCAAGTGCATGCCACAGGGTGTGGCAAATGTGCGGCACTATCGGCGCCAGCATCAGCACGCTGACATCGAGGGCCTCCTGAACCACTGCGCGATCCTGCGGCGCTGCCTCGGGATATTTGTACAGCGCGTTCAGCAATTCCATCACCGCCGCAATCGCCGTGTTGAAAGTAAAGCGCTGGCCAATATCAAAACTGCACTTCTGAATGGTTTCGTGTACCTGGCGACGCTGCGCCTTTTGCGCGTCGGTCAGTTTGTCCACCTCCAGCGCTGGCGGCGTCCCGATGGCAACATGTTGGTAGACCCGTTTCCACAACCGTTTCAGAAAACGGTGCGCACCTTCCACGCCAGCATCCGACCATTCAAGACTCTGCTCGGGCGGGGCAGCGAACATCATGAACATACGCGCCGTGTCGGCGCCGAATTGTTCGATCAGGCCCTGCGGATCCACCGTATTACCCTTGGACTTGGACATCTTGGCGCCGTCTTTCAGCACCATGCCCTGGGTAAGTAGCCGGGTAAACGGTTCATCGTGCTGCAGCAGTCCTTCGTCGCGCAGCAGCCGGTTGAAAAAGCGTGCATAGAGTAAATGCAGGATGGCGTGCTCGATGCCGCCAACGTATTGATCCACCGGCAACCACTCATCGGCTCGTTGGTCCAGCATGGCCGTGTTGTTGTCGGGGCAGGTGAAGCGGGCGTAGTACCAGGACGACTCCATGAAGGTATCGAAGGTGTCGGTCTCCCGCTCCGCCTTGCCGCCACATTCGGGACAGGTGGTCCGATAGAATTCGGGCATGCGTTTGATGGGTGAGCCGATCCCGTCAAAGGTGACGTCTTCCGGTAGAACCACCGGCAGATCCTGGTCAGGCACGGGCACCTCGCCACACCGGGGACAATTTATAATGGGAATGGGCGCACCCCAGTAACGTTGGCGCGACACACCCCAGTCACGCAGTCGCCAGGTAATCCGCTTGCCGCCCAGCTTGCGCTCCGACAGGTAACTGGCGATGGCCTCAAACGCCTGCTGCGATGACAGGCCAGTGAATTCCCCGGAGTCGATCAGCACACCCGGTTCGATATATGCCCCGCTGGACAGATCGATGTCGGCCTCCGTATCGGCCGGTGTGATCACCTGGCGGATAGGCAAGCCATATTTGCGGGCAAAGTCCCAGTCACGCTGGTCATGAGCCGGCACCGCCATCACCGCGCCTTCACCGTAGCCCATCAGCACGAAGTTGGCGATGAAAACCGGCAGCTTGTCCCCGCTGACCGGATGAATCGCCTTGATGCCGGTATCCATCCCCTTCTTTTCCATGGTTTCCAGGGTGGCTTCGGCCACCCCGGTCGCCTGACATTCCTTTATAAAGGCCGCCACGTTGCCGGCCCGGGCGGCGGCTTGCTTTGCCAGTGGATGTTCGGGAGCGACGGCCACATAGGTCACGCCCATCAGGGTGTCGGGGCGGGTAGTGAATACCTTGAGAGGGGCATCATGCGCTTCGAGGGTAAAACTGATCTCGACCCCTTCGGAGCGTCCAAGCCAGTTACGCTGCATGGTCCTTACCTGCTCCGGCCAGCCCTCCAGCTGATCCAGACCGTCCAGCAATTCCTGCGCATAGGCGGTGATCTTCATGAACCACTGGGGAATGTCCTTGCGTTCCACCTCGGTATCACAGCGCCAGCAGCGGCCGTCGATGACCTGCTCGTTGGCCAGTACGGTCAGATCATGGGGACACCAGTTCACCGGAGCGGTCTTGCGATACACCACCCCTTTTTTGAACAGACGGGTAAACAGCCATTGTTCCCAACGGTAATAATCGGGGTCACAGGTCGCCAGTTCCCGCTGCCAATCGTAGGCCAGGCCCAATCGCTTGAGCTGGCCACGCATGTAGTCGATGTTCTCGCGGGTCCACTTGGCCGGCGCCACCTTGTTCTGCATGGCGGCATTTTCCGCCGGCAAACCGAAGGCATCCCAACCCATCGGCTGGAGTACGTTCTTGCCCTGCATGCGCTGATAGCGGCTGATGACATCGCCAATGGTGTAGTTGCGGACATGGCCCATATGCAGGCGACCACTGGGGTAGGGGAACATGGCCAGACAGTAATATTTTTCCCTGGTCGGATCTTCTACCGTCCGGAATGACTGACTAGTTTCCCAGAAGTCCTGGGCCTCCTGTTCCACCTGTTCGGGAAAATACTGCTCATGCATGATCGTTGGCGGTGCCTTGTTAGAATTCGTACTGAATTGATCCTGTAAGGATAACGCAGCCCCCTTGTCGGTCACAATGTACTTGCATTCCACCTGGCCTGGCACGATGATCCATCCAGAATCCAATTGCTGTGAAGGAAACCCCATGCCCGATACCCAGGAAAAACTGCTCAAGGCCTACAACGTCATGCGCGCCGCGCTCAAATCCGCCTGGCAGGAGGCCGAAGGAAAAGCCCTGCCCAGTCTCAAACAAGCCATCGAAACCGCCGAACAAAAAGCCTCCGACCTGGGCGAACTGAGTCGCGAGGAAATCCAGCGACTCAGCGACTACCTGAAGCGAGACATTCATGAAGCCGCCGACGCCATGGCGGATAATAGCAAGCAACTGGCCGACTGGCTGGAATTTGATGCCGAACTGGCGGAATCCACACTCACGGGGTGGGTGGCCCAGGTTGCCGATCCGACGACAGTCGAACTGGAATTGTGGCGGGAACAGGCTCGCCTCGGCGAATGGCATACCGGTGAAATAACCGGTCCTGGCGTACTGACCTGTCAAAGCTGCGGCGAACAACTTCACTTCAAAAAGTCGGGTCATATCCCACCCTGTCCAAAGTGTCACGCAACTGTTTTCAGAAAGGAATACTGACCCGAACCCCGCTGGCAACTAAACGTGAAAACCGGATTATTCGCGATTTTAACAGGAGCTTTTTAATGTCAATCGAAGATATCGAGATGGATAAACGGCGCAAGTCTCTGGACAAGGACGTTGATAAACTGGTGGACAAGTATATTAAAATCATGGACTGGGATATTCCCGATATCGATGGGCCGAAAGCCCGGCGACTGATCCTGGATGAAATCAAGCTGGCAATATCGCGACTCGAAAACCAGACTTCCTGAAGCGGCACGAAGATGACCGCATGGCGTTGACGGCCTGAACCGTGTTATCGAAACCGAGTCTGCTCAGATACCCATACTACCGAGCTTTACCATAATGTCATTGAGTATGGCGGTCAGGGTGGGATGCGAAACTTCAAAATGCAAAACTGCCTCATCCAGCCGGCCGGCCAAATCCTCATGCACCTGATCATCTTCCGGATTCTGCAGTTTCTTCTCTAGTTCCTGAGACAGGCTTTGGAGTTTTTGTTTTGAGACTTCATCGCGGCTATCCAGCATTGTGATCTGGGTATGCAATTTTTCCAGCGCCTCGTTGATTTGCTGTTTATTCATATGTCATCAATTCCCAGGTTGAGTTAGCGTCGGGATTTAAACTCAGTCATGTTTGCAATCAACACTGTTGCCGACCTCGCCACCAAAGCAAGAGTACCAGGCCAATTACCAGGCCAATCACCAGGCTGTTCCCGACCCGTACATACAGGGTGGCCCCCTGACGTGGCTGGACCACACCGGTAAGCACCACGGTCTTGAACTGCGCTGAGCGGGACACGATTCGGCCCCGGTAATCAACAATGGCGCTGATGCCATTCGTGGTGGCGCGTAACAAGGGTCGCGCCGTTTCTGCCGCGCGCATACGCGACATCTGTAAATGCTGTGGTGGCGCGAAGGAATCACCATACCAGCCATTGTTGCTGCCGTTCACCAGCAGGGTGGCGTGGGGCAAAAAATCGATCACTTCCTCGCTAAACGTATCTTCATAGCACACACTGGGTGCCAGGGGTTGACCGGCAGCCATCAGGTACGACTGATCATTTTCGCCGCGCGAAAAACCGGACATGGGCAAATCGAAAAATCCGATCAGGCCACGCAGCAGGGATTCGAATGGCACATATTCGCCAAACGGAACCAGGTGGCGCTTGTGGTAGATCCCCGGCGTCGCACCAATACTGGCCATGCTGCTGTAGTACCGATCCGTATTCAAATCCATGAAGGGCACACCGAACACGATATCAGTGTGATGGGTACGGGCCTCCGCGGCCAGTGGCTGTAGATAGTCCTTGTCCAGGTTGTGATAGAAGGTAGTCAGGGCATTTTCCGGCCACACAATGAGGTCTCTGTCCCAGTTCGCGCGGGTCAGGCGTAAATAGAGATCCTGACGCATTTTAATCTTGTCCGGATCCCATTTTGTGGTCTGGGGACTGTTCCCCTGGATCAACGCCACTTTGAGTTCCTTGCCAACCGGCGTTGACCACGGCATCTGCCCGGCCAGCCAGGCAACAACCCACAGAACGAACAGACCAGTAAGGGGAATCCACCGGCCTGTACCGACCTGGCGTATCGCACTGACCAGCAGGGCGCTGCTCAGGGCCACGGCCCATGACACACCGTACACGCCCAGCCATGACGCCAGTCCCGAGAGAGGCAAATCGATCTGGCTGTAACCGAGTTGCAGCCAGGTAAACCCGGTGATGATCCAGCCGCGCAGCCATTCGGTCAGCACCCACAGTGCAGGAACCAGCCCCAGCATCCACAGTGACCCGGACAGGCGGCCACGCAGACGAACCACCAGCCACCCTGCCAGGGCCGGATAGAGTGACAAAAAAGCAACCAGCAGCAGGGTCATACCGCCTGCCAGCCAGGCCGGGCTTTGCCCCACATCATGAATAGCTACATAAATCCACGAGACCCCGACCCCGAACTGACCGAGGCCAAACAGAAAACCCAGTTGACTGGCCTGCCAGGGCGTGACCTTGCACCACAGCCAGAACAACATCGCCGGTGCCAGAAAAGCGAGGGGAAACAAATCGAGGGGCGCAAACGCGAACGGCAATACCGCCCCGGCCAGAATGGCGAGTAGACGATGACGCCAGCTTATGCGGATGGGATCAGTCGCCACCGGTCGACCCGGCCACCGAGGCAGCCCGGTGTTCGAGTCGGCTGACTTCCAGCAGGTGGATCTGACGGTTACTGGCGCGTAATACCTTGAAGTGAAGATTATCCAGATCCACGGTTTCACCCCGCTTGGGCAAATGACCGAAGCGGTTCAGAATCAAACCACCGATGGTATCGAACTCCTCGCTACTGAAGTCGGACTGGAAGTAGTCATTGAAGTCTTCAATCGGGGTAATCGCCTTTACCGTATATTCACCATTACGGTGCTCATAAATGTAGACGTCATCTTCAATGTCGTGCTCGTCCTCAATCTCGCCAACAATCTGCTCCAGCACGTCCTCGATGGTCACCAGCCCGGACACGCCGCCATACTCGTCGACCACGATTGCCATGTGATTGCGGCTGGTCCGGAAATCCTTGAGCAGGACATTCAGCCGTTTGCTTTCCGGCACTATTACGGCCGGTCGCAGATTGTCGCGTACATGGAAGCGGCCCTGTTCTCCATGAATGAAGTACGGCAACAAATCCTTCGCCAGCAGGATACCAATTACATCATCGCGACTTTCACCCACAGCAGGAAACCGGGAGTGGGCCGATTCAACCACCGTTGCCAGAATATCCTGTAAATCCGCATCCCGTTCCACCACCACCATTTGCGAGCGGGGAATCATGATGTCGCGTACCTGCATTTCCGAAACCCCGAGTACGCCTTCGATCATGGCCAGCGCATCACTGTCGATGACATCGTTCTTCTGTGCTTCATGCAGAACGGCCAGTAGTTCTCCGCGATCCTTCATTTCCCCCTGCAGGGCCTGACCGATCCGTTCCAGCAGGCTGCGCTGGGGCCGGGGTATTTTGTCTGTGCTTTGATTCCCGTCGTTCATGAGGCCTCGTCAAGCAAATAGGGATTCGGGTAACCCAGGCTGTGCAGAATGCGGATTTCGCGTCGTTCCATCGCTTCTGCCTGTGCCGCCGTTTGATGGTCATAGCCCAACAGATGCAGGGTGCCATGTACCACCAGGTGCGCCCAGTGCGCGGTTTCGGTCTTGCCCTGTCGGCGCGCTTCCTCCGTCACCACCGGCGCGGCAATCACCAGGTCACCAAGCAGGTTCAGTGACACGCCGGACGGTGCCTCGAATGGAAACGACAGAACGTTGGTGGGGCCGGGTTTATTACGATAACGTTGGTTAAGGACAGCGATTTCATTCGCATCGACGATCCGCACGGTCAGCTCCAGCTCATCCTGCCGGCCTTCAGCCGCCAACACCGCCTCGACCCAGCCACGCAGCACCTCGCCTTCAGGACCCGCGTTTACCTGTCGCTGCACATCGACCACGGCGTTCATTTATCCTGCTCCTCGCTCAATTCATAGGCCGTCACAATGCGCTGGACCAGCGGGTGGCGCACCACATCACGCGGATTGAAAAAAGTGAATTCGATGCCCTCGACATCTTTCAATACATCGATGACGTGGCGCAGGCCCGAGATCTGCCCCCGTGGCAAGTCCACCTGGGTCACGTCCCCCGTCACCACGACTTTGGAACCAAACCCGATACGGGTCAGGAACATCTTCATCTGCTCCAGAGTGGTGTTCTGCGCTTCGTCCAGGATCACGTATGACTCGTTCAGGGTTCGACCGCGCATATAGGCCAGCGGCGCCACCTCGATTACGTTACGCTCGATCAGCTTGGCAACCTGCTCGAAACCGAGCATTTCATACAGGGCATCGTACAACGGTCGTAAATACGGATCGATTTTCTGCGCCAGATCACCGGGCAGGAAGCCAAGCCG
>JAJDNN010000051.1 GCA_022340685.1 Pseudomonadota bacterium
GCGATGAAAATCTCAACCAGGGTGTAACTGGTGGTTGGGAAGCCTTTATTCAGCATTATTTTCTGGGAGCCTGGGTTCCACCCAAGGATAAGCCGTATACATTTTACAGTCGCAAATTATCGGAAGAACGTTTTGTACTGGGCATGACCGCCACTAACGAGTTGCGTGTTGAGCCCCAAACCAGCCAGACCTTGAACAACAAACTTTTTGTGGGCCCAAAACTTCAGCACATACTGGCGGATATCGCGCCCGGACTGGAATTGACAGTTGATTACGGTGTTCTGACGATTATCGCCAAGCCCATCTACTGGCTGCTGGAAAAAATTCACGGCCTGGTGGGCAACTGGGGCTGGGCAATCATCCTGCTGACCTTGCTCATCAAGGCGGTGTTCTACAAGCTATCCGAAACCAGCTACAAGTCCATGGCCAACATGCGCAAGGTAACGCCGCGCATGCAGGCGCTTAAGGAACGGTTTGGTGGTGATCGCCAGAAGTTGAACCAGGCCATGATGGAATTGTACAAGAAGGAAAAAATCAACCCCATGGGGGGTTGCCTGCCAATCCTGGTGCAAATACCGGTATTCATCGCTCTGTACTGGGTCCTGCTGGAAAGTGTCGAGTTGCGACAGGCGCCGTGGATCTTGTGGATTAAGGATTTGTCGGTCAAGGATCCGTTTTATGTATTGCCGATTTTGATGGGTATTTCAATGTTCGTGCAGCAGCGTCTCAACCCGACGCCGGTCGATCCCATCCAGGCCAAGGTGATGATGGCGTTGCCGCTGGTGTTTACCGTATTCTTCCTGTTCTTCCCCGCCGGGCTGGTGTTGTACTGGGTTACCAACAACACCCTGTCCATTGCCCAGCAATGGTACATCACACGGATCGTCGTCAAGGCCTAGGGTATCCGGGTAGGCGGAAGTGACGCGTCCGGACACCGCATCTACCGAAACAATCGCCGCCATTGCTACGCCGCCGGGCCGCGGGGGTGTCGGCATCATCCGTGTTTCAGGCACAAACGCAGCAGCAATTGCCCGCACTATCCTGGGAATTGTGCCTGATGCGCGCCAGGCTACCTATCTGACGTTCCATAACAGTGAAGGTAATATCCTCGATCAGGGAATCACCCTGTATTTTCCTGCGCCACACTCCTTTACTGGTGAAGACGTGCTGGAACTACAAGGTCATGGTGGGCCGGTGGTACTGGACCTGTTGCTGCAGGCCTGTTTGCAGGCCGGTGCACGCATGGCCCGTCCGGGCGAGTTTTCTGAACGGGCGTTCCTGAACGACAAGCTCGACCTGGCTCAGGCCGAGGCCATCGCCGACCTAATCGAAGCTGGCACTGTGCAGGCGGCGCGGTCGGCGTTGCAATCACTGCAAGGGGTGTTTTCTGATTGGGTGCACGCCACGGTGGAGGAGCTGACCGAATTGCGCATGTATGTCGAGGCCGCCATTGATTTTCCAGAAGAGGAAGTTGACTTTCTGGCGGATGAACATATTACCGGGCAGCTTGAGTATTTGCTCGCGGAATTACAGCGAGTTATTGGCACAGCCCACCAGGGCCAGCTATTGCGCGAAGGTATGCGCATCGTGTTGGCGGGCCAGCCTAATACCGGTAAGTCCAGCCTGCTTAATGCGTTGGCCGGACGTGAGTCAGCAATCGTCACCGATATACCGGGCACCACGCGTGACGTGTTGAAGGAAGAAATTAATATTGACGGCATGCCTCTGCATATCATCGATACCGCCGGACTTCGGGAAGGTGGTGACCAGGTAGAGCAGGAAGGCATGCGTCGCACCTGGCAGGTTATCGAACAAGCCGATTGTGTATTACTGTTGATTGATGATCGCGCTGGTTTTGGTGAGGTCGAGAAGACTATTCTGGGTAAGCTCCCGGACAACCTGGCCATCACACGGGTGTATAACAAAATCGATCTCAGTGGCAATTCTGCGGAAATCGTTGAGGACGAAATGGGCACACGAATTTTCCTCTCGGCCAAAACCGGAAATGGGATTGAGCTGTTGCGAGATCACCTGAAACAGCAGGTAGGATTTAAAGGGACAACCGAGGGTTTGTTCATGGCGCGACGTCGCCACCTCGATGCGCTGCAGCGCGCCGAGCAGCACGTTCATCAGGGAAAGCAAATGTTGGTTGAGCGCAAGGCCGGCGAGTTACTGGCCGAAGAATTACGCCTCGCCCAACATTCTTTAGGTGAAATCACCGGCGAATTCACTGCTGACAATTTGTTGGGCAGAATTTTTTCCAGTTTTTGTATCGGTAAGTAACAAGTGATCAGAATGGTCGAACCCAACTCAAGACCGGATGCCTTTAAAAATAAAATTGCATACTCCCTCCGGCAGCTATGTCAGGACTGCCATCGCTGAGCCCCTTGGACACATAAAGATAGATATCCCGGCCTTTTGAAACAGGGCGGCGATAAAAGAAAGAAATTTCAAGTGGTGCGCTTGTATTGTCAGTGAGCGCCTGACTGAAATATAAAGAGGCACCCATCTGCTGATTTTTTTCGAGCTGCTTGGTCAGACCTAAATTGCCATAGAATACGTCGTTATACTCATACACGGGTGAGTCACCGCTAATTTCATATCCCAGGGTTCCGGACAGTATGTATTCGTCGATATTTTTTACGGCACCACCTTCAAGGAAAAAATCATTTTCACCCGTGCCCAGGCCATCACTTTCATCGGCCGTACCGAGTTTAATCGTTCCGGTAACCCGGTAGGTGATTTCCTTACGGTAATCTGGCATAAAATAGTAAGAACCGGAGAGCACGACGTCACCAATCCCGCTTGCAGATTGCTGACCAGACGTTGTTGTGGATGGTGGAGCATTCTTTTTGCGCATGGTTGTTTTGCTGGAAACATTAATCGTTCCATCGCTCTGTGCGTACAGCAAAGGCAGAGATGCGAAAAAGCTGTAATTTTCCTTTCGATAAGATAGGTTGAAAGGTATGCTCCACAGGGTTGTGGTATACGGTGTGCCATAGTCACCCTGTTGATACTCCAGGCCGGTTAAAAATGAAAATTCATTTTCCTGTACCAAACCCAAGCGGGTGCGTTCCAAAGCAACGACTGATTGAAATGTTCCTGCTGATACCAGCAGGACGAGAATACTGATACGCTTCCTCATTGAGTAGCAAACTCCGTTTAGCATGATTTATCGGGACATTATATACATCTGGATGCGAGCGATGAAATTATTTTGGATCACCACCCTGGTTTTATATCTGGCCGGATGTAGCAGCGTTGCATTATCACCGCCAAGTAAAAATCCTCGCACTTCATCCAGGGCGGAAAAACAGTTATTGGAGCAGGGAGAGAACTACTTTAAACAGGGTAAAATCGATCTGGCCTTGCAAAAAAGTCAGGCGGTGCTCAACTTAAATCCGGCCAACGTCGAAGCCATGTATGCCGTTGCAACATCCTATCTGGCACAAGGTGAATACACCAAGAGCCTTGAATTCAGCAAACGAGCAGCAAGCTATAAAACGGACCACCTGCCGGATATTTACCTGTTAATGGGATTGGCCTATGAACGGCTCGAAGATCCATGGAACGCCTTGCGAACCTATCGCTTTGCAGCCAGCCAATACCCGCAAAATCCGGCCATCCAGTACCGCCTTGGTCAAATTTATGTTGTCTTGAACAAGCCGGAACTTGCTGCCGATGCCTTCAAGGTCGCGTTACGAGCAGATCCAAACATTGCCGCCGCCCATTTCCAGCTCGGCATGCTGTATTACTCTCATGGTTACTCAACCCCGGCAATCCTGTCGTTAAGCGTGGCACTGCTCTTGGAGCCAAAACGTGATCCGGCACCAACGATCCGCAAACACATCAGCGAGCTCCTGAGCCATTCCGTAATAACAGGCAAAAAAACGGACGAGGGGAACTTTCAATCAGTGGATTCCGCCCTGGCTAGTCAGAGAAAGGCGCTGTTGAAAAAATCAGCGAAGCGAACCGGGTTTGAAATTGTAAAGACCCAGTATCAAACCCTGTTCAAGGAACTCAACAAGTCGACATTTAAAAATCAGAAGAAGACATTCGTCCTGGAATATTATGTGCCGTTTTATAACAAGCTTTATCAGCGTGGATTGAACGATGCGTATGTGTATTATATTTTCCAGGGGAGTAAGGACAAGGCCACCGACAGCTGGCTGAAAAAACATCCGGGAAAAATACAGCAACTTGAACGGTGGGTTAAAAAGTACAACTGGTAATAGCCGGGATTGTTAGTGTGGTCTGAACTGGCGGACCAGTTCGACCAGGCGTTGAGTCTGTTGCACCGTAGCAACCTGCCCATATCGCAGGCGTAAGTACAGCTTGGTAATGGAGCTCGTGGTTGTGGCCAGATCCTCTCGCTGTGATCGTATCCGCCGATCGAAACGTGCGGGGGTTTCCTGGGGCAGTTTTTGCAAGCCGATTTTCGCAAGGCGCCGGCAGAACAACTGGTAAGCCTGCTGAACCGGATCACGCTGTGGCCGTGGGAGATGGAATACCCGCCAGGCAATCAGGCTGATGGCAA
>JAJDNN010000064.1 GCA_022340685.1 Pseudomonadota bacterium
GGTACGGGACTGGCGCCGTTTATCTCCTTGATCCGTGCCGGTGAAGTGTTTCAGTCTTTTGAACGTGTTGTTCTGGTACATACGGTGCGAAAGGCACATGGGCTGGCTTATCGTGAGGAACTGATTTCACGCACCGGCGATGACTTCCTGTATGTCCCCACCGTGACACGCGAGCAATTTGATACGACCGACCGCGGTGCGGATTTGTTTCGCTGCGGCGAACTGACTGACAGGCTTGACCTGCCTTTACCCGATCCCGAGCATGACCGCGTCATGCTCTGCGGCAATCCCACTATGAATACTGAAATGACGCAATATCTGAAACAACATGGCTGGACTCTGACCAATTATAAAGGCGCCGGCAACCTTGCGGTTGAACAGGCATTTGTCTTAGAGAAGTAAATGACTCAACGGACTGGCTGACTCAGCGAGTATCGCCTGCCCGGCAAATCGGGTTTATTGATCTACCTCATCGGCTACATTAGCGAGCCGGTGAGAGCCTTCAGCAGCCTTTAATGGTCACCACGGGATGGCTCTAGATCGGCCGTCCTGTTCGGTTTCGCAAACCCCGATGGCCTGTATGAGGGCGGCGTTACCCTGGTTTCCGAATTCTGGACGCGGCGCATTGCGCGGCTAACCAGTCTGCGACTTTTTAGATTCGCACTCGGAATATTTTCTTTTATATGTATATGTTGCAAATAGTAATGATTCGTATTAATATAAACTCATTCTAATTCATGCTGATTCAGGAACGACATAACCATATGAGAATTAAAGGTATTATTGTGTTAATCGCGCTTGTGTTTAGCTCAGTGGCACTGGCAACGAGTGGAAACCAATACGAGTTAACCATCACCAACCATCGTTTTGAACCGGCCGAGCTGACTATCCCCGCCAACACCAAGGTTCAGCTGTTAGTGCATAACAAAGACAACAGTATCGAAGAGTTCGAGAGCGACTCTCTGCACCGCGAGAAGATCATCGGCCCTAACAAAAGCGTGATTATTAACATTGGCCCCTTGCCGCCCGGCGTGTATCAATTCAAGGGTGAGTTTCACGAAGACACCGCCCAGGGCCGGGTTGTGGTCAAGTAGAGGTATTCAGGATGTTAGGCACCGCCATTATTGTTTTTCGTGAGGTTCTCGAGGCCGCACTCATCATTGGCCTCATGCTGGCAGCGACGCGCGGCGTTGGTGGGCGCCTGAAGTGGGTAATTTCCGGTATAGGCGGTGGCATTCTGGGCGCAATGCTCCTGGCGGTTGTCGCCGACTCCATCACACCGATGGCCGATGGGATGGGACAGGAACTGATGAATGCGGCGATTCTGTTTGTCGCAGTCATTATGCTTTCCTGGCATGCACTGTGGATGCACAAACATGCCGCCGAAATCAGTCAGAAAATAAAACACGTCGGCCAGGCAGTCAGTGCGGGCGACAAGGAACCCATCATTCTCGCCCTGATCATTGGTCTGGCGCTCTTGCGGGAGGGGAGTGAAGCAGTCATTTTTCTGTATGGCTTAGCTGCCGCTGGGAGTAATGCCAGCGATTTGCTGATTGGAAGTACGCTGGGTATTTTGGCGGGAGTTGCTGCAGGCAGTGTGTTGTACCTCGGCATCGCCCGCATCCCGATAGGCAGGTTGTTCCAGGTCTCAGGCTGGTTAATCATGCTGCTTACAGCAGGTATGGCGTCTCAGGCTGTCAGTTATCTGGTTCAGGCAGATCTGTTCCCACCACTCGGTTATGCTGTCTGGGATTCTTCTTTCCTGTTATCACAGAGCAGTATCATCGGTCATGTGTTACACATCCTTGTCGGATATGTCGATCAACCCATGGGAATTCAGGTATTGGCCTACGCACTGACCATTGGCCTGCTCGTAGCGGCTACATCTGTAATGAATCAGCGGCAGGAGAAAGTTCCGGCGTAACCTGGGCATGCCTCGATGAGATTGTTCTCGGGGATATTACCGCCCGTTCCTGATTGAAATCCTTGCCGCAGCAAGCATCGTACAGGTCAATATTGATGGTGTTCATGACGGTCTTCTTACCGTAGACAGGATGTATGTTGGTATGCACTGGAGGGCACCAACCGGAAAGAAAACCGGAGCGAAAATCACGCCGCCCCCGTTAAGCCGGTAAGCGGAAAAAATTCCATTTAGCCGTTCAGGTTCCGCGCCGCAACAGGTAGAATGCTCCCCCTTTCAATGGTAGCTCGTATTGGTCCCCTCGCGACGACTAGCCGTGAACCCCGCCAGGCCCGGAAGGGAGCAACGGTAGCGGTGAACTCGGGCGCCGGGGTGTGGCTGGTACGGGCTGCCGCCTTTTATGCACCTTTTCTATAGCAGCCCTCGTCACTCGTCACTCATTCAGGCTAGAATAGGTTCTTTCCGGTTTTGACAGCTTTTACTAAAAATCAATGACTTATCAGGTTCTGGCGCGCAAGTGGCGACCCCGTAATTTCGAGGAAATGGTGGGGCAGGAACATGTGCTGCGTGCCCTGATCAATGCGCTTGATACGGACCGCCTGCACCACGCTTTCCTGTTTACGGGCACACGGGGGGTGGGCAAGACCACCATCGCCCGGATCCTGGCCAAGTCGCTCAATTGCGAGCAGGGGGTCAGCTCGAAACCCTGCGGTGAGTGCACGGCCTGTCGTGAGATCGATGAGGGGCGTTTTGTCGATCTTATCGAAGTGGATGCGGCGTCCCGCACCAAGGTGGATGAAACCCGCGATTTGCTCGACAACGTCCAGTACGCACCGACCCGGGGACGGTACAAGGTGTACCTGATTGATGAGGTGCACATGTTCTCAAACAGCAGTTTCAACGCGTTGCTCAAGACCCTGGAAGAACCCCCGCCGCATGTGAAGTTTCTGCTTGCTACCACCGATCCACAAAAGTTGCCGGTTACCATCCTGTCGCGCTGTCTGCAGTTCAATCTACGCCGCTTGCCCAGCGATCGCATTCAGGCGCACCTCGGCCATATTCTCCAGCAGGAAGGTGTCGACAGCGAACCGGTGGCTCTACATCAACTGGCGCGGGTGGCCGATGGTAGCATGCGGGATGCCCTGAGCCTGCTGGACCAGGCTATAGCATTCGGTGCCGGAAAGGTGACGGGGGAGGAGATCCGCGCCATGCTGGGTAGTATAGAGCAGGATCATGTGTTCCGGCTGCTGGATGCGCTGGCCGACGGCGAAGGGGCCGGCGTAATCGAGGTGGTAAATGACCTGGCCCAGCAGGCTCCGGATTATGCGGATGTACTGGCCGAGCTGATAACCACCCTGCATCACCTGGCTCTGCTCAAACAGGTGCCGGACGCCTGGGACGAAACAATGGGGGACCAAACGCGGCTAGTGGGGTTGGCGGAACGTTTCGGTCCGGAAGACCTGCAATTGTATTACCAGATTGCCTTGGGTGGTCGTCGTGATCTGCCACTGGTTCCCGATCCGCGGACCGGCCTGGAAATGGCACTGTTAAGGATGTTGGCGTTCCGCCCGGCTGAGGCGCAAACTCCGGCCCCGGCCACACCCAAGACCGCCCCGGCCCCGGCCACACCCAAGACCGTCTCGACCCCGGCCACACCCAAGACCGCCTCGACCCCGGCGGTACAAGAGACCGCCCCGGCGCCACCGACTGCCGATTCTTTGATGGCAGAACCGGCCGAACCGGACACGTCGTATCAAGCCGAACCGGCCAGTGCAAACGGTGAGGAGTGGTACCAGCTTTTTGCCAGGCTTGATCTGGGCGGAATTACACGGCAACTGGCGGCACACTGTGTGCTGCAGAAGCAGGACGACAGAGCGATCCAGCTGGTTCTGGCGCCAGCAAACGCCCCGCTCCTGACGAAAGAACGTGAGGCGACGCTGGCAGAGGCCCTGACCGCATGCCTTGGCCGGCCAGTCAGGCTGCTTATCGAGATCGGGGAGGTGGTGGGTGAAAGCCCGGCTGCCCGCGAAGCCCGCCTGGCAGCGGAAAAACAGGCCGGGGCGGAAGCCGCTATCCAGGCGGATCCCAATGTCCAGTCGATCCTTGACGCGTTTGACGGACAGGTTAAAACCAGTACTGTGCAACCTACAGACTGACAACGAAAGAGGATACAACGCGATGAAAGGTGGAATCGGCA
Organism: Pseudomonadota bacterium; assembly: GCA_022340685.1. Lineage (GTDB taxonomy): Bacteria > Pseudomonadota > Gammaproteobacteria > UBA6429 > Thiohalophilaceae > JAJDNN01. The sequence continues at coordinate 4,119 of JAJDNN010000064.1, forward strand.
ATCTGATGAAACAGGCCCAGAAAATGCAGGCCGATATGCAGAAGGCCCAGGAAGAAATGGCGACGATTGAAGTCACCGGACAGGCCGGCGGCGGTCTGGTGAGTGTGGTGATGACCTGTCGGCATGATGTAAAGCGGGTCAATATTGACGACAGCGTAATGGACGACAAGGAAATGCTCGAGGACCTGGTAGCGGCAGCAATGAATGACGCAGTGAGGCAGGTGGAAAAAACCGTGGAAGAACGGATGTCCGGTCTCACCTCGGGGATGGGTCTGCCGGGTGGATTCAAATTACCGTTCTGAGCGGATGTCGACCCCACTCATCGGCCAGTTAGTCGAAGCCTTGCGCTGCTTGCCGGGTGTCGGCCCCAAGTCGGCGCAGCGAATGGCCTATCATCTGCTTGAGCGGGATCGGGATGGCGCCCGCCAGCTGGCAACCTTACTCAATGAAGCCGTGGAACGGATTGGCCATTGCGAACAGTGTCGTACCCTGAGTGAATCTGCACTGTGCAATGTCTGTGCGAGTCCCAAGCGGGATCGCAGTCAGTTATGTGTGGTGGAATCACCTATTGATGTACAGGCGATCATGCAGGCGACCGAGTACCGGGGCCTGTTCTATGTTCTGATGGGCCACCTGTCGCCGCTGGATGGCATCGGCCCGAATGATATCGGTCTGGACCAGCTGGCCCGGCGGCTGGATGAAGGGGAGGTGGTTGAGGTGATCTTGGCAACCAACCCAACAGTGGAAGGGGAAGCCACGGCCCACTACATCGCGGATATGGTCAAGCAAAGGAAGATCCGGGTCACGCGCATCGCGCATGGTGTGCCTATGGGTGGCGAACTGGAATTCGCCAACAGCAGTACGCTGTCGCAGGCCCTGAGCGGTCGCTCCGAACTCTGATTTGCCCGAATCAAACGGGCTCTACGACGCCCGGCCGGATATTCCGGTCCTACCCGGTGTGTTTCAGTATGACCCAGCACGACCCAGCCACATTCGCCAGGGTAATTATCCTGCCGAACACCGGTTTATCAGGCGGGTTGCCCGTTACTCTCGGCAAGGGTTGTCATGATTCGGTGGTAGGAATCGAACCGCCGCTGCGAGATCGCGCCGTCCCTCGCGGCAGCGGCCACGGCACAACCCGGTTCCCCAGTATGAATACAATCCCGGAACCGGCATTGCGCGGCATAGTCCCGGAATTCGCGGAATCCCTGTGCCAGTTGGTGTGAGGTGATTTCCCATAATCCGAATTCACGAATGCCGGGCGAATCAATGACATCGCCTTTGTTGTCCTGCAGGTGATAGAGCCAGGCGGTTGTTGTGGTATGGGTACCTTTTCCGGTCGCTTCTGAAATCTCTCCGACGCGCGCTTTGGCATCCGGCAGGATGGCATTAATCAGCGATGATTTACCGACGCCGGACTGGCCGACAAAGACACTGGTCCGGTGATACAGGATCGGCAACAGCAAATCCAGACCATGGTCGGTTAAGGTGCTGGTCAGGACCGTGGTATAGCCAATCTGCCCGTACTCATCCAGCTGCGCTTCCAGCGTGGTGCGCCCGGCCTTGTCCAGCAGGTCGATTTTATTCAACACAATGATGGGGATGATTCCCAGGGTTTCCGCTACCACGAGGTAACGGTCTACCAGCCCGGCATTGAAGCCCGGCTGGCCTGACGTAATGATCAACATTTGATCAATATTGGATGCAATGACTTTTTTCTGACCAGTCCGGTCGGGGCGGGCGAGTTCAGTGTTACGGGGCATGCGGCTGGCGATGGTGCAGTGACCGCGTTCTTCCGCCCGCCATTCTACGCGATCACCGCATACCAGGACGCCCAATTTACGGCGCCCAGCGCAGCGGTGCAGTTTTCCCGCGCCATCTTCCACTACCAGTTCAGTGCCGAAATTGGCTACGACCAGCCCGGGCATGGACGCGGAGGCAGTGTTTTTTTCAGATGCGGGGCGGCGTTGCTGGTTTCCCATGGATTGACAAGCTAGCGCGGGTCCAGCTGGTCGATGCGCGCGGCGCAGACAAAGTCGTTGTCAGACAGTCCGCCGATGGAGTGGGTGGAATAGGTGACCGTACAGCGGTTATAGCCCACGCTCAGATCGGGATGGTGATCGGTCCGGTGGGCAATCCATGCGATGGCATTGACGAAGGCCATGGTCTGGTAATAGTCCTTGAAGCAAAATTCGCGCTGCAAGGCTGTGCCTGTCGGCGTGATTTTCCAGCCGGGAACCTCGTTCAGCAGGTGGGCTGCCTGGTCGGCATCCAGAGGCGGCGTGCCCTTTGGCAACGCCGTGCACTCGCGTTCAGCCAGTGCGCTCATTCACTATTCCTCAAATTTGTAATATGTCTGGTTGAGGTAAAACACGACATCGTCAATTTGATCAGGTGGCCACGAGGCGCCCAGGCTGTCTTTGCAGCGATTGACCTGTTTGCGCAATGCATCAAGAGATTCGATACGTCGATTCTCCCGGGTGTAAATAGCGGAACCATCACCGCCCATCATGGAGATATGACAGTGGGTACAGTTTTCATTATGCAGGGACTTGCCGCGCTCCAGATCGGCTGCCTGAGCAGAGGTTGCCAGTCCGATGAGAGCCAGAAAAAAACATAACTGCTTTTTCATAATAACCACGACATCTGAAGGTGAATTAAATTACAGATTATTACCAAGTTTACGCGATAAATGCCGAATCCGCACTGGCGCTGGCGGATGTGAATCGTGAAACGCGGAATAAAGTGGGTCGGGTGTCAGGGTACTGGCATTCTCTTTGTACAGTTTAACCAGCGCCTGGATCAAGGTCGTGGCATTGCTTTGTTGCATGGCATAGTTATCTGCCTCGAATTCATGTTTGCGGCTCAGCCAGGCCATGACCGGTTGCAAGTAGAAACTGAATATGGGCATGACCATCATAAACAGGGCCAGCGCCATGTAGGTCGAGGGTGTACTGACCCCAAGGCCGTAATAAAATTCCGGCAGACGCATCAGCAAGGCGAGGATTGCCAGACCAGTCAGGCTCAGTCCAGCCATGGTGATAATGCGTTTCTGGATATGTTTGTGTTTGAAATGTCCCAGTTCGTGAGCGAGGACCGCTTCCACTTCGTCGGCATCCAGGGATTTGAGCAAGGTATCAAAAAACACAATGCGCTTGTTAGTACCCAGGCCGGAGAAGTAGGCATTACCGTGGCTGGAACGCTTGGAGCCGTCCATTACAAATACGCCATTACTCTTGAAACCGCAGCGGTCGAGCAGATTTTCGATGCGTTGTTTTAGTTCGACATTGTCCAGTGGTATGAATTTATTGAACAGGGGAGCGATGAAGGCCGGCCATGCCCACAACAGGAACAGACTAAAGCCCATCCAGACCCCCCAGACATATAGCCACCACAGTGATGACGCGTCCAGCATCAACCATAACACCAGTGTCACAAGCGGCACACCGAGGATTAATAGCAAGAGTAATTGTTTGGCAAGATCGGTTATGAATACGCCGGGCGTGATGCGGTTAAATCCGAAACGCTGTTCAATCACGAAAGTCCGGTAGAGTGTGACAGGGAGATCCAGCACGGCGCTGATCAGCAGCACACTTAGCAGTACGCCTACGCCATTGAGCAACGGTGATGTAAGAGGGCTGTGGCGCCAGGCAGTGTCGAGCAGCTGCAATCCGCCCCCCAGTGTCCAGGCCAGGAGCAGGATGCTACCGAAATAAAGTTCGACAATGCCGAGCCGGGCTCTGGCAATCGTATAGTCAGCTGCCTTTTGATGTGCCACCAGTGAAATCTTGTCCTTAAATGCATCCGGGACCGTATCACGATGTTGGCGCACATAACGAATCTGCCGCAGGTCCAGCCACAGCTGGATCAGGACTGACGTCATCAGTCCCACTACAAAGATCAGGGTAATCCAATTCATGATAAGCTTCATTCTATGGTCAGGTCAGCAGAGTAGCGACTGTGTACTGGCATGGCAAGTCTCCCCGCAAGTAAAAGGAATCCGAACACATGGCGCAGAACCCCAATAATCTTATCTGGATCGACCTGGAAATGACGGGTCTGGATACCCAGCGAGACTACATCATTGAAATTGCCACAGTGGTGACCGACAGTGAGTTGAATATTCTGGCAGAAGGGCCGATGCTCGCCATTCACCAGACCGATGAGATTCTGAACGGGATGGACGAGTGGAACACCCGTCAACACGGCAAGTCGGGTCTGACCGAGCGCGTGCGTAACAGCACACTGGTCGAGGCACAAGCAGAACACCAGACCATTGAATTTCTGCGTCAATACGTGCCGGCCAATACCTCGCCCATGTGCGGTAACAGCATTTGCCAGGATCGCCGCTTCCTGGCCCGCTGCATGCCACAGCTGGAGGCTTTTTTTCATTATCGCAATCTGGATGTCAGCTCCATCAAGGAATTGGCCAAACGTTGGGCGCCAGCCCTGATGAAGGGCATTTCCAAGCAGTCCGCACACCTAGCGCTGGATGATATCCGGGATTCCATCAATGAACTGCGCTATTACCGGGAGCACCTATTTCGATGAACCCGGAGGAGGGGAGCGGGAGGGCGTCACAAATTGGCATGGCCCACTTGACTATTCCCTATGTAAAATGTGGTAATAAGTGGGATTTCAGTCATATACATAACCATATTGATGTATATTATTAGAATATGAACCGTGAAATAATAAAACTAATGCTTAAAATAAATCGGGAACCACACGTGAAACGATCGGGTCAATACACCTTGCATGCTAAGGAGGTACAGTTTTGAGTAGTAGTAGTGCCTTGTATGCGACGTCCGCAACCCGTCATCAGGACAACATGGTCGAGAAGCATGCTCCGCTGGTGAAGCGGATTGCCTGCCATCTCATCAGTCGCCTGCCTGCCAGTGTGCAACTGGAAGATCTGATCCAGGCAGGAATGATAGGCCTGCTGGAGGCTTCGCGTAACTACGACGAAACCCAGGGCGCCAGTTTTGAGACTTACGCCGGTATCCGCATACGTGGCTCCATGTTGGACGAAATCCGTAAAAACGACTGGGCGCCCCGGTCTGTACACCGTAAGGCGCGGATGGTGGCCAAGGCGGTGCGCGAAATCGAGCATACTGAAGGTCGTGATGCGCGGGACACGGAAATTGCTGAAACTCTCGAGATGGATCTGGACGAGTATTATAAAATTCTGCGGGACAACTGTTACCACAAGGTACTGAGTTTTGAAGACATGGGGACCGGCGAAAATTCCATGCTGGACAACATGTCAGACAATGCACCGGGGATCCTCGAAGGTCTGCAAAGGGAAGACATGCAACGCCTGGTTGCGGAAGCTATTGCCAGCCTGCCGGAACGGGAACGGCTGGTTATGGCCCTGTATTACGATGATAGTCTCAACCTGCGTGAAATCGGCGCCGTAATGGGCGTCAGCGAGTCACGTATCAGCCAAATCCATAGTCAGGCAGTTATTCGTCTGCAAGCGCGTATGGCTGTGCGATTGGAAGAAACCAGTTAAATCTTTCAACTGTCGTTACCAGTTTTTTCGACAAGGATAAGGCGGTTGAGCATCCGGACGTTTTGAACAAATTCCCGTGGAAAACATAAAGGCCGCTTCGAAAAGCGGCCTTTTGTCGATTTATAACAGGTCTGAAATTGGCAGTTTCAGAACCAGCGGATCCTGAGATAGTGCGCCAGACGATAATCCTTGCGGTTCTTTTCCGGTACCCAGTCGATGTCCTTGTAGGTGCCAAATATCCTGTCCCACAGGCTGAAGGTGATGCCGAAATTGTTGTGCCACATCTTGCCCTTGTGGTGCAGGTGGTGAATCGGCTTCTTGAGCCAGAATACCAGGTCAGGGTTATCGTGTTGCGCCTGGTGGGCATAGGCTGCGATACAGGCGTAGATAAAGGCGCCCAGGATCCAGCCTATTCCGGCATGCCCGGAATACAGGAAGCCGAGCCATAGAAAAGGGATGCTCGGCAGAAAGTAATCGAGGAATTCTCCCCACCAGCCCTGGCCGGTACCTTCCCGGTGATGTTCCAGATGCTTCTGGCCCAGCACAATGCGGGCATGCATCAGGCGGTGGACGACATATTCCACCAGACTGCCAACCAGAATGGCCAGTAGCATGGCAACGACAAATGCCAGTGCGTTTTGTGAAGCAGGCGAGATTTCCATGGCTCAACATCTTGGTCGTCAACGGGAGCTCGTATTCTATGCGGACTGGATGGGAGGTTCAACCGATATGCGCTAAACTCGGTCCAACAAAAATTGTTGGGGGAATACAGGCCTTGCCTTTCAAACTGAGTTGTTTTTGGCGCGTGAGCGGCATGCTCCTGGTGTTATTTGGTCTGTGTGTCGGTCCCGTTCACGGTACCGATTCGCTAGACCTGCTTGCGCCGGTGCAGACCAAGCAGGCGTATATCGGGGGCGGGGCTTATTTACAGAGTCAACCTTATATTGACGCTGATGCCAAAGTTCTGCCAACGCCAGTGGTGTTTTTCGACAACCGCTTGTTTTATGTGCGCTGGGCACGGGTAGGGATGTATATCTATGGACAGCAGGACTGGGGTATCTCTATTACGGCACAACCCAATCCGTATGGCTACCAGGCCTCCGATTCACCGGCGCTGGCCGGAATGGCAGACCGTAATTCCAGTTGGGAGGGTGGGTTCAGTGTCGGCGGTGAGAATGATCTGGGTTTTGCCGAACTGACCTGGTTTCATGATTTACTGGATAATTCGAACGGCACCAAAGTCAGATTGGAGCTGGGTAAATTCATTAAATCCGGACGCTGGACCGTGTCGCCAAGCGTGCTGGCGATCTGGTTGTCCGGTGACTTCAATAATTATTATTATGGCGTGCGTACCGACGAAGCCACCCCCAGCCGGCCCGCCTATACAGCCGGTGCAGGTCTGGATTGGGCGGCGCAAACTTATTTGATGTACGACATCAACGAGCGTTGGCACATTCTGGGTAACCTGCGGGCTGACTATCTCGCCTCAACTATCACGAATAGTCCGATTGTGGATCAGGACTGGATTGTCTCCGGGCTGATTTCCATCATGTATTCGTTTCCAATTAAAAACCACGAATAGTCGGCGCACCGGATCATAAAAGGCCCCGTAACAGGGCCTTTTCCTCAGTGTTAAGCGGTCGGCTCAGTCACTGGGTATGCGTTTGAACATTTCAGTGATGGCATACTTCAGACGCTCTGTGGCGATCTTGTCATCCATGTTTTTCTGAAGTTCGGCTTCGGCCTCACCAACCCAGATTACGTAACCACTGGCTGCGTCGACCAGAATCACAACCAGTGCACCCTGCGGTACATTTTCCAGTGACTTGATCTTGCTTTTTGGGTCTTCCTTGAGTTTCAGGGCATCCATATCAACACCTAGCGCAAACGCGACAACCAGGTCAGGGTTGCTCGTCACTTCTTCCATACCGCGATCGCGAAGTTTGGAATTAATCAGGAATTTTACTTCGGCATCGGCATCATATTTCGGTGGCTCCCAGGTACCGTCCGCATCCTCGATGATCCGCGCCGAACCCAGCCAGGCATAGGTCTTGTAGCCGCTGAAGCGTGCCTTTGGATCAGCCTCAGCCTTGACACTGATATCCTTGGTGACACTTGTGGCGCAGCCAGCCAACAGGACAAACAGTGTTAGTAAAAAGGCAAAATAAGTTTTCATGGTCGATCTCTCCATTGCTTGTTGATGTCAGCAGTGCTGGCGGGGAAGCGGAATCAGACACAGGGTAATCTTAATTGCCAAACTCTTCCACTGTATAACGCTCAACCTGCAAGGTGTCTGACCAGTGGTCCAGCGGTAGGCCGGCTTTCAGTTTGAGATGGTGGAAAAAGTCATGGGGGTCCGGAAGGCTCTCCCATACCGAGGGCAGGAAGGTGCCCCGTCGGCCGTGGTCCGACAGAATCAGGCCATCTACACCGGGACGCAATTGCCGGACTAGGTCCGCTTCCGAGTCGAACTGCATGGGTTCGGCCGGCGCCAGGATCGAGATATGGTATTCCAGCTGTGGGTATTCGGCGTCAGACAAGGGCGTAAAGCGGGGATCCCGGAAGGCTGCGGCGAAGGCGTTGTCCGCCACGTCCTCCACCAGTGGGCGGTATGCTTCAAGACTGCCGATGCAGCCACGTAACTGGTCGTTAATATTTAACGTGACAAAGCTTGCGCCTTGTTGTTGCAGGGTAGTGGGAAATTCAGTCACGGTTACCGGCAAGGGTTGGCCGGTTTCCAGACCAGTGCGGATAGATGCTGCGGCAATGTCGAGCAATGTCTTACGATCGCGGGCGCTATGCATGTCAGTTAATGAGATAGGCGCCGTAACCGACCACCTGATCGCGTGGGCCAGCGGTGTCCCCGGAATTGCGCAGGTCGACGGTTGTGGCATGCAGGCCATGTCGGCGGGCCAGTTCCAGCAAGCCATTGACCGGATTGCGGCCACAGGCATCTTCGTACTGAATTGATTCAGGTTGCAGCGCCTCGATGGCGCGTGACGTTGCGCTGTCCAGGCGGCGGGCAGTTTCGTAATCGTGGTAGTGGCTCAAATCGGAACTGATCACGATCAGGGTTTCCGGTCCATCCCACAGTGCTTCAATGATTTCACTGACTTGCGCCGGGCTGGCTTCACCCACCACCAGTGGCACTAGGCTGAAACTGTCTAGAACTTCCTGCAGGAACGGCAAATGAACTTCCAGGCTGTGTTCCGCGACATGGGCTTCATCAAGGCGGACAACCTGCGGGAATTTTTCCACTTGTTCGATACAGGCGCGATCCAGCGGAATGCTGCCCAGTGGGGTCTGAAAATGGGTGGCGCTGCTGGTGGCGATGCCGCGCAGTGGCACACGGTGCGAGGGTCCGAGCAGGATGACGCGCTTGATTTTATCGTGAGCTGGTGCCAGTCGGGCATAGGCCGATGCCGCCACCGGGCCGGAATAAATATAGCCCGCGTGGGGAGCGATCAGCGCCTTGGGAACAGTTACCTCCCCGGTCTGACGTCGAGTGGCGTCCTGCAGGTAGCCACCCACCATATCACGCAGCTGTTGCGGGTCGGCCGGATAAAAGGTACCGGCCACTGCGGGTTGTCTGATAGTATTCGCCATTATTTTTTTATAGGGATGAATATTCCCGGATTCAAGGTCGCAAGATTGGAAAATCAACCAGTGATATCATCAATTCATACCCTGTAGTACTCGATGAGGAAAATACTATGAATAGGTATGGCATTCG
>JAJDNN010000066.1 GCA_022340685.1 Pseudomonadota bacterium
GCGGAGACGGATTCGGATCGGCTGGCAAATCCGAACTTGTGCAATGTCTGGTACAGCAGGATCCCGGCGAAATCACCGGTAAAGGGCCGCCCGCTGGCATTGGCGCCATGCAAGCCCGGCGCCAGCCCGACAATGAGCAAGCGGGGCTGCCGGGTGCCAAACGGAGGCACCGGCCGGCAATAATAGTCGGGATGTTCCTGTTTGACCGAATCGAGGAAACGGCTGAGGCGTTTGCACTGCCGGCAATCGACATCGAAGGTAACGGGCATGAATCAGTCTTAATATATTGAATTAGGTAAACGACGTAAGTTATTATTATCAAATACTATTTATAGTTAATGTAGTTTCGAGAATAGTATTTATGCGCGTGACATTCCGGGTCCATGCAGGGCCGGCAAGTCACCCGCCTCAGGTGTTTAGATTACTGGTGTTCTCTACAATTCCGTGTAACAGGGCCAGGCGGGCCAGCTCGATATCGTTCTGCACACCGAGTTTGCTGTACAGACGGGCACGATAGGTACTCACTGTCTTGGGGCTGAGGCACAGTTTTTCCGAGATGACGCTAACCGTTTGGCCATCCATCAGCATCAGCAGGACTTGCAGTTCCCGTTCCGACAAACTATCGAAGGGGGACCCTTGTTCGCCATCAAATTGCGACAAGGCGATCTGCTGGGCAATTTCCGGGGTTATGTAGCGCCGGTTTGCCATCACATCGTGAATCGCCCGGACAATTTCATCAACCTTTGCGCCCTTGGTCACATACCCCATAGCGCCGGCCTTGAGCAGCCGTTGGGGAAACAGATCATCGTCATGCATGGTGACCACAATGATCCTGAGATCAGGCTTGCTCTGGATGAGTTTGCGGGTAGCTTCCAGCCCCCCAATGCCGGGCATATTGATGTCCATCAATACCACATCAGGACTGGTCGTCCTGACCAATTGCAGGGCTTCTTCCCCACTGTTGGCTTCACAGACGATACTGATGCCGCTGACATCTTCAAGCAAACGTTTAATTCCGGTTCGGACGAGGTCATGATCGTCCACCAGCATGACTTTTATCATTACGGCTCCCTCATGAAACCACTTCTGTTGCAGCGGTTTTCAGGAACAAATCTAACCGATCGACATTGATTTGGGTAGCGTAAACACTGCACAGCTTTTTTTAATGCAAACTGCCTATTTCAGGAGGGGTTATTTGCACCACACCCTGTACTTTTAAGCATTAATCAAACGCTTTCCTGATCGGACAAGGTGCATATATACTCATTTCTACATATAGGATAAAACTTGAACATCATGCTTTTAGCTCCTGAATCGAATTTTAAGATATATTGCAATTTACGGGTGCTCGCCGGGACTGCGAAACATCTAGTCCAGAATCACTCACCGAGGGATTCGGAGATCTGAGGCTCGCTCACTGTAAATTAATTTCTGGGAATCAACATGCTTATCTGCCCTCGATTACACTCCGTCCGGTCACCCCTGCTCCACGTATTGCTGGTAGGCGCGCTACTTGCGATGCCGGGAGTTTCGGCAAGTCAGGGCCTGTTTGACAAGGGCACCAAACAGCTCAGCGTGATAGTCGGCAGCACCCAATCCTTTGGTGAAGACTATCTGGTGCTTGGGGTCGGTTTTGGCTATTACATGTTCAATGGGCTGGAACTGGCCATTAACTGGCAGTCCTGGTTGGGCGGTGACCCGTCCGTCAACCAGCTGACCCCGTCGGTCACCTACGTGTTCCGGAATTCATCGAATGTCGATCCCTACCTTGGTGCCCTGTACCGTTGGACGTTTATTTCCGACCTGGATGACCTCACAGCCTGGGGTGGCCGGGCCGGGGTGTATATCGCCACCGGACGGAAATCCGCACTGGGTCTGGGCGCGGTCTACATACAATACAATGACTGCAATACCACAACGTATACGGACTGCTCCGATACTTACCCGGAACTCTCGTATACCGTTACCTTCTAAGAATGCTGCACTGGACTATCAAAAAACCCCGCAGTAGCGGGGTTTTTCATGTAAGGCGGGGTTCAGGCCCGTTTGCGGAATCGAATGAGTCCCAACCCGATCAGCCCGATGGCCAATAACGCCAGGCTACCAGGTTCCGGAACATCGGCAATCTCGATGGCGGCCAGGGCAAAATCGGAGTTCGCTGGTGAATTCATGTTGTCGTCCAGATTACTCGCCAGAAAATAAATCGTGGTGACATCGGAAACCAGTTCGTTATAAAGCGCATACCCGCTGAGTGTGCCCGGCGCTGCCGTTCCGGTGACGGCTGTGCTAGATGTGTCAAAAAACATCAGCGCCACTTCCGCAGGATTTCCCGGTGCGTCATCACCTGGCCCGAACAAATCAAACAGGTGTATCGCCGTCACATCGACCGGCGCACTGAAGGTGAGCATCAATAATTCACCAGTAATGACATCGGTATCTGTTAAGCCAAAAAAGGAAATTTCGTCATCGTTGATGCCTAATCCATCGCGCCTGCAACTCAGCAAGCCGTTACATGGAGCAGCAGAACTATCACCGTCAAAATTCGTCAGGCTCAGATCACCATTGAAGGCGGTCAATTCGGCGGTAATTCCATTGACGGTCATGCTGGCATTCGAACCACTCAGGCTGTCGAAATTGGCCGCATCGGTAAAATCGAACAGAATAGCTTGCGCGGGCAGGGTGACAAGCATTAGCAGAGCACCGGTAAGGGAAAGCAGTGTTTTTCTTGACATCGGGCTAATCCATAAAAATAGTTGTACTGACTAATATATAAGCAATTTATGTTCCACTGTTCTTATTTCCTTTTATAAACAATAACTTGAAGAGAAGTTGCCTGGCCATCAATGCCTCGTATATGGTTTAAATGTAAAGACTATCGACAACCCTTCTGTCGCTTTCGCCGCGTGCAAACCAAGGGATTTTCAGAATTATCCGGGCAAAAGCTGGTAGGCATGGCCCAAGCGGTTGATAACTATCCACTTTTTTGCGATAACGTCATAGTTATAGAAGGTTGAATGATGCCGCGCTGACCGTTTATAGCCACAGTGCAATTATGTAATTGATTTCGACACATTTCCCACTGTCTCAGGCCTTCAATTTGTTATGCCGGTATGATTTTGCTGGGATGCGGGGTCCGTTGCCTCGGATTGTCCCGTTGTTTCCGTATAAATACCCATCTCCATGCAGATGTACAGATCGTATCCCATCACTGTTCAGTATAAAAAGCTAACCGGTCCGGGTGCGGGTTTACCCTGCGAAATCATCAGTTTGCCGATAATCACCATGCCCGCAAGAATTATAAAAAAGTGCATCGTCCTCATCGTGACGCTCGGTGCAAATCCAGCTCTTCATCCGGTTGACTCTGGTCCGACCGGAGGGGACATCCATAGCGGTCACACGTGACACCAACGGTATAACATCTAGGCCACTGGTTGCCCTGCCACTCCAGATTGCGCTGGAATTCGTCATGGCCCTGCCGCGGGGTGGAAGGCACGTATAAACTTCCCCCAATACCCTGCATGCCTGGTGGTGTGTGTCGAATTATCAGAGGATCATCACTTGCCGCCCTGGCCTGCTTGACGAACATAACAGCCAGCGCCGTTGTCGCAATGGCGATCGCGAGACCCAATATCAGATTGA
>JAJDNN010000093.1 GCA_022340685.1 Pseudomonadota bacterium
CACAAGCCGGATTGCCCGACAGATGTCACGGCCAGTGAAAAATACCGCCTAAATTGCCTGCGCCTGGCCCGGACCGGCTTCGAGGCTGCTGCCGACGCTGACTCGCAACAGGCCTGTATGGAATTTCAAAACAAGGCGTCCCATTGGCTGGACGATTATGCCCTGTTCGTTGCCTTGCGTCGGGAGCTGGGTGGACAACCTTGGTGGAACTGGCCGGTAGGTGAACGGGACCGCAAACCGGCCGCTCTGCAACAGGCCAGACAGCGTCTGGCAGACGAAATCAGCCAGGTGAAATTCGAGCAGTTTGTATTTTTTACCCAGTGGCACGCATTAAAAGATTTTGCTCACCAGCATGGGGTGGCGTTATTTGGCGACATGCCTATCTTCGTGGCGCATGACAGCGCCGAGGTGTGGGCGCAACGGCACTATTTTGCCGTGGATGAGCACGGCCGGGCTGAATCGGTAGCCGGTGTGCCGCCGGATTATTTTTCCGCAACCGGGCAATACTGGGGTAATCCCCAATATCGCTGGGAGAGGTTGGAGGCGGACGGTTTTATGTGGTGGATCGAGCGCCTGCGAACCCAGTTTGAATTGTTTGACCTGGTCCGGGTTGATCATTTCCGCGGCTTTGAGGCTTTCTGGGAAATCCCGGCCGGTGCCAAGACTGCCGTCGAAGGTCGCTGGGTCAAGGCGCCGGGCAAGGCCCTGTTGCAGGCTCTGCACAACGCATTTCATCGCCTACCTCTGGTGGCGGAAGATCTTGGCACCATCACCCCGGAGGTAGACCAACTACGGCAGGAATTCAATTTGCCCGGCATGAAAATCCTGCAGTTTGCGTTTGATGGCAATCCGGACAACCCTTACTTGCCACACAATCATGAAATCAACTGTGTGGTGTATACCGGTACGCATGATAATGATACGACCCTGGCCTGGTATGGCGCACTACCTGAACTGGAACGTCAACGCCTGGATGACTACCTGGGATTTGAGGTGAATGTCGCCATGCCCTGGCCATTGATACGCTGCGCGCTGGCCTCGGTGGCAAATTTGGCCATTCTGCCGATGCAGGACATACTCGGCCTGGGTCAGGGAAACCGCATGAATTTGCCGGGCACTATCGGGAACAACTGGCGCTGGCGCTTTCAATGGGAGCAGGTGCCAACCGCGCTGGCTGGACAACTACGCCACCTGAATCATATCTACGCCAGGTGTGACGACTAGGTCGGGATAATCGCGCGGCTTCCAGTATCAGGCTTCATCCCGGCTGCCGGATGTTGGCTCTGACGATTGTAGACAAGCCAGCCCACTAGGCCGGGATCAGGGAAACAGCAGATCCGCAATGGCTGTTTAAAGCCAGACCATATATCCCGTTTCGAATGGATGGGTGAGCAATTCATGGTAAGGGTAGACACGAATCTTGTAGTACTGCAGGCCGGACAATACGGGTTCCAGATTCAGGGTAAAGGTTTGTTCCTTGTCGATCTTCTCACCCTCAGGTTTTAGCGGGATACGTTTATGGACAATGAACTCCTCGTGGGTCGAGGCGGTGCCAACCAGGCATTCCACCACAACGTCACTTGAATCCAGGCCATTCAGATAGACGCCAACCTGTATCTTCAGAGTGTCACCATACTTGAGCTCTTCCTCATTGTTGTCGGTGCGGCGGATACTTATTCCATGCCAGTGACTGCTGATTTTTTGCTTCCAGGCAGCAAGTTCCTGTGCCGGAGCGCCATTATCCTTATGTAGCTTGCTTCTTTGCAGACTGGCCGGGGCATAAAATTTTTCCACATAATCCATCACCATACGCTGGGAATTGTAATGTGGCAGAATGGATTTCATCGAGTTCTTTGACAGCGTTACCCATTCTTTTGAATAACCGTAACCATTACGATCATAGTAGGTAGGGATCACTTCTCGTTCCAGGATATCCAGCAGGGCTTGGCCTTCTTCGCGGTTGCGGAAGTCGACATCGAAGTTAGCGCCGTGCGGAACGATGCCCCAGCCGTTTTCACCGTTGTAGCCTTCCCCCCACCAACCATCCAGCACACTGAGATTGAGTACCCCGTTGAGCCCGGCTTTTTCACCAGAGGTTCCGCTGGCTTCCATCGGATATTCGGGATTGTTAAGCCAGACATCCACTCCGCTGACCAGTTTTCGGGCCAGTGCCAAATCGTAGCCTTCCAGCAGAATTACCTTGCCCTCGAATTCCGGACGCCGGGAATATTCATGGATGGTACGGATCAGTTCCTGGCCGGGCAGATCATTGGGATGAGCCTTGCCGGCAAACAGAATCACAACAGGTCGTTCCGGATCGTTGAGCAGGCGGGCCAGACGTTCCGGGTCGGAAAATAGCAGTGTTGCACGCTTGTATGTTGCAAAGCGTCGTGCGAATCCAAGTGTCAGAATATCGGTATGATGTTCGTTGATGTTCTGGGTCAGACGCCGAATATGAAATTCGCCACAACCGTTGCGTTCCAGTTGCATTGTCAGGCGTGAGCGGACATCGGCAAACAGTCGTGATTTAAGCGTCTGGCGGATGCTCCAGTAAGACTGGTCTGGAATTTCATCAATGCGTTCCCAGTACGATTCATTCAATTGTTCGTTGCGCCAACTGCGATCAAAGTTCATGTCAAACAGGTTGAACCATTCCCGCGCCAGGAAGGTGGCGAGGTGGACGCCGTTGGTGACGTACTGAATTGGATTTTCCTGGGGTGGTATTTGCGGCCAGACATAACCTTCATTACGAGATGCCACCGTGCCGTGGATGCGGCTGACGCCATTCTGGAAGCGTGAACCGCGCAGGGCGAGTGCGGTCATGTTAAACCCACCCTGGTTGTCGGGGCTGGCTCCCAGCTCGAGGATTTTGTCCAGGTGTTTGTGCAGGTCTTTGGCAAACGATTTGAAGTAGAGGTTGAACAGGTCGTGATCAAAAATATCATGACCGGCCGGTACCGGAGTGTGGGTAGTAAATACGGTATTTGATGCCACCAGTTCCAGGGCGCTGTCGAAATCCATTGAATTCGCCACATGTTCGCGGCACCTTTCCAGAATCTGAAAAGCGGCATGGCCTTCATTGATATGCCATACGGTAGGTTTGAGTCCCAGGGCACGTATAACGCGTATTCCACCGATGCCCAGAATGATTTCCTGTTTGATACGGGTATTGATATCGCCCCCGTAAAGTTGCCGGGTAATCAGTCGATCTTCTTCTGTATTTGCCGGCAGATCGCTGTCCAGTAGATACAGGGTGATATGGCCGGCTTTGGCTTCCCAGACCTTGAGGCACAGATCACGGCCTGGCAGGTTAACCGTCACATGCAGTTCTCCGCCCTGGCTGTCCTGGGCAGGCGTGACGGGAAGGTCACCAAAATCAGTTGGGGTGTAATGTGCGATCTGTCTGCCCTGACCATCGATAGTCTGGGTGAAATAGCCCTGGCGATAGAGCAATCCGATACCGACAAAGGGCAGACCGAGATCGCTGGCGGCCTTGCAGTGGTCACCCGCCAGGATACCCAGGCCACCCGAATAAATCGGCACACTTTCATGCAGGCCGAATTCGGCGCAAAAGTAAGCCACCAGATCGTTTTCTTCGTCAAGCAGAGTCTGGATACTGGAGTGGCGTGTTTTCCCGTGATATACGTCATACACCGACAGGGCGCGCTCGTAATCCTCCATGAAGATGCGGTCTTCCGCCACTTGTTCCAGCCGCTGCTGGGAAACGCGGCGCATGAAAACCTTGGGATTATGCCCGCATTCTTCCCAGAGCGTTGAATCCAGATGGTAGAACAGGCCGCGTACCTGACGGTCCCAGCTGTACAGCAGATCATTGGTCAGTTCGTTCAGGCGACTCAGGCGCTCCGGAACGTTGGGCTGGACTTCGAGCGAAAATCGTTTTCCTACCATGATGATATCCGTGGGTTATGGTTGACAGCCCATTTCAGCCGCCTGAACTTGATTATAAGGAATCTGTCGGCGACTTGAATATGCCATTCGTCTGTTCACTGTCAGATCTCGTCGCCTGGTAAACCGCTGCAGGGCAGTCAGGTAATGACGTCCGGACCGGTGCGTCCGAAACGCTGTTCCAGCCCGGTTACCTGATTTACGATCGCAAACAGGGGCGCCAGCACATCGCCCGGGTCGAGATGGTGCCTGGTCGGATCCGGTTCAAAGTGCTCCACATAAATGCGCAGGGTAGCGCCTTCGGTACCGGTGCCGGAGAGGCGCAATACAATCCGTGCCCCGTCCGTAAACAACAGGCGAATCCCCTGGTGTTCGCTGCGACTGTGATCAACCGGGTCGGTATAGCTGAAATCATCACACTGGCTCAGTTGCCGTTCGCCGAAGCGTTGACCGGCCAGTTCGGCCAGATTGGCGCGTAACTCTTCCATCAGGGTTTCGGCTATCGTTTTGTCGAGATTTTCATAATCGTGACGTTGGTAGTAGTTGCGACCGAATCTTGCCCAGTGCTGGTCCACAATTTCACGCACCGACTGCTGGCGTACTGCAATCAGATTCAGCCAGAACAGCACGGCCCACAGGCCATCTTTTTCCCGGATATGATCGGAGCCGGTACCAAAGCTTTCCTCGCCGCACAGGGTAATGAGCCGTTGATCCAGCAGGTTACCGAAAAATTTCCACCCGGTGGGAGTTTCATAGCAGTGGATACCGAGCGCCTCGGCAACCCGGTCCACTGCCATACTGGTGGGCATGGAGCGGGCTATTCCCGCCAGGCCGGATTTGTAGCCCTGTATCAGGTGGGCGTTGGCGGCCATGATGGCGAGGCTGTCGCTGGGTGAGACAAAGATATTGTGGCCCAGGATCATATTGCGATCCCCGTCACCGTCGGAAGCGGCACCAAAGTCGGGCGCACCCTGACCACTGTTCATTAAATCCACCAGCAGCCGGGCATGTGTGAGATTAGGATCCGGATGGCCGCCGCCGAAATCTTCCAATGGTTCGGCATTGATGACCGTGCCACTCTGTGCGCCCAGTTGGTGCTCCAGAATTTCAACGGCATACGGACCGGTAACCGCATGCATGGCATCGAAGCACATGCTGAACAGGCCGGAGTTGAATAACGCCTTGATCTGCGGAAAGTCAAAAAGATGTGACATCAGCTCGGCATAATCAGAGACCGGATCGATTACCGCCACCGTCATATTCTCAAGCGAGGTTTCCCCGAGCTGATCCAAATCAATATCGGGGCCGTCACTAATCAGGTAGCGGTCGATTTCAAGACTGCGTGCAAAAATGGAGCGGGTCAGGTTCTCTGGCGCCGGACTGCCGTTGTCGTTGTTGAACTTGACACCGAAGTCACCTGTCGGGCCGCCCGGGTTGTGGCTGGCGGACAGAATGATTCCGCCGTCGGTGCTGTATTTACGAATCAGGGCCGACACCGCAGGGGTAGACAGGATGCCAGCCTGGCCCACCAGCACCCGGGCGAAATTGTTGGCCGCGGCCATTTTCAGGATGACCTGGATTGCTGTGCGGTTGTAATAACGGCCGTCGCCGCCCACCACCAGGATTTTGCCGTTGCAATCACCCAGAGTGTCGAAAATGGACTGGATGAAATTTTCCAGATAACGGGGTTGCTTGAATGTGGTGACCTTATGACGCAGGCCAGAAGTACCGGGCAGCTGATCGGAGTAGGGTGTAGTCTTGATGCGCTGGATAGTCATGACGGGGGGCAGCTTGATATCGGAACGAGAGACCATGAATGCGGTTGTGAATTTCATTGTACCCGGTTCAAAACGGGAACGCACTGCAGACTAATCGCTGCCAGATGCTCGCGGCGGGTTATTTGCAAACTGCACTATTGGCGTACATGGATAAATATGCACTAATCAGGATGACCATTCGGCGGGGCGCACCATATGTGTGCGGAGATCGGGTCGACAGCATATAATCCGGGTTTGCCACCCGGCGTATTCGACGACAGCAAACAGAAAGGAACAGGGCATGACGCGGCTCACTGAACGGCCTGTCTGGCAGGCATTATCAGCACATTACCAGGAAATCTCTCCCCGCCATATGCGAGATCTGTTTGCCGAGGATCCGCAGCGCTTCGACCGGTTTTCACTGCGCTTCAACAATATCCTGCTTGATTATTCCAAGAACATAGTCACCCAGCAGACCAGGCAATTGCTGTTGAAGCTCGCGGAGGAATGCAAGCTGGCCGACTGGATTGCGGCTATGTTTCGGGGGGATCGTATCAATCACACTGAACAACGTGCGGTTTTGCACGTTGCGTTGCGTAATCTTTCTGATCAGCCCATGCGGGCGGATGGACAGGACGTTATGCCCGAAGTCAGGTCCGAACTGCAAAAGATGGAAGCCTTGAGCGAAGCGGTGCGTAGTCAGACCTGGCGAGGCGCGACCGGCCAACCGATCCGTGACGTCGTCAATATCGGAATTGGCGGTTCGGATCTGGGACCGGAGATGGTGACGGAGGCCTTGCGTCCTTATGGTAGCCGGGATATCGCAATGCATTTTGTTTCCAACGTGGATGAACATGCGATCCAGGACACGTTGCAAAAACTTGATCCGGCCACCACGCTGTTCATCATCGCATCGAAAACCTTTACTACCCAGGAGACCATGCTCAATGCGGCATTTGCGCGCGACTGGTTTTTGCAGACGATCAATGACGAATCGGCGCTGGCAAAACACTTTGTGGCGGTAACCTCGAATATCCCGCTGGGAGAAAAATTTGGTATCGACCCGCGCAACATTTTTGCCATGTGGGATTGGGTCGGGGGTCGGTATTCCTTGTGGTCGGCAATCGGTTTGTCCATCGCTATTTATATTGGTATGGATAATTTTCGGGCGATGCTGCAGGGCGCCCATGAGATGGACCAGCATTTTCGCACCGCGCCATTCGGGCAGAATCTGCCGGTAATTCTTGGCCTACTGGGGATCTGGTATAACAATTATTTTGGCGCCCAGGCATACGCTATCCTGCCGTATGAACAGAACCTGCACCGCTTGCCGGCGTATCTGCAACAGGCCGACATGGAAAGCAACGGCAAGTGTGTCGATCGTGATGGCAACAAGGTTGATTACACGACTGGACCCATCATTTTCGGTGAGTTGGGGAACCCTGCCCAACATGCGTTTTATCAGTTACTCCATCAGGGAACCAAACTGATCCCGGCGGACATCCTGGCGCCGATACGGGATTTTCATTCCGTTCGCAAACACCATCGTGCACTGATGTCGAACGTGTTTGCGCAGACCGAAGCCCTGATGAAAGGCAAGACCCGCCAGGAAGCGCAACAGGAATTAAGTACGGCTGACCTTGATGCTCAACAACAGCAGTTACTGTTGCCCTACAAAGTGTTCGAGGGAAACAAGCCTACCAATACCATCCTGTTCGACACACTCGATCCCGGAACACTGGGGTCGTTGCTGGCCATGTACGAACACAAGATCTTTGTGCAGGGCGTGATCTGGAACATTAATTCATTTGACCAATGGGGTGTGGAACTGGGTAAGCAACTGGCCAGTCACATTTTCGGGGAACTGCAAGACGATGATCCGGTTGCGGATCATGATTGCTCGACCAACGGGCTGATTAACTATTACAAGACGCGGCGTAAAATACTGCGCCGACCCTGACGCGTACGTTCAGTCAGGGCTGCGCCGTTTTCGCTTCGCGCTTTTTAGCTGCCTCGTAGTAGGGCATCATTTCCGGTATTAGCGATTCCAGGGTCTGTTGGCGGTTCGCGGGGGCCGGATGGGTGCTTAAAAATTCCGGGACGCCATTCCCGCCGACTTTCTCCATTTTCTGCCACAGCGTAACAGCCGCATGCGGGTCATACCCGGCCTTGGCTGCCAGCTCAATGCCCATCCGGTCTGCCTCGGCTTCTGCAGTACGGCTGTTGGGCAATTCCAGCGCCAGTTTAGCGGCGAGTGCAGCGCCGGCCAGGGTCAGCCCCTTGTTGTCGTCGTCAACTGTCATTCCGAGAATTGAGATCCCCAGCGCCGTGGCCATGGCGCGCGACATGCGCTCGGCGCTGTGGTTAGCCAGGGCATGAGAAATTTCATGGCCCATGACCTGGGCCAGTTCGTCATCGGTGGGTTTTATTTTCAGAATCAGGCCTGTATAGATGGCCATTTTACCACCCGCCATACACCAGGCATTGACCACGTCGGGATCGTCGATGACCTTCACGCTCCAGTCCCAGTTCTTGGTCGCGGGCCGCGTGATTTCAGCCTGTACGATGAGACGGTTGGTAATTGTTTGCACACGTTTGGTGAGCGCTGCATCATTATCAACCTTGCCCTCCTTGGCCAGCGGGTCAATGACCTGATCGTAGGCTTGCTTGGAGGCGGCGATGGCCTCATCTTCCGATACGATCATCAACTGGCTGCGCCCGGTGGGACTGGTGGTGCAGGCGAACAGGCTGAGGGAAATCAGGCTGATCAGGAATGTGATACGTAGCAGTGTCGACATGG
Source organism: Pseudomonadota bacterium (assembly GCA_022340685.1). Lineage (GTDB taxonomy): Bacteria > Pseudomonadota > Gammaproteobacteria > UBA6429 > Thiohalophilaceae > JAJDNN01. The sequence continues at coordinate 8,464 of JAJDNN010000093.1, forward strand.
TCTGGATCCGGCGATGGTGTTAAAGAAATAAACTGGACAATGTATTGACGGTAGCGGTGGACGTCAATGATGGTGTTTCGATTCCAGACTACACGACTTTCCCGCCACAGGGTAAAAAATCACGCAACACCGTGGTGGAACATGTGGCCGTGTTGGTGACTGAAATTGGTCGGCGTGAGAGGATTCGAACCTCCGACCCCTTCCTCCCGAAGGAAGTGCGCTACCAGGCTGCGCTACACGCCGAATAGGGGGAAACGTGATACGGCTTTTCCATTACAAGGCATAAAATGTCCGGGAAACAGATCGGATTCACCTTGTGAATCAGTAATTACGGTTGACTGCGAAGTGGGCCAGGGCGATGAGTGCGGTCTTGTATTCCGATTCGGGAACGTTGCCTAGCGTCTCAATGGCCTTGTCGGCCTCCGTTTCTGCGCAGCGCGCAGTGTAGTCGATGGCCCCGGTGGATTCAATTGTTTGCAGGATGACATCAATCTGGTCCAGTCCCCCGACCTCAATCGAAGTACGGATAATTGCGGCCTGTTCCGGGGTTCCATGGCGCATGGCGTGGATCAGGGGCAGCGTGGGCTTGCCCTCGGCCAGATCGTCACCGACATTTTTACCCAGCGCATTGCTGTCGGCCGTATAGTCGAGCACATCGTCAACGAGCTGAAAGGCACAGCCCAGGTGCATGCCGAAGTCGGCCATCGCCTGTTCATCCGCCTCGCTCCGGCCGTTCAGTACGGCACCGAGCCGGGCGGCGGACTCAAACAGTTTGGCTGTCTTGCTGTGAATTACCTCGAGGTAGCGTGCCTCGGTAGTATCCGGATCATGGCAGTTGAGCAGCTGAAGCACTTCCCCTTCGGCAATGGTGTTGGTGGCATCGGCCATGATGTCCATCACTTTCATTCTGCCAATCTCTACCATCATCTGGAAGGCGCGGGAATACAGGAAGTCCCCGACCAGGACACTGGCCTCGTTACCCCAGAGGTTATTGGCGGTCGCTTCGCCCCGGCGCAGCTGGGAACCGTCTACCACATCGTCATGGAGCAGGGTGGCGGTATGGATGAACTCGATAATTGCCGCTAAATCAATATGTTGATTGTCCTGATAACCATAGGCCCGGGTCGCCAGCAGGTGAATAATGGGGCGCAACCGCTTGCCACCGCTATTGACGATGTAGGCGCCAATCTGGTCGATCAGGGCAACCTCGGAATGCAACCGGGCCTGGATACAGTTGTTCACCTGCTCCATGTCGGGCGCAACCAGGCGATAGATTTCATCAATACTCATCAAGGGATAGGGACAGGTATGGCAAACGGCTGTGAATGCTAGGGGGCGGGGCCGCATTCTGTCAAGAAAAGCCGGTTAAGTCCCTCAAATTTCGTCAAAAAAGCCTTTGACCGAGAGGGAGCGAGGCGCTAAAATTGCCGGCCTTTGACGCGACTGAACACCTGCCCGATGGGGTGGGGAAAATGCTTGGAGAATCAGACATGTACGCGGTTATTGAAACAGGCGGTAAGCAATACCGCGTAGAACAGGGCCAGAGTATCAAGGTCGAGAAGCTGAATGCTGACGAAGGCGCCTCGGTCGACCTTGACAAGGTGCTCCTGGTGGCAGACGGCGATGACGTCAAGATTGGTGCACCCTATCTGGAGGGTGGCATGGTCAAGGCGATGGTCAAAAGTCATGGCCGCGGCAAGAAAATCCGCATTATCAAGTTCCGTCGGCGCAAGCATTCCCGCAAGACCCAGGGACACCGCCAGGCCTACACGGAACTGGAAATTACCGGCATTAGCGCCTGAGACAGATTACAGAGGTAATAAACAATGGCTCATAAAAAAGCAGGCGGCAGTACACGCAACGGTCGCGATTCCAACGCTAAACGTCTGGGTGTAAAGCGCTACGGCGGTGAAGTCGTGCGCGCCGGCAATATCCTGGTTCGCCAGCGCGGTACACGCGTCCACCCCGGTGTGAATGTCGGGCGCGGCGGGGACGATACTCTGTTCGCCAAGGCGGATGGCACTGTGGTATTCGAGGTCAAGGGTCCGAAGAAGCGCAAGCAGGTGAGCATAGTACCGGTTGCTTGAGGCTGGCCCGCCCGGACACACCAAACCCCGTCTTGTACGGGGTTTTTCGTTTACAGAACTAATAATGACGGCTGTCTGAGCAATGAGTACGTTTCTACCCATCTTGCGGGCCGACCTGTACCTGTAGGTAATTGCAGTACCGTGGTTCCTCGTTCCGCATATTTCTCGAGAGTGGTTTGTTATGAAATTCGTTGATGAAGCCACTATCCAGGTTCAGGCCGGCAAGGGCGGTAATGGCGTGGCCAGTTTTCGACGCGAGAAATACATCGAGTTTGGTGGGCCGGACGGGGGGGATGGCGGTGATGGCGGCAGCGTCTTCCTGCGCGGTGACACCAATCTCAATACGCTGGCTGATTTTCGATTCACCCGCCGCTTCAGCGCGGAAAACGGGGAACCGGGCCGGGGCCGGAACTGTACGGGCAAGGGCGGCCAGGATCGGGTGATCCCGGTGCCACTTGGTACCCAGGTGTATGACCTGGACACCCAGGAGCTGATCGGGGATGTGGTACGCGAAGGCCAGAAGCTGCTGGTTGCACGCGGGGGTGAACATGGTATCGGGAATACCCGCTTCAAGAGCAGTACCAATCGTGCGCCGCGCCAGTGTACCCCCGGCACTCCGGGCGAAACGCGTGAACTCCGCCTGGAGCTGAAGGTTCTGGCTGACGTAGGCCTGCTAGGACTGCCGAACGCCGGCAAATCCACCTTCATCCGGGCCGTCTCGGCGGCGAAGCCGAAGGTCGCCGATTACCCATTTACAACCCTGTATCCCAATCTGGGCGTGGTCAGCGTTGAATCCCATCGCAGCTTCGTCATCGCCGATATTCCCGGCATTATTGAGGGCGCGGCGGAAGGGGCCGGGCTGGGGATACAGTTTCTCAAGCATATCTCCCGGACCCGTTTGCTGCTGCATCTGGTCGATGCGGCCCCGTTTGATACTACGCACGATCCGGTGGAAGATGTGCGCACTATCGAGCGGGAGATGGAACGTTTTAATCCCGAGCTGATGGGCTTCCAGCGCTGGCTGGTGCTGAACAAGATCGACCTGCTGCCAGAAGCGGACTGCACCGCGCGCTGCGATGACATTGTTGCGCGGCTCAACTGGGAGGGACCGGTATTCCGGATTTCGGCGATTCACAAGCAAGGCACACAGGAATTGTGCTACAAGATCATGGAATATATCGAACAGCGAAAAGAATCGGGAATGACCGGCGTCTAAAAGACGTCCACTGTTACTAAGCCATCCGGAATCTCGCTGCGTCGCTAAACCACCACCTGATATGGCCAGGCAAACACACACATGAGCAAACGGCAGCGTCTCACCACCGCTAAACGCTGGGTCGTCAAGATCGGCAGCGCCCTGCTGACCGGCGACGGCGTCGGGCTGAACCATGCAGATATTGCGCGCTGGGTCCAGCAAATGGCCCACCTGCATGAAGAAGAAGGGATGGAACTCCTGCTGGTTTCTTCCGGCGCAGTCGCAGAAGGCATGTGCCGGCTGGGCTGGCAGCAGCGGCCCCATGCGCTACATGCCTTGCAGGCGGCGGCTGCAGTGGGACAAATGGGCCTGGTGCAGGCATGGGAATCCGCCTTCAGCCAGTACGGCTTGCATACGGCGCAGATTCTCCTGACCCATGACGATCTGTCGCACCGGCAACGCTACCTCAATGCCCGCAGCACGATCCGCAGCCTGCTACAGCTGGGGGTGATCCCGGTGATCAATGAAAATGACACGGTGGTCACCGACGAAATCCGCTTTGGTGATAATGACACCCTGGCGGCACTGGCGGCCAATCTGGTGGAAGCCGATCACCTCATCATTCTGACCGACCAGCAAGGCCTGTTCGATAGCGACCCGCGGCAGGACAGCGGGGCCAGGCTGATCGAAGAGACCCAGGCGGCCGATCCCGCGCTGGACGAGATGGCGGGCGAACGGGGAGGCCAACTGGGACGGGGTGGTATGGCCACCAAATTGCGGGCTGCTCGTCTGGCCGCCCGGTCCGGCACCTGTACGGCCATTGTGACCGGACGAGAACCCGATGTGCTGCTGCGTCTGCGCGGTGGCGAATCGCTGGGAACCCTGCTGACTGCGAGCCAGGCCCCACTGGCAGCCCATAAGCAGTGGCTGGCGGGACATCTGCAGTTGCGCGGCAAACTGGTGCTGGATGAGGGTGCTGTCAAGGCACTCACCCACTCGGGCAAGAGCCTGCTGGCGGTCGGGGTGCAAGGCGTGGAAGGGAAATTTCACCGCGGCGAGGTGGTGGCCTGTATCGACGGGCAGGGCCGGGAAATTGCCCGCGGGCTGATTAACTACGCGGCCGACGAGGTGCAAAGTCTGTTGGGTCAGCCGAGTGATCGCATCGAGGCGATACTGGGATATGTCGCCGAACCGGAGTTGATCGATCGCGATAATATGGTGGTGTTCTAGCCCTCCAGCCATTCGCATGGGTACAAATCGCGGGGCACAAATACCGGGCGCACAAAAAAGCCGGTCGTCAGACCGGCTCTTTTTAAATCAGCAGCGTCACTGTTTACATGGCGACAATACGCGCATTGAGGCGGCTCTTGTACCGGGCGGCCTTGTTTTTGTGGATTAAACCCTTGTCGGCCGTCTTGTCGATTATCGGGATGGCCTGGCTGTAGATAGCCCGGGCTTTTTCCTTGTCGCCGGCGTCGATAGCGGCGAGTACCTTCTTGATGAAGGTCCGGAACATGGAACGGTAGCTTGCGTTACGCTGGCGGTGAATTTCCGCCTGGCGAGCGCGTTTTCTGGATTGTGCACTGTTGGCCAAGGTAATGTCTCCTGACGCCTCGAATTTGGAAAGCCGCGTATCATGGGGGTTTTGCCGTGTTTTGTCAACGTTTGGCTGAGCTTCCCGGTCAGCTGCGTCGATGCTACTGTGACATGCTATGCTAACGGGCGAGCCTCAAAATAATAATTAATTAAAACAGTGAGTTACGAAACCTCCGGGGAGTGCCGGGCCATGCCGGTATGAGTCTGATCAAATCCACTGCCGTAGTCAGCGCGATGACCCTGTTGTCGCGGGTCATGGGCCTGTTGCGTGACATGGTGTTCACCCGGATCTTCGGTGCCGATGCCGCCACTGATGCTTTTCTGGTGGCCTTCAAGATCCCCAATTTCCTGCGCCGTCTGTTCGCCGAGGGCGCTTTTTCCCAGGCCTTTGTACCGGTACTGACCGAATACAAGACACAACGCACCCCTGCCGAAGTCCAGGATTTGGCGCGTCATGTGGCCGGGACGCTGGCGCTGATCCTGGTGTTGATCACCCTGGTGGCGGTGGTAGCCGCCCCGATTCTGGTAATGATTTTTGCGCCCGGCTTTATCGGTCAGGAAGCCAAGTTCGCGCTGACCACCACTATGCTGCGCATCACCTTTCCTTACATTCTGTTCATCTCCCTCACCGCGTTTGCGGCAGGGATACTGAACAGTTACGGCCGCTTTGCCCTGCCAGCCTTTACCCCGGTCTTGCTGAATCTGAGTCTGATCGGATTTGCTCTGTGGGTGTCGCCTTTCTTCGACCAGCCCATCGTGGCGCTGGCCTGGGGTGTGTTCCTTGCCGGGGTGATGCAACTGGCTTTCCTGGTACCGGCGGTGGCCCGCCTCGGCCTGCTGCACTGGCCGCGGTGGGGTTGGCGGCATGAGGGAGTACGCCGCGTTATGAAACTTATGCTGCCAGGGATCTTCGGTTCCTCGGTGATGCAAATCAATCTGCTGTTCGACACCCTGATTGCTTCATTCCTGGTATCCGGCAGCGTGACCTGGCTGTACCTTTCAGATCGCATGGTGGAGCTGCCACTGGGCGTGTTCGGTATTGCCCTGGCGACCGTAATTTTGCCTAATTTGTCGGAGAAACATACCGGGGGCGATCCAACAGCCTTTTCGCGGATGCTGGACTGGGCATTGCGCTGGGTTTTGATTATTGGTGCACCCGCGGCGGTGGGGTTGGCGGTACTGGCCGGACCAATCCTGAGTACGTTGTTTCTGTACGGCGATTTTACGGTGCTGGATGTCAGGATGGCGCGGGTCAGTTTGTGGGCCTATTCCTTCGGCCTGCTGGGATTCACGCTGGTCAAGGTGTTGGCGCCGGGCTATTTTGCCCGCCAGGATACCCGTACCCCGGTCAGGGTCGGTATCATCGCGATGCTGTCGAACATGGTGCTGAATATTATTTTTGTTGTGGCGCTGCTTCAATTGGCGATTCCCGGTGCCCATGCCGGGTTGGCGCTGGCCACGTCACTGTCGGCGTTCCTCAATGCCGGTTTGTTGTTGCGGGGGCTGCGCCGGCAGCAGGTGTACCAGCCGGAACCGGGCTGGCCCAGGTTGTTCGGCCAGGTCGCCATCGCCTGTCTGGTCATGCTCGGCGTGCTGTGGTGGCTGGGTGGCGATTTTGCTGACTGGCTGCGGGCGGACAGCCTGTGGCGAATTACCCGCCTGACCCTGATCGTGGCCGCCGGCGGGGTGACCTATTTTGTCCTGTTGTGGCTGAGCGGAATACGGCTTGGCCGCTTGCACAAACCTCAATCCTGATTTTCGTCAGGGCCCGCAGTCTGTGGGTTCTTGGTATACTTTCACTCTTTTTATTAGACAGATGAATGGGATATGGAGCTGATCCGCGGTCTGCACAACCTGCGTCCGGCGCATCATGGTTGCGTGGCGACCATTGGGAATTTTGATGGAGTGCATCTCGGCCATCAGGCGGTTATCGGGCAACTGGTGGACAAGGCGGATGCGCTCTGTCTTCCGGCGGTGGTCATTACCTTTGAGCCCCAGCCGCGGGAGTATTTCGCGCCGGACACTTCGCCACCGCGTCTGACCCGCTTCCGGGAAAAGATCGAAGTCCTGCGGCGTTACGCCGTGCGGCGTGTGCTATGTCTGACCTTCAACCGGGCGCTGGCCGAAATGCCGGCGGACGAGTTTGTTCGCCGAATCCTGGTGGACGGACTGGGGGTGAAGTATCTGGTGGTTGGCGACGACTTTCGCTATGGCCGGGATCGTGCCGGTACTTTCGCCGAATTGCAGACCGCAGGCCAACGTCACGGCTTCGACGTGGTGCACATGCACAGCTTTTGCGTGAACGGGGAGCGAGTCAGCAGCACTGGCATCCGCCATGCCCTGGAGCGGGGCGACGTGGAGGCGGCCGCCCGCCTGCTGGGACGGGATTTCCGTATGAGTGGCCGGGTCGCGCATGGGGCGAAGCTGGGGCGGCAACTGGGTTTCCCGACAGCAAACATTTTTCTGCACCGCAATGCTTCGCCGCTGCAGGGGATATTTGTGGTGGAAGTCTATGGCCTGGAACAGGAGCCGTTGGCGGGGGTCGCAAGTATCGGCACCCGGCCAACGGTGGACGGCACACGCACCCTGCTGGAAGTTTTTCTGTTCGACTTCGAGCAGGATATCTACGGGCGACATATCCAGGTCAGTTTCCTGCACAAGTTGCGGAATGAAGAAAAGTATGACTCACTGGAAGCGTTGAAAATCCAGATCGGACAGGATGTCGAAGATGCGCGTGATTACTTTGTCCAGGTGGTGCACTGACGAATTCAAGATGTTCCGGATGGGACAGAGACAGTTTGTGTTTTATAAAATTGAATTTTTTCAATAACAGACAGCAGGACCGGTTTACCAGGTACACCTTTTACTAACCAAACTACCCCGAAGAGACAGACGTGGCAGATTATAAAAAAACGCTCAACCTACCGCACACCGATTTTCCCATGCGTGGCAATCTGCCCAATCGGGAACCGGAAATTCTGGCCCGCTGGGCGGAACTGGATATTTACCGCCAGTTGCGTGAGCAGGCCAGACAGGAAAAGCGCCCCTTGTTCGAGCTGCACGACGGGCCACCCTATGCCAACGGTGAAATCCATATTGGTCATGCGGTAAACAAGGTATTGAAAGACATTATCGTCAAGGCGAAAACCCTGAGCGGATTCGATGCACCCTTTGTTCCCGGCTGGGACTGTCATGGTCTGCCGATTGAATTGCAAGTGGAAAAGAAAGTGGGCAAGGCCGGGCTGGCCGTTACACCGGCGGAGTTCCGCAAGGCTTGCCGTAACTATGCCGATAAACAGGTAAAGGGTCAGCGTGATGACTTCAAACGGCTTGGCGTTATCGGTGAGTGGGACAATCCGTATCTGACCATGGCTTTTCAGTACGAAGCCGACATCGTGCGCGCGCTGGGTAAAATCATCGACAATGGCCATCTGTACAAGGGGGCCAAGCCGGTGCACTGGTGCATCGATTGCGGCTCGGCGTTGGCTGAGGCAGAAGTGGAATACGAAGACAAGACATCGCCAGCCATCGATGTGCGTTTCGAGCTGCTGGATGAAGAGGCATTGATGGCGCGTTGCCATCATGTGGAAGGCCATGAAGGGAAAGGCCCGGTCTCAGTGGTGATCTGGACAACCACCCCCTGGACCTTGCCGGCCAACCAGGCAGTGGCGGTCAATCCCGGGCTGGATTATGCCGTGGTTCAGTGTGACGGTGTTGGCGACCACGTGCCGGAGCGACTGATTCTGGCCGAAGCTTTGTTGGCCGACGCCATGGATCGCTATGGTACGACAGGCTATCGGGTAATTGCCTACTGTAAAGGCGAAGATCTGGAAGGCCTGAAGCTGAGGCATCCCCTCTATGAGCGTGACGTGCCGTTGATCGTGGGTGAACACGTTACCACCGAAGCCGGTACCGGTGCCGTGCATACTGCACCCGGTCATGGCCAGGATGACTACGTGGTTGGCTCGCGTTATCACCTCAAGGTCGACAACCCGGTTGGCCCGGACGGAAAATTTGTCAAGGGCACGCCACTGTTCGAGGGGGAGCATGTCTTCAATGCCAATGACAGTGTCATTGATGTGCTGAAGTCCCG
>JAJDNN010000096.1 GCA_022340685.1 Pseudomonadota bacterium
CAGCTGGAATTCGGCCTCAGCCTTCATACTCACCACTGATTCGGCGAGGTCGAAGCGCGCATTGGTGCCTTTGAAATCAAACCGGGTCGAAACTTCGCGATTGGCCTGATCCACCGCGTTGGTCACTTCATGCATATCCACTTCGGATACAACATCAAAACTTGGCATAACCACTCCTTAGATACTGTCAGAAATACTTCAGCCCGGCCGGTGCACTGGAATCAACCCTCGTGTCACACATTCAGTCGACTCACCCGGGTAACGGGTATACGGGAACATGGTCCATCACCGGATAAGCCGCCTGGTCTGGCTGTCCTCAATCCCGTGTCGCCCGGTCGACAAGTTACGAGACGGTATATAGTCACTGTGACACTTGTTCACGGGTCTGGAGCGGCCCGCCCATGGGCGGGCAATGGAAAAACCCAGGCACCAGAAATGCACAGACAACGCCCTGCTGTAGCGCCCTGCAGACCGCATATGACCGGCTAGCCTGACATGAGGTCACCTCCCAGCCACCTTCGTTTGGACGCCTCACGCCGGCTATCGTGAGCAACAAGACGGGCGGAACGACTCCGGCGTAACCAGTGGATGAACTGCCTAGGATTGTAAAGAAGCACCGGGATCGGTGCAAAAAATATCCCCGGTGGAGTCCGGGGACAACATCAGGGAAGATAGTGGCCGCTCGGCCAGGACACGGCTCGACCCAGCAACCGTGGCAGGCTAATCTCGAAGTGCCGCCTAGGGGAATACCGGAATGTTTGGCTCAACACCCCCCATATGGGCTTCCGGATGATGCTGGGTTACCAGCTCGGTGATATCCTCCACCCGCTGGACCGGGACATCCACAATAAACAGAATGCGGCCCTGACGCAGGTCTTCCTCGAATGGTTGGTGACGGGTATTGGGCACACTGACACCGATCAGGCTCGCCGCCATGACGCCAATGAACAGACTGGCCACAACCATCGCCAGAATACTCTTGGCCTCATAGCCGGGGGCTATCGCACCGGCCAGGATCGCCAACACACCAACAACAATACCGGTTATGCCGGCCAGCGGGATCGCCAATTGCATTGCATGCCAGACATCACTTTTTTGCCATACACTGGCGGCAGGTAAATCACCGATATCAACCCCATCGCGAGTGATGAGGTGCATGTGGTTTTCAGGAACTCGCGCCAGCAGCAGTTCGTTATGAACGATGCGGGCCAAACGGCTATCGGGCAGGACAAAATACAGACGACGTTTCATGGCAGATCTCCTTTCCGGGTCACCCGGAATCTGAAATAACCATGTAATTAAGTCAATTATAGACCAGATTGATCAATCCGTCGTGTCAATCCTGTGAGGATTTTGCTGGCGAAACCCAGGTCACCACGTGTTCCGGAAGCTGGTCTGGGTGAATAAAGGCCTCCGATACCGCCTTGCCCCGAATCGATATGCCGGCATACCCCACAGAGTCAGGATCGCCGGTAAGCAGCGGGTGCCAGTCCGGCAAGTCGCAGCCATTGAACAACAAGCGATAGGCACAGGTCTCCGGCAGCTCATCAAATACCTCCGGCTGGTCCAGCGACAACACCAGGCATTCAGGAACGGCGGCCGCGCGCCCGGCGTAATTCCGGCACCGGCAAATCTCCAGATCCAGCAACTGACAGGCTACATTGGTGTAATAAAGCTCACCGGTATCGGTGTCTTCCAGCTTGTTCAGGCAGCATCGTCCGCAATGGTCACACAACGCTTCCCACTCAGCCGACGACATGTCTGCCAGAGTCTTGGTTTCCCAGTAATGTGGTTTCATGGTGCTGAGCCGGGCCTTGATGGTGTGTCAGCCCGGGGACCGGTGCATCAGATCCACCAGATGGTGCTGCAATACCTCGCGCTCATCATCATTGAGAAAACTGCCGATCTCGATCTCGCGTTGATGACAACACAATTTCAACTGACGCGGATACCAGGGATGACTACGGCGCAGGTCAAATCGGCACCAGGGCCGCTGACAGCGCCAGATATGCTCGGGTTGGTGCTTGCCTTGCTCGACAATGATTTCCCGCTCCGAAAAATGCACCACTTCCTGGCGGGAATGGGCACTGTATACGTACCAGAGCAGGCTGATCAGGGCGGCCACCTCTAGGCCCGCAAAGGGCAGTATCAACCATGCACCCATCAGTGCAAAGCCGGATGAGACAAGCACCGCCACGCTGGTTACGACCAGCAAAAACGTCCGGTTATCCCGCCAGGAAGCCGCCTGGTTAGGGCGAAGGACGATGTGCCCGCAGCGGCTTTCGGTGTCGTATTCAAGGTTAATCATGAAGGACTTCCGCAAAAACAAAGGGCCTGTGACACAGGCCCCTGCAAATATTGAACAATCCCGGTCTTCAGGTCTGATCCATAAAATCGACCCCGACGGTATAGCCGCTGCGCTCCAGGCCCACATGCCGAACTTCACCCTGAAGGTTAAGTGAGTGAACTTCGCCCCGTGGCACCACGTAGAAATTCAGTTCCAGTGTCTCACCTACTTGAAGTGGCCGCTCACTGAAGAGCCGCATACCGGCGAGTGAAATATCTTCCGCTTCCAGCAGACAGTTGCGTCCGTCGGAACGGTTTACGGCCACGGCGCGGGCAAATGGTATTCGGCGATGATGGCGTCGTTCAGTCATATGTCTGCTCCTGTGAGTTAAAAATAGCGCATTTAACTGGTTGGAACCAGTCAGACCGGCAAACGTTTCGTCCTATTTTTCCTTTATTTAGCAACCCTGTCGTAACTCATTGATTCTAATGTATCCTAACGGCCTGGGTAACGCGGTCCAGGATAGCAAACTGCCACAATTTCGGCTGCAGGGTAACTTTCCGGGGACTAACACGGGAGTGGATGTCCCCCACCCAGCTGTTTACCCCTGTTATTTTGCCCTGTTCTTCTTATCAGGGTACCACCCGCATGGCCCTCATTCGGACACAAGCAGGGCATGGATTGAACTGGCGTAATAGGTGCGGGAAGGATCAGACTGCGCGGGATTTCGGTTTGTTACCCCACTTGAGTGCTTCCATGGAATACCGTTTTCCGTTCTGCTCGTAGTCCACAAAACGCAACGAAATACCCCGATCATCTGCGCGAACGACTTTCATATTAAAGGCTATTTCCGGATAGGCCGAATCGAGCATACGCATCTTGATATGGGCACCCACTGGCAGGTTGGGTTTTTTCTCGAGTATCAGGTATACCCCGGTATCTGACACATCGCGTGTGACGGTCTGGATTTCGCCAAAAGTGGAATGACTGATAAGGACACGGGCTTTCACAGCAATACGTACGCTCATACGCTTTTCACGCATCTGCCGGTTAACGCTGAGATTTACAAACATGGAACGACTTCCCGTGACAATCTTGCCATCCATAATCTTGCCATCCGTAATATATATAGATGCTTTTGTGCAGTTATCGGCTGAAACTGCCAACGCTTTATTGTAATTTAGGTCCTGTGGATCCGGATTAGATGATAAGTCATATTACTTTGGCGGTACCCTGATATTAGTGGCCCAGCAAAGGATTGTTAACGCTTCAGCGACCTTGTTCAGCCGCACAGTTTACACACAGGTCGGTATAGGGTATTGCGGCCAGCCGCGCCGCCGGAATTTCAATTCCGCACTGAGCACAAACGCCATAACTGCCATCTTCAAGCCGTTTCAGGGCCCGGTCGATCCGGACCAGTTCCTGCCGGCCTTCCATATCCAGGGCGCTCAGGACTTCTTCATTTTCGAGTTGCTGGGCCTGTTCGGCAGAATCCCTGTCGAGCGGTGCGGCTTCATTACGCAGATCCTTATCAATGGCCGTAACACGACCCAGAATTTCCTGTCTGGTTCGCAGAAGCGTTTGTCTGATTTGCATCTTGTCGGTCATTCATCCCACCTCGTTTCATTTTGATTGTAATCGGTCAGCCACACCCTGCAGCGCCTGCTCCAGCTGCTCGAGCCGCTTTTCGATATTTTGCAGTTGTTCCAGCATCTGCACCTGATTCAGGTCAATTTCCTCTTCAATTACCTCTTCGAATTCTTCTTCTTTCTGGGAAATGAAATAAACCGAGAAGCTGGCCGTCAACATGGAAAACAAACCCACCCCAAGCAGGATCAAAATCGCCCCCAGGATTTTTCCCGCGGCAGAAACCGGGACGATATCACCATAACCCACCGTCGTTACCGTCACCCAGGCCCACCAGATCCCGTCCAGTGGGTGCTTTACCGCGGGATCAATGCCGGCCGCCAGAATTCCGGCAATCACAATCACTATCAGACTGACGACCAGCGTCGTACCCAGATGATTCCGGGCCAGCAAAGCCCGCAGGGTACCCGACATATTGATCAGGACCTGAACGGCGATCAACAAACGAAACGATCTGAGCATTGCGGCATAGGGGGCCGCGCCCCATAAAACCGGGATACCCGCCAGGATAATAAACAGATTGAGCCAGTTGGTACGCAGGTAAAACAGCTTGTCATCAACCAGTCGGGTCAATACGACCGCCTCAACGGTGAAAGCCAGCCACACCACCCAGTTGGTCAGGGTCACCAGCCAGGGGGGAGACAAACCCTTGGCGCCCAGATACCACTCCACCATAATCCAGATCGCCACCCCCAGCATGGGCCACTCCAGCAGGCGCCCCCAGCGACGCGCCCGGGCATTTTCCGAGGTAGCGACGCCGGACAAACCCAGCAAACTGACCAGTTGAGAACGTTTCATCAAAATCCCGGTAGAAAACATTCCAGAACATTGACTATACTAACTGAAACAACATCATATAGGGGATTTCTCGTGTTATTTAATAAATACAATAGCGTTCTGATTCTGGCCCTGATTGCGGCCTCCTTCCCCGCCAGAGCGGAATTTTTTGCCGGCGTCTCGTATACCAACCTGGGTTTCAATCTCAGTTATGATGATGGCGATTCCCTGTTCACAACCAATCCGGTCCGCGTCAATGTGGGATGGCGGGGCGATTTCGCCGGGCTGGAAGTGGACTTCTATACCAGTCAGGACAAAACCCAGGCTGCTTGGGGCGGCGTTGATTACAATTTCAAAACAGGCAACGGTGGTGGCGCCTATCTCTACCTGCATCAGAAATGGGTCTATGCCAAGCTGGGCGGCACCTGGTGGGATACCACCCTCACCAATCAGGCGACCAGCGGTGCGCAAAACGCCACACTCGCCCAGACCACCGCGGTCATTGGTCTGGAATACGAAATCGCCAAACACTTCTACATCAATGCCGACTACACCTACGCGGTAGGTAGCACCGGATACGGAAATGCCCGTCCGGGCGCCGGTGATGCAGATATCACCACCCAGGGTGGATCCGTTGGTGTAACTCTCGGCTTCTGAAGCCTGCCAGCATCCGCGTAAGCCGGCATTGCCCCATAAGACGGGTAATGCCGATTTTTAATTAACCCAGGGACGTGCCGTCATCACCTGCCCTGCTGTTAATTCGTGAAAGCCCATTCTGAGGGGAACCACTCGTGGTCGGACTTAGGCAGTTAGCCGCGTTTCTGTTGCTCGTCCTGTCGCCCGCTACGGTTTGGCCGGAATATTTTCTGGGCGCAGACTAGCCGCCTGGACACAAACATTACCTTCAATGATGGTAACTCACTGTACACTGCCAACCCGATTCGGCTTCGGGCCGGCGGCAGGGAAAACTGGTCGGAATCTGGTCTCAAACGTCCCTGACCAACAACCAGACCAATGTTACCGATGACTACACTCTGTTCCAGTTGGCGGCCGCAATTGGTGCGGAAATCGAGTTGGCGTCACAGCTACACATTAACGGCGATATCACCTTCGCCCAGGGTACAGGCAACTACCCTACAGCAGGACTTCCCGGCGGTGAGGATGTCACCGTAACCAGTCAGATTTTCGCCCTGGGTCTTACCCACCGGTTCTAGTTACCGCATCGGCATTCATCAGGCCTGTGCCAAATACCTGGCCGCCCGCTCATATCCCAGTTCGATCATGGCTTCGGCGCGATGGAAATCGAAAGTGGAGCAGGCATTAGCCGGAATGCTAATTACAATATCAGGATTGTAAGCCGCCATTTTG
>JAJDNN010000158.1 GCA_022340685.1 Pseudomonadota bacterium
AAACAGGGGCTGCAATCCAGTCCAAGGTAGACGATTTGTGCCCGGTCTGACAACGGTGGTGTATAGGCCGGTGTGCTGGAACCATACAACGCGACCAGCGGGATCTCACATGCCGCGGCCACGTGCATCAGCCCCGAATCATTACTGACCGCTGCCTTGCACAGGGCTAACAAATCAATGGCGTCAACCAGTTCGGTCTGACCACACAAACTGCGGACCGCCTGACCAGCCTCAGCAATCTGTTCACCCAGTCCGGCTTCGCTAGCGGAACCAAACACCCAGACCTGATACCCCGACTGGATCAACTGGGTTGCCAGCCGATGAAATGACGCAACCGGCCATTGCTTGGCCGGACCATAGGCTGCACCTGGCATCATACCAATCACCGGTCGATCGAGTTGCAGACCCAGTTTTTCGAACAGGCGTTGCTGATTATCCGCATTGATAGCCAGTCTCGGTTCCGGAATGTTCGCTGGCTGGGTGGCTTCCGCTGGCATTCCGAGTGCTACCATGCGTTGGACGGTCTGTACCAGCATCGTTTTATCCAGCTGACGCATATCGTTGATGAGGCCATAGCGCAGTTCTCCCCGAAAACCGGTACGCAGCGGCACCCTGGCAAAGAAGGGTACCAGCGCTGCCTTGGCGGAACGAGGCAATACGATAGCGTGAGTGTAACCCCTGTGGCGTAACTGCCGACCAAGTCGATAACGGGTCAATAGGGCAAGCTGACCGTGTTGCACTGGCAGGGCAATAGCCTCGTTAACCTCAGGCATACGCCCCAGCAATGGCAGGGACCATTCCGGGGCAAGCACATCGATAAGGGCGGCTGGATTGCGTTGCCTGATCGTCTTAAACAGGCTTTGTGCCATCACCATGTCACCGACCCAGGCTGGTCCGACGATGAGATAACGCCGCGTCGGTTTCATATCTGCGAGGACAGGATCCGCTCGGTAGTGGCGACGTTATCGCGCAGGTGTTGTGGGTTAATAGTTCCGGTGATCATGCTAGAAACCCCGGGCGTGGTGAACACGTATTTAATCGCTGCCTCGATGCCACCACCGCCGGCCGCCGCATCAGCGTGGCCGCTTTGCAGGCCCTTTTTAACCAACACACCTGTATTGATTTCATGCGCCCGTTTGATGACGGGTAGATCGTAGCTGTCGACGGGGTTGCAGGTGGCCATTACCACGTCGGTGTGCTCAACGATCCACAGGCCACCCTCGGTGGTCTTGGTGGACATGCCATAGGCACGTAGCAGGCCTTCCTGCTTCATCCGTGCCAGTTCTTCCAAGGCGCCCTCATGCTCAATGATGCGCATGTCATCACCATCAGAGTGCACGAGCACAATATCAACGTAGTCCCGACCCAAACGACGCAGGCTGCGTTCCACACTCAGACGTGTGTGGGCGGCGGAAAAATCGAAACGGGACTGGCCGTGCTCGAAAATCTCGCCCACCTTGGTAACGACGACCCAGTCGGCCTTGTCTGGCAACAACTGGCCGAGGCGCTCCTCGCTATTGCCATAGGCTGGTGCCGTGTCCACCAGGTTGATGCCCAGGTCCCCAGCCAGCGTGAGTAGCTCCCGCACCGCTGCATCGTCGGGGATCACAAAGCCGCGTGGATATTTCACCTGTTCATCGCGGCCGATCTTGACGGTGCCCAGACCCAATGGACTGACCCGGATACCGGTCGTACCCAGTTCCCTCAGCTCCATCGTTCTTCCTCCTGCCAGGGCAAAGGGGCGTAATCCGGGCGGGGATAATTGTCCAGGGCATGCACCAGATCCGGACCATCTCCCGGCCTGATGCCATCCTGTTGCAAGCGTGTCTCAACGCGCTCCGCCACCACCGGCGCCAGCGCCAGCTTGGTGGGCCACACAGTGATGACGTGGTCCTGCTCATCGGCATACACATCGTCAGGCAGACTACCGCCCACCTGGACTTCGGCCCGTGCAATGGGCAGGGTAATCCATTCACAGGCAGAAAAATCATGCCAGGGAAACAGGCCGGCCAACTCTTTTTCTGCCACCGCAATCTGTGCCGCCGCTTCCCGATCCACCCCCGCTTCGGCCAGCTGGCCACCCAGATACCAGACCGTTTGCCCTTGCCTGTCCTGATGACTGGTGAGGGTCACCCGTGGCGTGATGGAAGCGCCCAGGCAATGGGCAAAGGTTTTCGGTAACCCGCCTCGCAGTGCCACCATCTGCAGGGGGCGCAACTGCATTTTGGGGCCAGGTCGATGTAATTTTTCCAGCAATGCCTGGTTGCCCTGCCCCGCCGCAAACACCAGCTTTCGGGCCGTGAACGTCAAGCCCGGCAACGAAACACGACATGGCGTGCCGACCTGCAGTTCAATGGCCGCCGCCTCGGCCTTGAGGATAACCTCACGGTGCGGCTCGGCCAACGCCCGCAGGAGGCTGGCCACATCCAGCACCGGCTCGTCCAGCTGGTACACCTGGCCATGAAAAGCCGCATTCCGGAACAACGGCGGATAGGCCGCCTCGTCCAGTGCCTGCATACGGCTGCGCATTAACTTGCTGGCAAAGAACCCCGCCAGACGGGAGGTGATATCGGTCGTCGACCACAGGAACTGATGGGCTGAGAGGAGCTGCGCCCCGCTTAGGTCCAGTTCGCCCTCGCCCGCCAGACAGGCACGCCAGCGTGCCGGCATCTGCGCCACCATCTTCGCCGGCTCACTGAGTTTGCCGGTCAGTGCATATTTGGTACCGCCATGGATTATGCCCTGGGCATAGCGGGTCTGTCCTGCACCAAGCCTGTCCGTCTCGATCAACACTGCCCGGTAGCCCTGCCGGCGCAGGCGGGCGAGCAGCCACAGACCGGCTACACCGCCACCAAGGATCGCCAAGTCCAGTTGCAGGTCGCTCATGCGCTCAATCGGAGCGGTCTTCACCGGTGCGAATGGCGCCGATGATGCTGGTGGTCGATACGCCATCGACATAGGTCATTACCCGCACCTCACCACCGGCCTCGCGCACACACTCACCACCGGGAATTTTGTCCGGTTCGTTATCGCCACCCTTGACCAGCATGTTCGGCAATACCCGGCAGATGAGCCGGGTCGGGGTATCTTCGTCGAAACCCACCACCCAGTCGACGCAATCCAGCGCCGCCAGCACCCGCATGCGCCGCTCCTGGGTGTTGACCGGCCGCTCAGGTCCCTTGAGGCGTTTCACCGAGGCGTCGTCATTGACCGCCACGATTAGCCGGTCGCCCAGCGCGGCGGCCTGTTCCAGGTAGGTAACGTGACCGGCATGCAGAATATCGAAACAGCCGTTGGTCATAATGACCGTCTCGCCATGGGCGCGAGCCTCCTGCACCAGCGCCACCAGCCGATCCTCGTCCACAATACCCTGCTCCACCTCGTTTTGTTCGCGCAGGGCACGTCGCAGTTCATCCACAGACACCTTGGCAGTACCCAGCTTGCCCACCACGATGCCGGCCGCCAGGTTTGACCAGGCTGTGGCTTCAGCCAATGTCTCGCCTGCCGCCAACGCGGCAGCCAGTACCGAGATGACCGTATCGCCAGCCCCGGTCACGTCATACACTTCGCGGGCATGAGTCGGCAGGTGCAGGGCCGGCACGCCCTGTTGTAACAGGGTCATGCCTTTCTCGCTGCGAGTAATGAGCAGGGCTTCGAGATCCAGTTCCTGCCTTAATTTCTCGCCACGTTCAACGATGTCCTCGTCAGTGCGGCAGGCTCCGACCACGGT
>JAJDNN010000178.1 GCA_022340685.1 Pseudomonadota bacterium
AAAGCGGACCCGCTGAATCTGTTCATTGTGGTGGAACTGGGTGATCACCATGCCACCATCCTCGATGGGGACAAGCTGGAACCCATGTACCGATTCAAGACCCGCCTTAATCTGCATGGCGGCCCAAAGTATTCACCTTCCGGACGTTATGTCTATTTCGCTTCGCGCGATGGCTGGATCAGCAAGTTTGATATGTATAATTTCAAAACGGTGGTGGAAATCCGGGCCGGCATCAATACCCGCAACCTGGCCGTGTCCGGTGACGGGCGTTATGTGTTGATAGGCAATTATCTGCCGCACAACCTGGTGCTGCTGGATGCTCGCGATCTGAGTTTGATCAAGGTATTCCCTGTGGTGGGTAAGAACGGCAAATCATCGCGTGTCAGCGCGGTGTATACGGCTGCCCCGCGCGGAAGTTTCGTTGCTGCCCTGAAGGATATTCCCGAAGTATGGGAAATCAGCTACAGCGACGATCCCGAGCCGGTCTATCTTGGCCTTGTGCACGACTACCAGTACCAGGAGGGTTTTGTCGACAAGGGACCGTTTCCGGTGCGGCGTATTCTGCTGGATGATTACCTGGATGACTTTTTTTTCGATCAGTCCTATACCCATCTGGTGGGCGCAGCGCGCAATGCGAAGAACGGCCAGGTCATTAATATGATCGTGGGGCGCAAAATTGCCGAGCTGGATCTGTCCGGCCTGCCGCATCTTGGCTCGGGTATCACCTGGACCTATCAGGGCCATCCGGTGTTCGCCACGCCCAATCTGAAAAAAGGCGAGGTGAGCGTCATCGATATGGACAGCTGGAAAACCATCAAACGCATCAAGACCCTCGGGCCGGGCTTCTTCATGCGCAGTCATGAAAACTCGCCGTATGCCTGGGTCGACGTGTTCTTTGGGCCCAACAAGGACGCCGTCCATATCATCGACAAGCAGACATTGGAGATCGTCAAGACACTGAGACCGGCGCCGGGTAAGACCGCCGCGCATGTGGAGTTCGATCGATATGGTAAATATGCGCTGCTCAGCATCTGGGACATGGACGGCGCAGTGATTGTGTACGATGCTAAAACGCTGCAAGAGATCAAACGGTTGCCCATGAAGAAACCATCGGGCAAGTACAACGTTTATAACAAGATCCACCGTTCGGCCGGGACCAGTCACTGATGAATGCGGCCGAACCGACCGTTGAACAATTTCCCGATCCCCTGATCGCCTACATCGCAGCGACCCGGCCGCCCTTCATCCTGGCGACCGTCATGCCGATCTTTCTGGGTCTGGCGTACAGTTTCTACGAGGGACATACCCTTCATGCGCTCAATGCCATGCTTACCTTGCTGGCCGGAATTCTGCTGCATGCCGCCACCAACGTATTGAATGATTACTATGATTCCCTCAACGGGTCGGACGCACTGAACGAGGAGCGGATATTTCCATTCACCGGGGGCAGCCGGTTCATCCAGAACGAAGTGCTGAGCCGAAAACAGGTCCTGCTCTACGGCATCGGACTGGTACTGGCAGTGATGCTTGTCGGCGCCTACCTGATCAGCCAGGCCGGCGTCAGCCTGTTCTGGCTGGGACTGTTCGGTTTGCTACTGGGCTGGGGGTATTCGGCGCCACCGTTGAGTTTGAACAGCCGCGGCCTGGGCGAAATATCGGTCCTGGCGGGCTTCAGCCTGTTACCACTGGGAACCTTCCTGGTGCAGACTGGCGACATCTCGACGACCTTGCTGCTGGTCTCCTTGCCGGTTGGGCTGTTGACGGCCAACCTGCTGTACATCAACCAGTTCCCGGATCGCAAAGCGGATATCCAGGCGCACAAGCTGCACTGGGTTGCGCGCCTGGCCCCGCGGGTGTCGCGCTGGGGCTATGTGCTCATTGCCGGTCTGGCCTGGCTTGTGTTGGGGGGACTGATTGCGGTCGGTATTTTGCCGACCCTGGCGATTATTTCGGCGCTGCCGGCGGTCCTCAGCATCAGGGCAGCCTGCATCCTGCTGCCCAATGCGGAACGGCCGCAGGCATTGGCGCCGGCAATCCAGATGACTATCCTCGCCATGTTGAGCCACGGTGCGCTGCTGAGCATGGCGCTGGTGATCACTGCGCTGTTGCGGGGCTGATGGTGATATTCCCGGGAGTGCGCACAGCTTCCGTTTTGTGCATTGCAGGTACAGGGGATTTCCGTTAGCCTCAGCTTCCTTGATTCTGTCCCGTGCCACCGCAGCTACCGCGCCAATAGTCTAATCCCCTTATCTCATGCTGGAAGTTATCAATCTGGAATGCACCCGCGGCGATCGTCGCCTGATCCACGGTCTTGCCTTCGTGCTGGAGGCGGGTGAATTACTGCACCTGAACGGTCACAACGGCAGCGGCAAGACGACATTGATGCGTACGATCTGCGGGCTGATTGCACCCACGTGTGGTGAGGTGCGCTGGGGCGGGCACAATATCCGCGAGATCCGGGATACATTCAATCAGGAGCTGGTTTACATCGGCCACAAGAATGCCCTCAAGGCCGACCTGACCGGCACGGAAAATCTGCGTCTGGCGTGCCAGCTGGATGGCCTGGCGGTGTCCGATAGGTTGGCTCGGGATGCCCTGGAGCGGATCGGGTTGCGCGGCCATGATGATCTGCCTTGCCGGGTATTGTCACAGGGTCAGCAAAGGCGCGTCACGCTGGCGCGCCTGCTACTGAACCCGGCACCACTGTGGATTCTGGACGAACCGTTCACTGCCCTGGACCAGGCGGCGGTGACCCTGTTGCAGTCGGTGATCCAGCGGCATCTGGACACGGGTGGCATGGTCGTGCTCACCACCCACCAGGAGGTGGCGCTGACCCGGGGTGAGGTCAAGCAATTACGACTGGGCTGGAAGCGGGACGGCGATGTTTAGTATTTTCCGTACCATTGTCATGCGGGATCTGACCCTGGCAATGCGACGCCGGTCGGATGTGCTGACCACGCTGTTTTTCTTTGTCATCGTGGTCAGCCTGTTCCCGTTGGGGATCGGGCCTGAGCTGGATACCCTGCGTATGATCGCGCCGGGTGTGTTCTGGGTGGCGGCACTGCTGGCCTCGATGCTGGCGCTGGAAAAGCTGTTTGCCGTTGATTACGAGGATGGCACCCTGGAGCAGATGCTGCTTACCCCACAGCCGGTGTTTGTCCTTGTGTTGGGCAAGGTCTTTGCACACTGGCTGGTGACCGGCCTGCCCCTGGTGCTGCTCGCCCCCCTGCTTGGGGTACAATACGATCTATCGGCGGAAACTTTATGGGTCATGGTACTGTCATTGTTGGTGGGTACGCCGGCCCTGAGTTTAGTCGGCGCCATCGGGGCGGCCCTGACCCTCGGCCTGCGAGGCGGAGGCGTGCTGGTTTCCCTGCTGGTGCTGCCCTTGTATATTCCGGTCCTGATCTTTGGTGCCGGGGCGGTGGAAGCAAGCGCCTCAGGTCTGGGTGAGACCGGGCACCTGTTCATGCTGGGCGCCATCCTGTTGCTGGCCCTGGTGGCGGCACCATTGGCAACGGCCGCCGCGCTTCGAATATCCGCCGAGTAGTCACAACGAGAATGGTATGAGTCCCCGACAGATTAACTGGTTCAAATATTCCTCACCGTCGACCTTTTATCCCCTGGCAGGCAGATTGATTCCCTGGTTCTGGATGATTACGGTCGTGCTGATTGCGATCGGCCTGTATTTGAGTTTCTTCGTCGCGCCAACCGACTACAAACAGGGCGAGGGCTACCGCATTATTTTTATTCATGTACCGGCAGCCTGGATGTCCATGTTCATCTATCTAGTGATGGCCTTCTGGGCGGCAATGGGTCTGGTGTTCAATACCCGCCTGTCGGCGATGATGGTGCAGGCGCTGGCGCCAACCGGCGCCATGTTCACCTTTCTGGCCTTATGGACCGGCGCGTTCTGGGGCAAACCCATGTGGGGTACCTGGTGGGTGTGGGACGCGCGCCTGACCTCGGAACTGATTCTTTTCTTTCTATATATAGGCTTCATTGCGCTGCAGGGTGCCATCGATGATGCGCGCCGCGCGGACAGGGCGGGTGCGATTCTGTTGCTGGTGGGCGTGGTCAACATTCCGATCATCTATTTCTCGGTAAAATGGTGGAACACCCTGCACCAGGGGGCCTCGGTCAGTCTCAAGTCGGGCTCCAGTATGGCCAGCATCATGCTGGTCACAATGCTGATCATGGCGCTGGGGTGCTGGGCCTATTCCATTGCCGTCGCCCTGACCCGGGTGCGGTCCATCATCCTGGAGCGGGAGCATGACAGTCAGTGGGTCAGCCAGTTGCCGGAGGTTCGCCTGTGAGCGTGGCGGAATTTTTTAATATGGGCGGTTACGCCCTGTATGTGTGGAGTTCGTTCGGCGTAACGGCGGTGTTGATGCTGGCCGAACCCATCTTGTTACGCCAGCGGCGCCGCAGTGTATTGCAACGGGTTCGCCGCCTGCATCGGATTCAAAGCGAGGAACAACAATGAAGGCTCGTCACAAACGCCTGGGTTTTATCCTGGTTGGCCTGGTGATTCTGGGGTTGGCTGCGGTCCTGGTTTTCAAGGCACTGGACAAGAATCTGTCCTATTTCTTTTCGCCTACTGAAGTGGTGCAACATCAGGCGCCCGAGAATCATGTGTTCCGCCTCGGTGGTCTGGTAGAGCAGGGTAGTCTGAAACGGGAAGAAGGGTTGACAGTTCGCTTTTCTGTCACCGACAAGGCCAACACCATTATTGTTCGTTATACCGGCATCCTCCCCGATTTGTTCAAGGAAGGGCAGGGTGTAATTGCCCAGGGCAGACTGGGTACCGGGGGTGTGTTTGTTGCCGATGAAGTTCTTGCCAAACACGATGAAAACTACATGCCGCCCGAAGTGGCCGATGCCCTGGAAAAGGGCCATCAGGCCGGGGTGGCGAAAATGAAACAGGCAGGTCAGCCATGATTCCCGAACTCGGTCATTTTGCTTTAATCCTCGCTCTCGGTGTTGCTTTGGTGCAGGCCAGTCTGCCCCTCATCGGCGCCGCCAGGAATAACCTGGCCTGGATGGCGGTGGCGCGGCCGGCGGCCCAGGCCCAGTTGCTGTTCGTGCTGATCGCCTTCGGAGCGCTCACCTGGTCGTTCATCCAGAACGATTTCTCCGTCGCCTACGTGGCTCAAAACTCCAACTCTGCCCTGCCATTGCAATACCGCATCTCGGCCGTGTGGGGCGCCCATGAAGGGTCGCTTTTATTGTGGGCCCTGACCCTGGTGATATGGACCAACGCCGTGGTGCTGTTTTCTCGCAGCCTGCCGCTCAATATGGTGGCGCGGGTGATCGGTGTATTGGGGCTGATCAGCATCGGTTTTTTACTGTTCATGCTGCTGACCTCAAATCCCTTTGTACGTCTGCTGCCGGCCGCCGCCGAAGGTCGTGATCTGAATCCCCTGCTGCAGGATCCGGGGCTGGTGTTTCATCCCCCCATGCTCTATATGGGCTACGTCGGCTTCGCCGTGCCGTTTGCCTTTGCCATTGCGGCGATGCTGGGTGGCCGGCTGGATGCCGCCTGGGCGCGCTGGTCACGGCCGTGGACCAACGTGGCCTGGATGTTTCTGACTCTGGGTATTGCGCTGGGCAGCTGGTGGGCCTACTACGAGCTGGGTTGGGGTGGTTGGTGGTTCTGGGACCCGGTGGAAAATGCTTCGTTCATGCCCTGGTTGGTAGGTACCGCGCTGATGCATTCGCTGGCAGTGACTGAAAAGCGCAGCGCTTTCAAGGCCTGGACGGTATTGCTGGCCATTTTTGCCTTTTCCCTCAGCCTGCTTGGTACCTTCCTGGTGCGGTCCGGGGTGTTGACCTCGGTACATGCTTTCGCCACCGATCCGGCCCGGGGTGTC
Source organism: Pseudomonadota bacterium (assembly GCA_022340685.1). Taxonomy (GTDB): domain Bacteria; phylum Pseudomonadota; class Gammaproteobacteria; order UBA6429; family Thiohalophilaceae; genus JAJDNN01. The sequence continues at coordinate 5,874 of JAJDNN010000178.1, forward strand.
TTCATCCTGATTTTCCTCGGGCTGGTGATTGGCGGCTCGCTGGTTCTGTATGCCTGGCGGGCGCCACGTATTCGCAGCGTGGGTACTTTCCAGCTGGTGTCCCGCGAAACAGCGTTGTTACTGAATAACGTGATTCTGGTCGTGGCCGCGGCGAGTATCCTGTTGGGAACCCTCTACCCGCTGGTGCTCGACGCGCTCGGACTGGGCAAGATTTCAGTCGGCCCCCCCTATTTCAACAGCGTATTCATTCCGCTCACCGCGCCACTAGCCGTGTTGGTCGGTTTCGGAATGATGGCGCGCTGGAAACAGGATACATTTGGGCGGCTGGTTGGCAAGTTGCGCGTGGCGATGATCGTTAGCCTGGTGCTGGGTCTGGCCTGGGTGTTGTTGCTGTTGCCGTCCTTCAAACTGGCGGCGGTGATCGGCACCGTGTTGGCGGTGTGGGTGGTTGCCGCCAGTGTCGTCTCGTTACGGGCGCGGCTGGTAAACCAACCACAACTGGGGGCGGCATTGCGCAATATCCCGCGAGGCTTCTGGGGTATGACCGTGGCCCATATGGGGATTGGTGTATTCATCATCGGTATCATCCTGACCAGTCTCTACAGCATCGAGAAGGATGTCCGGCTGGCGCCGGGCGAAAGTTTCAGTATGGCCGGCTACCGCTTCCAACTGGAGGGAGTGAGTGAGGTGGAAGGTCCCAACTATGTTGCCAACCAGGGCAAAATGACAGTGACCAAAGACGGTAAATTGATCGGCCTGATGGAACCGCAAAAACGGATTTACCGGGTGCAGCGTATGCCGATGACCGAGGCGGCCATCGATGCCGGCCTGACGCGAGACCTGTTCGTGGCGCTGGGCGAACCCATTGATGCACAGGGTGCCTGGAGTGTACGGCTCTATGTCAAGCCGTATATACGCTGGATCTGGCTGGGCGCCCTGATCATGGCCTGCGGTGGCCTGCTGGCTGCGACCGATCGGCGTTACCGATTGGCCCGGCGATCCGCCACCGCGCTCCCGGCCGGTAGTGCAACCGCAGGGGCAGCGTAAGATGTGGCGTTACCTGATTCCGCTGGGCCTGTTCATTGTGCTGGTTGTGTTTCTAAGCATCGGCCTCAAGCTCGACCCGCGCGATGTGCCTTCGCCGTTGATCGATAAGCCGGCGCCAGCGTTTTCCTTGCCCGAGCTCGACAAGCCGCAACAACACGTCAGCCCTGCCAACATGAAAGGCAAGGTCTGGCTACTTAATGTCTGGGCATCCTGGTGTGTGTCCTGCCGGGCCGAGCATCCGGTACTGAACGCGCTGGCCCAGACCGGGGAAGTCACACTCATCGGGCTGAACTACAAGGACACACTTACCGATGCCAAACAGTGGCTGCAACAGCGGGGCAACCCATACTCTGTGATCGCCTTTGACCAGGATGGCAGGGTCGGCATCGACTGGGGAGTGTACGGTGTGCCGGAAACGTTTGTTATCGACAAGCAAGGCATGATTCGTTACAAGCATACCGGGCCGGTAACCCGGCAAGCGTTGAAGGACATTATATTGCCATTGGTCAGAGAACTGAAAAAGGAGCCGGCATGAGCAGGGAATGGTTGGTCCTCGCAGGGCTGTTAGTCGGCCTGCTATCAAACACGGTCCTGGCCGGGGTGGAGGTCCACCAGTTCGACAACCCGGCGCAGGAACAGCAATACAAGCATCTGACCAATGAGCTGCGCTGCCTGGTGTGCCAGAACCAGAACCTGGCCGATTCCAATGCTGATCTGGCGCAGGATTTGCGCCAGGAAATTTACGAAATGATCCAGCAGGGCAAGAGTAACCAGGAAATCATCGATTTCATGGTGGCACGCTACGGTGACTTTGTGCTGTACCGGCCACCGGTCAAGTCCACCACGCTTTTTTTATGGATTGGCCCGTTTCTGATCCTCGGCATTGGTATCGTGATCCTGCTGTTTTACATTCGTGGTCGCCGCACCAGTCAGGAGCCGGCGCTGGATACGGCCCAACATGAGCGGGCGCAACGCCTTCTGCAGGACGAGGACGAAAAACAATCATGACGCTATTCTGGATAATTGCGGCGCTGATGTTGCTAGCCGCGCTGGCCCTGCTTGCGCCCGCCCTGCTGGGACGAGGTACCGTGCGTGGGCAGGATCGGGACGCGCAGAATGTCCGCATCGCGCGCGAACGTCTGCAGGAACTGAAGGCCGAATTCGAACGCGGTGTGTTGAACGATGCCGACTACGAAAATGCCAGACAGGAACTGGAGCAGGCCTTGCTGGTGGATGTGGAAGATGAAGCGCCGGCGGCGGCGCCAGCAATACCGAATCGTTCCGGCCGCGTCACCCTGCTGGTACTGCTGGTCGCGATACCGGCCCTGACGGTGTGGGGCTACCTGCAATTGGGTACGCCCCAGATCCTGACCTCCGCCGTCCCGCAGGGTATTGCGGGCAACAACCAGGCTGCCGGGAGCGTGGTGGAACAGACCGCCTCATTCGAGGAGATGGTGACGCGGCTGGTCGAACGTCTGCAGCGGGAGCCGGACAATGCCGAAGGCTGGTTCATGCTGGGTCGCAGTTACATGACTCTGGGCCGGTATAACGAAGCCGCCGAAGCATTCCGGCATGCCAATGAACTGGTCAGCGACAATCCCAATATACTGCTGCGATATGCGGATGCGCTGGCCATGGCGCAAGGCGGCAAACTAACCGGCAAGCCGTTTACGCTCATCAAGCAGGCCCTGCGGGTAAATCCTGACGACGCCACCGGCTTGTGGCTGGCAGGGATTGGGTATGAAGAGGCCGGAGATCACAAACAGGCAATTTTGCACTGGCACAAGCTGTTACCCCAGCTTGAAACAGATCCCGAGTCAGCACAGGAAGTCCGAAAGATGATTGCCGAGGCCGAAGCCAAACTGGGGCACAAGGTCGAGGCGCCCGATGTCGTTAGCAAAACACCGGAGGCGACATCACCGGCGTCCATCAAGGTGCGCGTGGAACTGGATCCAGCGCTGCGTGACAAAGCTGCATCGACCGATACGGTATTCGTGTTCGCACGCGCCTTGAGCGGCCCCCCCATGCCGCTGGCCGCGGTTCGTAAGCAGGTGAAGGATTTGCCGTTTGAAGTTACGCTGGACGATGCCATGGCCATGATGCCGCAATTGAAACTGTCCGGTTTTCCCGAAGTCCGAATCAGTGCGCGGATTTCCAAATCCGGTAATGCCATTGCGCAAAACGGTGATCTGCAGGGGGAGGTCGCGCCGGTAAAATCCAATACCCATGACACAGTCAATATCCTGATCGACACGCAAATTAAAAAGTGATCCTGCGCTGAATTCAAACCGGCGCCTGTCCAGGTGCCGGTCTCATTTCCCAGGACATACCGCCCATTTTCGATCCCAATACTATTACGCGGTCAGACCGTGTAATTGGCGTTGGCGGGCGGCAAGACCCGTTGTTCCAGACAATTAATTTCCGATAATTCCACTCAACTATTGGTGCCGTTTTTTTATCCAGTCTTCGAATCCACCTTTGACCTATATCAATGTCGGCTTGCCAGAAAGTTCTATAGTGTTTTTTACACAGGACAAGCAACGGCCGTGGCAATTAGCAGAAACAAATTTCTCCGGGGTGATATTCGTGGCACTCGAGCGCCGCTGCGTCCACCTTGGGCGGTGAGTGAAGCAGAGTTTGTCGAATTATGTTCCCGCTGTGATGACTGTCTGCGCAACTGTCCGGAACATATTCTGGTGCGTGGACCGAGTGGTTTTCCGGCAGTGGATTTCAGTCGCGGTGCATGCACGTTCTGTCATGCCTGCGCCGATGTATGTCGCCCGGGCGTGCTGTATTACGAGGTGGGTCTGATTCCATGGCACATGTCCTTGCAGATCAGTGATGCCTGCCTGGCACGACAAGGTGTAATGTGTCAGGTCTGCGCCGAACAGTGTGGAGAACAGGCCATCACCATGCGGCCACAGCCGGGTTGGGTTCCGGCACCGGAGATCAACATCGAGCGTTGCACCGGCTGTGGTGCCTGCTATCGGCCCTGTCCGACCCATGCTATCCAGATCTATCGTGACCCGGACAGGCATCAACCCAAGTTTACCGAGGAGATTAGCGAATGAACATCAGTGGTGTATTGGTCTATACCGGTTACGAAAATGTCGAGGCAGTGAAATAACGCATGCAGGAATTTCCGGGGATAGAGGTGCATGCTATCACCGATCGAAGCAGCCTTGTAACAAAGTAACCAGACCTGAGTAAAGTCTTTCAGCCAAGGGACATGCTTTTTACGCGTAAGATATAGTATGAAAAATATTCCAGATGTGCTCACGCCGGAGGAAATGGTCAGCCAACCTGTCGACAGGGACGTGATTGCATATACCTTGCACGGTAACTGTTATCTCAATATTACCAGCCGCTGCACCCTGCGCTGTGCCTTCTGCCCCAAGTTCAACAAAAGCTGGGAGGTACAGGGCTATTTGTTGAAATTGCATCAGGAACCGTCCGCTGATGAAGTCATGCACGCCATCGGCGATCCGGCCCGCTACCGTGAGATTGTATTTTGCGGCCTGGGCGAACCGACCCTGCGCCTGCCGGTGCTGCTGGAGGTTGCCGCCAGCCTGAAACGGGCCGGCGCAAGAGTCAGGCTCAATACCGACGGCCTGGCAAATCTGCGCGAAGAACGGGATGTAACCCCGGAGTTGGGGCGGGTCATCGATGCGATATCCATCTCGCTGAATGCCCAGAATGAAACAGTCTACGATCGGCATTGCCGGCCACCTCAGCCGAGCGCATATTCTGAGTTACTGGAGTTTGTGTTGCGCGCGCGGGACCAGATCGCCGATGTCACCCTGACTGCCATCGATGGGCTGGACGGTGTAGATATCAACGCCTGTGAGGACCTGGCGAAACGGTTCAATGTGAAGTTTCGCCGCCGGGTAATGGACCAGGTCGGCTAATGACGTTGCCGGATGACCGTATTGGCACGACCGGGCACAGCGGGTGAAAAATCAAAACGTATCTGGTTACCCAAAGGGTCCGGGCAAGTTGTATTGAAAGATGTGTTTATACAGTCTGGTAATACAGGTTCTGTGGATGATTGGCCTGGGCGAAGAACAGCCAGCGCTCGGCAAGCAGACCAATATATTGAACACCGAAGGCGGCCAGCAACAGCGATATATTCGCCTGGTTGATGCCGGCCCACAGGCAGATCAACGGTAGGGGGAACACCAGCACAAGGAAGATCCACTTGATGGATTTCATGAACAACCGTGTCTGGTGGTGGAAAAAATCACGCGTATTCACCGAGCCGCCCATGAAGCCCATGGATTTCTGCTGGATCTGGTTGTGGCGGATGCCGATGGCGGTCTGGATGGAT
>JAJDNN010000190.1 GCA_022340685.1 Pseudomonadota bacterium
GTGCAGTTGGTAGCTCGAGAAGGTGGCTATGCCACCATACGACTGCGTTCCGGTGAAATGCGCAAGGTGCTGGCGGATTGCCGCGCCACCATTGGTGTGGTGTCCAACGGCGGACACAACCTGCGCAAGCTGGGCAAAGCCGGTGCGACACGCTGGCGTGGTGTTCGTCCGACTGTACGTGGTGTTGCCATGAATCCGGTAGACCATCCGCATGGTGGTGGTGAAGGCCGGACTTCAGGTGGACGACATCCGGTTACACCGTGGGGTGTACCGACCAAAGGTTACAAGACCCGTAAGAACAAGCGCACCGACAATATGATCGTGCGCCGTCGCAACAAGAAATAACTGACAGAGAGTAAAGATGCCACGTTCGATCAGAAAAGGCCCGTTTGTTGATTTACATCTTGCCAGCAAGGTGCATACCGCGCAGGAAACGAACAGCAAGAAGCCAATCAAGACTTGGTCACGACGCTCCATGATCGTGCCCGACATGATTGGCCTGACTATCGCTGTACACAATGGTCGTCAGCATGTACCAGTGCTCATTTCCGAGAACATGGTCGGACATAAATTGGGTGAATTTGCCCCAACCCGGACCTACCGTGGCCACATGGCTGACAAGAAAGCCAAGTAAGAGGTTTAAACGATGGAAGTTGCAGCTACATTAAAGTACGCAGGGATCTCGCCGCAGAAATGCCGCCTGGTTGCCGATCAGATCCGTGGATTGCCGGTCGAACGCGCCTTGCAAACCCTGTCGTTCAGCCCCAAAAAGGCAGCCGGTATTGTCAAGAAAGTACTGGAGTCCGCCATCGCCAATGCGGAGCACAATGAAGGCGCGGATATCGACGAGTTGAAAGTCAGTCGAATCTTCGTCGATGCAGGCCCGACCCACAAGCGGTGGAGAGCACGCGCCAAGGGTTCCGTTAACCATATTTTTAAGCGCACCAGTCACATTACTGTGGCTGTGGCTGACAAGTAAGAGAGAGACCGATATGGGTCAAAAAGTACATCCCACAGGTATACGCCTCGGCATCGTCAAGGACTTTACGTCCAAGTGGTATGCCAACAGTAAGGATTATGCAGATATGCTGTATTCTGATCTGTCCGTGCGTCATTTCCTGAAGAAGAAACTCAAGCAGGCTTCTGTTAGCCGTATCCAGATCGAGCGTACCGCCGGTACTGCCAACATCACCATACACACGGCGCGTCCGGGCCTGGTGATCGGCAAGAAGGGTGAAGATATTGAAAGGTTGCGCAACGAAGTAACCCGGATGATGAGGTTGCCTTCGATCCATATCAATATTGAGGAAATCCGCAAGCCGGAGCTTGACGCACAACTGGTGGCAGAAAGTGTGGCGCAGCAACTTGAGCGACGCATCATGTTCCGACGCGCCATGAAGCGCGCAGTTCAGAATACTATGCGCCTCGGTGCGCTGGGCGTAAAAATAAATGTGGCAGGCAGACTGAATGGAGCGGAGATTGCGCGTGCCGAATGGTATCGCGAAGGCCGTGTACCTTTGCATACCTTGCGTGCCGATGTTGATTATGGTTTTGCCGAAGCTGAAACCACCTACGGCATCATCGGTGTCAAGGTGTGGATCTTCAAGGGCGAGGTAATCGGTAAGCAGGTCGGTACCGAAACCGAAGCGGCGAAGACCGCAGCGGGATAAGGGGAAACTGAATTATGTTGCAGCCAAAGCGCACCAAATTTCGTAAACAAATGAAGGGCCGAAACCGTGGTCTGGCCGATCGTGGCAGCAAGGTCAGCTTCGGTGAATATGGTCTCAAGGCCACAGGCCGTGGCCGTTTGACTGCGCGTCAAATTGAAGCCGCGCGTCGCGCCATGACACGCCATATCAAACGTGGTGGCAAGATCTGGATTCGGGTATTTCCTGACAAACCGGTATCCAAAAAGCCACTGGAAGTACGTATGGGTAAGGGCAAGGGTAATGTTGAATACTGGGTAGCCCAGATTCAACCTGGCCGCATGCTGTACGAAATGGAAGGTGTGGATGAAGTTATTGCGCGCGAAGCCTTCCGGCTGGCGGCTGCCAAGTTGCCGATTTCCACAACCTTCGTAACCCGGACGGTGCTGTGATGAAAGTGAGTGAACTACGTAACAAGAGCATCGATGAGCTCAAACAGGAATTACTGAGTCTGAGTCGTGAAAAATTTAATCTGCGTATGCAGCGAGGAACTGGTCAGCTCTCACGTCCTCATCAGATGAAAGCAGTGCGCCGCAATATTGCGCGTACCAAGACCATCCTGAACGAAAAAACAGGTAAAGCAGAATGAGCGAGAAAGAAAATGTACGGCGCCATGTGACTGGCCGGGTGGTCAGTAACAAGATGGAACAGTCCATTACTGTACTCGTGGAACGCAAAGTCAAGCATCCTGTGTATGGCAAATACATCAAGCGTTCTACCAAGCTTCATGCCCATGATGCGCAGAATGAATGTAACGAAGGTGATCTTGTCACCATTAGTGAGTGCCGGCCGATTTCCAAGACCAAGTCATGGAAGTTGGAAAAAATTATTGAACGTGCGGCAATAGTTTAATTAACGAATCAAGGTTTAGCGGAGTTACCGATGATCCAGATGCAAACAGTACTCGATGTGGCCGATAATAGCGGCGCGCGTCGTGTTCAGTGTATTAAGGTGCTTGGCGGATCAAAACGCCGTTATGCCCGTGTGGGTGACATCATCAAAGTTAGCATCAAGGAAGCCATCCCACGGGGCCGTGTGAAAAAGGGTGACGTTTACAATGCGGTTGTAGTACGGACCCGCAAGGGCGTGCGTCGCGCCGATGGTTCTGTGATTCGGTTTGATAGCAACGCCGCGGTATTGCTGAATCCGCAAAACCAGCCGATTGGCACCCGTATTTTTGGCCCGGTTACACGTGAACTACGGACCGAGAATTTTATGAAGATTATTTCCCTGGCACCGGAAGTGCTGTAAAGGCAGAGAGTTAAGGCCATGCATAAGATTAAAAAAGGTGATGACGTCATTGTCATTACAGGTAAAGACAAAGGCAAGCGCGGCAGTGTGATTCGCGTAATTCCCGAGGTTGATCGTGTACTTGTCGAGAATATCAATGTCGCCAAGAAACACAAGAAACCGAATCCGGGTGCCGGCGTACCGGGCGGGATCATCGAAATGGAAATGCCGATGGATATTTCCAATATCGCGATTTATAACCCGGTTACGGGCAAGGCGGATCGAGTTGGCATCAAGAGCCTCGAGGATGGCCGCAAGGTGCGTTATTTTAAATCTAACGGCGAAGTTATTGACGCTTAATGATGACAGGTTGAAGAATGATGGCAAGATTACGGGAATACTACAAAGATACAGTCGTCAAGCAACTGCAAGAGCAGTTTGGCTACAAGAGTGTTATGGAAGTACCGCGGATTACCAAGATCACACTCAACATGGGTGTCGGTGAAGCAGTGGGCGATAAAAAAGTGCTCGAGAACGCGGTTGGCGACATGACCAAGATTTCCGGCCTGAAGCCGATTGTAACTCATGCGCGGAAATCCAACGCCGGCTTTAAGATCCGTGAGGGCTGGCCAATTGGCTGCAAGGTTACTTTGCGTAATGAACGCATGTACGAATTCATGGATCGACTGATTAGCATCGCGATACCGCGAGTGCGTGATTTTCGTGGCTTGAGCGCGAAATCTTTCGATGGTCGTGGAAACTACAGTATGGGTGTGAAGGAACAGATTATCTTTCCTGAAATTGAATACGACAAAGTCGATAAAATACGTGGCCTGGATATAACCATAACCACCACTGCAAAAAATGATGATGAAGGCAGGGCGCTGTTGAAAGCGTTCAACTTACCGATTAGGGCTTAAGGCAGGAGAACCAGATGGCAAAGGCGAGCATGATTGAGCGCGAATTCAGGCGCACGAAGACAGTCAAGAAGTATGCTACCAAGCGTTCTGAACTGAAGGCGATTATCAAGAATCCAGAATCCAGCCACGAGGACCGGATTGCGGCGCAGGAGAAGTTGCAGCAGTTGCCGCGCAATGCCAGTCCTGTGCGCCAGCGACGTCGCTGCCGTATAACCGGTCGGCCACACGGGGTTTATCGCAAGTTCGGCCTGTGCCGTAATAAACTACGCGAGCATACTATGCGCGGTGATGTACCCGGCCTGCGCAAAGGTAGCTGGTAACAAGAGAATTCAGGAGTAAGACACATGAGTATGACTGACCCAATTGCAGATATGCTGACCCGTATTCGCAATGCCCTTGCGGCTGGTAAGCCTGACGTGGTCATGCCTCTGTCCAAACAGAAACTGGCGATTGCCAAACTGCTACAGGACGAAGGTTATATAACTGATTTTGCCTCGGGCGAACAGGATGGCAAACCGGCGCTGACTATTTCTCTCAAGTACTACGAGGGAAAACCAGTGATCGAAAAGATCAAGCGTGTTAGTCGGCCTGGCCTGCGGATTTACAAGGGTAAGGATGAGCTGCCCAAGGTCATGGGTGGACTGGGTGTGGCGATTGTCTCGACCTCGACGGGTCTGATGACTGACCGCGCGGCACGTAAAGCCGGGTTTGGTGGCGAAGTGCTGTGCTACGTACAGTAAAAAGGTAACAACGATGGCAAGAATTACCCCAATTTCAATTCCCTCCGGCGTGGAAGTAAAGATCGACAATCAACACGTTACGGTGAAGGGAAGCAAAGGCAGCATGGAACATACCGTCCACCCGGCGGTCGAGATTGTCCGCGATGATACAGTGCTGTCTTTTCAGCCGCGCGAAGGCATTGATGGTGCATTGCCGCAAAGTGGTACAGCTCGCTCCCTGATTAACAATATGATGATCGGAGTTAGTGATGGATTTGAAAAGAAGCTTGAACTGGTAGGCGTTGGTTACCGCGCCCAGGTACAAGGAAAGTCTCTAAATCTGACGCTTGGGCATTCGCATCCGATCAGTTATGACATGCCGGAAGGCATCACGATCGAGGCGCCGAGTCAAACCGAAGTCGTTGTTAAGGGTATCGACAAGCAGCGGGTTGGCCAGGTGGCTGCCGAGATTCGCGCGTTCCGTCCGCCGGAGCCATACAAGGGCAAGGGCGTGAAATATTCAGACGAACGCATTGTTCGTAAAGAAGCCAAGAAGAAGTAAGGGCAGGATTAAGACGATGGATAAAAAAACAGCTCGTATTCGCCGCGCACGCCGTGCCCGCTCCAAGATTCGTGAACTGGCTGTGCCGCGGCTGACTGTACACCGTACACCGCGCCACATCTACGCACAGGTCATCGCGCCCAATGGCAGTGAAGTGGTTGCCTATGCGTCAACGCTCCAGGCGGACGTCAAGAGCAACATCAAGTACAGCGGTAACTCAGCGGCAGCCGCGGAAGTTGGCAAAATCATAGCCGAGAAAGCCAAGGCGGCGGGTATCACCACGGTCGCGTTTGATCGCTCAGGTTTTAAATATCATGGCCGCATCAAGGCGTTGGCAGACGCTGCGCGTGAAGCCGGACTGCAATTCTAAGGGTTGAATACAATGGCAGGATTTGACAAAGAACAGAGTACGGACGGGTTACAAGAACGTCTGGTAGGTATACGCCGTGTTGCCAAGGTTGTGAAGGGAGGGCGCATTTTTGGTTTCTCCGCATTGACCGTAGTTGGTGATGGTGAGGGCCGAGTTGGTTTTGGTCGTGGCAAGGCACGTGAAGTGCCAGTGGCAATATCCAAGGCGATGGAGAATGCCCGCAAGAACATGGTCCAGGTATCGCTAAAGAGTGGCACGTTGCAATATCCGATTACCGCCGAACATGGCGCCGCCAAGGTATATATGCAGCCGGCTTCCGAAGGTACCGGTGTTATCGCCGGCGGACCGATGCGTGCGGTATTTGATGTTGTAGGCGTGCACAATGTGCTGGCCAAGTGCATCGGTTCCAACAATCCGGTTAATGTTGTTCGTGCCACCATCAAGGGACTGGGTGCCATGTCGTCACCGGACGAGGTGGCGGCCAAACGAGGCAAAAAAGTAGAAAATATCCTGGATTAAGAACATGGCTAAACAAAAGAAAATCAAGGTAACGCAGATACGTAGCACCAATGGCCGACTGGCATCACACAAGGCCTGCGTTGCCGGACTGGGTCTGCGTCGCATGCACCACACGGTTGAAGTGGAAGATACTGCCTGTACCCGCGGCATGATCAACAAGGTCAGTTACATGGTCAAGGTCGAGGAGAACTGATATGTATTTAAATACCCTCAAACCTGCACCCGGTGCAAAGAAATCACGCAAGCGCGTCGGGCGTGGCATTGGTTCCGGGCTGGGCAAAACCGCAGGCCGTGGTCATAAGGGACAGAAATCGCGTTCCGGTGGTTTCCATAAAATCGGATTCGAAGGCGGCCAGATGCCATTACAACGGCGGGTCCCAAAAGTGGGTTTCAGTTCCCGTGTTGGTATGGTTACGGATGAAATTCGCCTGCATGAACTGAACAAGCTGGATGAGGATGTGATAGATCTGGACGTACTGAAGAAAGCCAATCTCATCAACAAGAATATCCTGAACGTTAAGGTCATGCTGTCCGGAAAACTGGACAAAGCGGTGACCCTGAAGGGGATCCGTGTAACCAAGGGTGCGCGTGAAGCGATTGAAGCCGCTGGCGGTAAGGTCGAAGAGTAAGCACAGGTGGGGGCGACTCGACAAGGTATGGCGAATGCACTGGCTGGCGGTCAGTTTACCGAACTGCGCCAACGCATTCTGTTCCTGATAGGCGCCCTGTTGGTGTTCCGGATCGGCTCGTTTATTACCGTGCCGGGCATCGATCCGGCAACACTGACGCAATTGTTTGAACGTCAGGAAGGGACCATCCTGTCCATGTTCAATATGTTTTCGGGCGGTGCGTTAAAGCGTCTGTCGCTGTTTGCACTGGGCATCATGCCGTACATTTCGGCGTCCATCATCGTTCAGCTGCTGACCAAGGTACACCCGAAACTGGAACAGCTGAACAAGGAAGGGGAGTCCGGACGACGCAAGATTACCCAGTACACCCGTATTTCGACGCTGGGGCTTGCAACTTTCCAGGCACTAGGGGTAGCAGTTGCGCTGTCACGGCAGCCGGGACTGGTTATCATCGACCAAAATACATTTTACTTCACTACCGTGGTAACGCTGGTGACTGGCACGATGTTTCTAATGTGGCTTGGTGAGCAGATTACTGAACGCGGCATCGGCAATGGGATTTCAATGATTATCTTTGCCGGGATTGTGGCGGGGTTGCCCGCGGCCATCGGCGGCACGCTTGAGCTGGGTCGTACCGGTGAACTGAGCTATGGTTTTATTCTGGTGTTGTTTATGGTGGCGATGGCAGTCACCGCGTTTGTGGTCTTCATGGAACGCGGCCAGCGGCGGATTACAGTAAATTATGCCAAGCGGCAGCAGGGACGTAAGTTATTTGCCGCGCAGTCCAGCTTTTTACCGCTGAAAATTAACATGGCCGGTGTGATTCCGCCGATCTTTGCGTCCAGTATCATCCTGTTTCCGGCCACAATCGCGGGCTGGTTTGGGGGTAATACGGAGGGACCGTTCAGCTGGCTGCAGGATGTGGCGACTATGTTGTCACCCGGGCAGCCACTGTATGTATTGTTATATGCCCTGGCAATTGTGTTTTTCTGCTTTTTTTATACGGCGCTGATGTTCAACCCAAAAGAAACAGCAGACAACCTGAAGCGTTCCGGTGCGTTTGTTCCGGGTATCCGCCCGGGGGAACAGACAGCCCGCTATGTCGATCGCATTCTGGGGCGCCTGACCCTGGTCGGGGCGTTCTATATCACGGCGGTATGCTTGTTGCCGGAATTTTTGATTGTGTACTGGAATGTCCCATTCTACTTTGGCGGCACCTCGTTACTGATCATTGTGGTCGTCGTGATGGATTTCATGGCACAGGTACAGGCCCATCTGATGTCTCATCAGTATGAAGGCCTGATGAAGAAAGCCAATTTGAAGGGTGCCGGTGGCGCGGGTATGTTGCGCTAAACGGTCGGGTAAGGAATTCTGGAGTAGAGAAATGAAAGTACGTGCATCTGTAAAAAGACTATGTCGAAACTGCAAAGTCATCCGTCGCAATGGCGTGGTACGGGTGATTTGCACGGATCCGCGTCACAAGCAGCGCCAGGGTTGAAAAATGGCGTTTGTTCAGTGCCTTAACGTGGGTCGATGGACAGTTTTTATTTCAAAAGGCCTTGCCGTGGCAGGCCGTATTTCGTAAAATTGCGTGTTTTCCCGGGGACTTTGTCCGCGCGAAAAACGGTAACTGAGTTGAGGGAGTGGCTACATGGCCCGTATTGCTGGTATCAATATTCCGGTGAACAAACATACCGAGATTGCCTTGACGGCAATCTACGGTATTGGTCGTTCTCGCGCACTGAAAATATGTGACGCTACCGGTATCAAGCCTGACACCAAGATCAAGGATCTGGCAGAAAACGAAGTGGAATCACTACGCAACGAAATTGCCAAATATACTGTGGAAGGTGATTTGCGACGTGAGGTTTCCATGAATATCAAGCGCCTGATGGACCTGGGATCGTATCGGGGTATCCGTCACCGTCGTGGCCTGCCGCTACGCGGCCAGCGCACACGTACCAACGCACGTACCCGTAAGGGTCCACGCAAACCCATCAGAAGATAACAGGTTAAATTATGGCAGCACCCAAATCATCAGGCCGTACTCGCAAGAAGGTCAAGAAAGACGTGGCAGATGGCATTGCCCATATTCATGCCTCCTTCAATAACACCATCGTGACGATTACCGACCGCCAGGGCAACGCCCTGTGCTGGGCGACCGCGGGTGGTTCCGGCTTCCGTGGTTCACGCAAAAGTACCCCGTTTGCCGCGCAGGTGGCTGCGGAACGTGTTGGCACCATGGCGCAGGAATTCGGCATGAAGAACCTGGAAGTCTGCGTCAAGGGTCCGGGTCCAGGCCGTGAGTCTGCAGTACGTGCCCTGAACGCCAAAGGCTTCAAGATTACCAACATTTCAGATGTGACCCCCATTCCCCATAATGGTTGTCGCCCACCCAAGAAACGTCGCGTTTAAGCGGGAGAATTACCTTGGCTAGATATATCGGTCCCAAATGTCGCCAGTGTCGCCGTGAAGGCGAGAAGCTTTTTTTGAAAGGCGAAAAATGCTTCAGTGGCAAGTGCGCCATGGAAAATCGGGCGTTCCCGCCGGGTCAGCATGGCCAGGGGCGTCGTGGTCGTATGTCTGACTATGCCACCCAGTTGCGCGAAAAGCAGAAACTGCGTCGTATATATGGGGTGTTGGAAGATCAGTTCCGCAGTTATTACACGAAGGCGGACCGCAAGAAAGGTTCGACTGGTGAAAACCTGCTGCAGTTGTTGGAATGTCGACTGGACAATGTCGTATATCGCATGGGCTTCGGCGCGTCCCGCTCTGAAGCACGGCAGCTGGTTCGGCACAATGCGATTACCGTAAATGGCGTCAAAGTGACCATTCCTTCCTATCAGGTCAAGGCCGGAGATGTTGTTTCGGTTAATGATAAAGCAGCCAAGCAACTGCGCATCAAGGGCGCGGCAGAAGCGGCCCAACAGCGTGGTCTGGTTGACTGGGTCGATGTCAATCTGGACAAGCTGGAAGGGACATATAAGAGCGTACCAGAACGTAGTGATCTGCCATCGGATATCAACGAGCATCTGGTCGTCGAACTCTACTCCAAGTAACCGGCTGACAGTCATTCTGCTCAGGTTTACAGATTTATCACAGGAACATTTGAGAGGGCATTAAATGCAGGGCTCAGTAACTGATTTTCTGACACCCCGAATTGTGGATATTCAGCAATTCAACGATACGCATGCCAAAGTGACGCTGGAACCACTGGAACGTGGCTTCGGACATACGCTCGGTAACGCACTGCGCCGTATCCTGTTGTCCTCACTGGATGGATGCGCCATTGTCGAAGTTGAAATTGAGGGTGTGTTGCATGAATACACCACTATCGAAGGTGTGCAGGAAGATGTGGTTGACGTCCTGCTAAACCTGAAAGGCATTGCGCTGCGTATGGCCGGAGAAGGTGAAGCAACCCTGACACTGAACAAGAAAGGTCCGGGGCCGGTCACTGCCGGGGACATTGCGCTGGATCACAATGTTGAAGTCATCAACCCGGAACACCTCATTGCCAACCTGACCAAGAGCGGCGAGCTCAACATGACCCTGAAAGTGTCGAAGGGACGAGGCTATCAACCTTCCACTGCACGCGTTCAGGAAGAAGACGAAGATCGCCCGATTGGTCGCCTGCAACTGGATGCGAGTTTCAGTCCTGTTCAGCGTGTAGCCTATATCGTCGACAGCGCACGCGTTGAACAGCGTACCGATTTGGACAAACTGATTATCGAGCTGGAAACCAACGGTACCATTGATCCCGAAGAAGCAATTCGGGGTGCGGCGACCATCTTGCAGGATCAGTTATCCGCTTTTGTGGATCTCCGCAGTAAGGAAGAAGAGCCGGAAGAAGGTTACGAACCGGATATTGATCCGATTCTGTTGCGGCCGGTCGACGATCTCGAACTGACTGTCCGTTCCGCCAATTGCCTGAAAGCCGAACAGATTTTCTATATTGGAGACCTGATTCAGCGTACCGAGGTGGAATTGCTCAAGACTCCGAACCTGGGTAGAAAGTCCCTGACCGAAATCAAGGATGTCCTGGCCTCACGCGGTTTGTCGCTGGGTATGCGGCTTGAAAACTGGCCGCCGGCCAGCCTGAAAGAAAAGAATGAGGAAGGCGTTATTTAACGCCATCAGACGAACTTGAACGAACCGGAATTGCGAAGGTAGAAAACCATGCGTCACCAAAAAAGTGGTCGTAAACTGAACCGTAACAGCAGTCACCGCAAGGCGATGTTCAAGAACATGTCGGCGTCACTGTTTGAACATGAACTGATCCGCACTACTTTGCCTAAGGCCAAGGAACTACGCCGCAAGGCGGAACCGCTGATCACCCTGGCGAAGGAAGATAGCGTGGCAAACCGGCGGCTGGCATTTGCCCGCCTGCGCAACCGCGACATCGTTACCAAATTGTTCGAAGAACTGGGTCCGCGATACAAGGAACGCCCAGGCGGATATCTGCGCATCCTGAAGTGTGGCCATCGCCCTGGCGACAATGCGCCGATGGCATATGTGGAACTCGTTGATCGGCCCGAGGTCGTGGATGTCGAAGTGGAGAAGAGTAAAGCCGCGACAGCCTGAGCTGTCCAATCATGACCATGTAAAAAAACCGGGCATTGCCCGGTTTTTTTTATGTTCCACGAACGCCAATGAAAACAACCCAGCCATCGATCCTGGGGGTGTTCTTTGCGAGGTATTCACCCCCTGGAACAAACCTGCAGCGGATCCGCACTTTCCCGTTACGCAAGGCAGGCCTACACTGTAGTCATGATTGTACTGTTCACCGACTTTGGCTGGAACGGCCCTTATGTGGGGCAGATGAAGGCTGTCTTGCTTACCCAGGCGCCCGATCAGCCCATTGTCGACCTTATGCACGATGCCCCCCACTTTAATCCCCGTGCCGCCGCCTATCTACTGGCCTCAATGGTAACTGCGTTTCCTCCCGGCACGGTATTCCTTGCCGTGGTGGATCCCGGTGTCGGCACTGACCAGCGTCGTCCCTGTGTCGTGCAAGCTGATGGACGCTGGTTTGTTGGCCCGGATAATGGCCTGTTCAACAGGGTCGTCAGGCAGGCCGTTGACTGTCAGGCCTGGCACATTAACTGGCAGCCCAAACGCCTGTCTGACTCCTTTCACGGTCGTGATTATTTTGCGCCGATTGCGGCCCAACTGGCCAATGACGAACGGCCAGCCATGGCAGAGACCGAGCTGGTAATTGCGGAGTCCGCGTGGCCAGATGAGCTGGCCGAAGTCATTTACCTCGACGATTTCGGCAATGCCATGACGGGTCTGCAAGGCCGGGTTGCGAATACAAAGGCAGCGCTGCGTATCGGGATCAGCAGAATCAACTATGCCCGTACCTTTGCGGAAGTGCCGACCGGGCAACCCTTCTGGTATGTGAACTCAAATGGACTCATTGAAATCGCCATTAACCAGGGTTCCGCTGCACGGCAATTTGGACTGACGATTGGTACACGCATCAACTTATAGTGTGCGGGCGGGATTGAAATTTGTGTAGCAAGCTCCTATTTTACAATGCGTAAACTGCTATCAATTTACCCCGTAGTTTAAGGGGATAAAAAACTGACGTCTGGTCAGGTTATTTCTTTCCAGACACAACACAGGAGCTAAGAGATGGAATTACCGGAACGTGACGGAGACGGATACCTGGTGGACATGGGTCAATGGACGCCTGAAATTGGCCGGGCTATGGCAGAAGCCGACGGAGTCGAAATTGATGATCAAAAATGGAACCAGATCCTCAAGGCGCGGGAATACTATGACGAAAACAGTGTAGTTCCGCCGATCCGAAAATTCGCCAAATATCTCGGTGAAGATCAGAAGGAAATATTCAAAATGTGGATGACCGGCCCGATGAAACCGATCACCAAATACGGCGGCCTGCCCAAACCCACCGGTTGTGTATAAACCTGTAATCCGATACAGAAATTAAATGCTCACACCTGGGCTCTAAAAAAGGCCGGCATAGCCCGGCCTCTGTTGGATTAGTGGCGCACCTTAAAGTGTATTTCGGTATTTAATACGCCTTCAAACCATGCTTCGATCAGGACCTTGCCCTTTGAACCGGTTACGGCAAATCCGGGCTGGGCCGAGGGGCGGATGTCGAGGAATTCGAGCTGCGCAACTGGATAGGTGATCCGCAGCGTGACGAGATACGGATAGTAGCCGTCCAGGAAACGGCGGTGGAAGGGACCGTTGACCAGGCTGTAGGTTCGGTCGGGGTTCAGGTAGAAGATCCGAACCTGGGCGCGAATGCAAAGTGTGGCATTGCGATTAACGTCCTCCAATTGCACCGACTGGCCGTCGAGCCAGGCCTTGCCGATATTTTTTGTCGACAGGAGTTGCAGGTTACGCATCTGCTTGTATTGATATACAACCTGCATCACCGGCACGGCATCGAGGTTCCTGTAACATTGCTCAAGGTCCACCCAGCCGGAGTCGAGGCTGTGCGGTGTGATGATTAGTTGTGAGTCGGCGTGCAGAACAGACGGATCGGGCTCGCCTGACAGGAACACCAGGTCTCCTTCGTTGACCGTCCGGGCGCGCTGCGCGCTGTCGTCTTCCAGCCAGGCTTCCTGTTCCGGAGTAAAGGCGGCTGTCGGCGTTGTTGCAAACAGGAAGAGGGACACCAGCGCGATGCCATGGATCCAGCGAGACCTGAATAACAGTTTCCAGTCCACGCTCATTGCGTGCGCCGGTTTGCCTGCCACAGGGCTATCAACCTCACAGTACATGAGACCCGCGATTCAAGTTCGTAATGGGGTAACTAGTTGTGACTGGCCTTGGCGGGTGTATGTTCCAGCAGGGGCCGGAGGAATTGCCCGGTATGGGAATCGGGATGGGCGGCGATCTGGTCGGGCGTGCCGGCACACACGATGGTACCACCCTTGTTGCCGCCTTCCGGACCGAGGTCGATGATCCAGTCGGCGGTCTTGATCACGTCCAGGTTGTGCTCGATGACCACGATGGTGTTACCGTGGTCGCGCAGCCGGTGGAGTACAGCCAGCAGTTGCTCTATGTCGTGGAAGTGCAGCCCGGTGGTGGGTTCGTCCAGGATATACAGGGTGCGGCCTGTATCGCGCTTGGACAGTTCGCGCGCCAGCTTGACGCGCTGCGCCTCGCCGCCCGACAGGGTGGTGGCGTTCTGGCCGAGTGTGATATAGCTCAGTCCCACGTCCATCAGGGTCTGCAATTTGCGCCGCACCGGCGGGATAGCGTCAAAGAATGCCAGGGCTTCCTCCACGGTCATGGCCAGCACTTCATAGATGTTTTTGCCCTTGTACCTGATTTCCAGCGTCTCGCGGTTGTAGCGTTTACCCTTGCATACATCGCAGGCTACATAGATGTCGGGCAGGAAATGCATCTCCACCTTGATTACACCATCCCCTTGGCAGGCTTCGCAGCGACCGCCCTTGACGTTGAAGCTGAAACGGCCCGGATTGTAGCCACGGGCGCGGGCTTCCGGCGTGCCGGTGAACAGCTCGCGGATGGGCGTAAACAGTTGGGTATAGGTGGCCGGGTTGGAACGCGGGGTGCGGCCGATGGGGCTCTGGTCGATGTCGACCACCTTGTCAAACTGTTCCAGACCCAGGATGGCCTCGCAGTGGGCGGGGTCCTCGCTGCTGCTGCGGTTGATTTCCAGCGCAGCGTGGCGGTACAGGGTATCGTTGATCAGGGTGGACTTGCCAGAGCCGGAGACCCCGGTGATGGCGGTCATCAGGCCTACCGGGATGTCCACATCGATCGCGCGCAGGTTGTTGCCGGAGGCACCACGGATGGAGACTTGGTGCTGCGGGTCGTTGGGGGTGCGCACCGCAGGAATAGCAATGGCCTTGCGTCCTGACAGATACTGACCAGTGAGGGAGGCCGGGTTGGCCATAATGTCCCGTGGCGTGCCCTGTGCGACGATGCGCCCACCGTGTACCCCGGCGCCGGGACCGATATCTACCACGTGGTCGGCGCTTAGGATGGCTTCCTCATCGTGCTCGACCACGATCACGGTATTACCCAGATCACGCAGGTAGGTGAGGGTCTTGAGCAGGCGGGTGTTGTCCCGCTGATGCAGGCCGATGGAGGGTTCGTCCAGAATATACATGACGCCCACCAGTCCGGCACCGATCTGGCTGGCCAGGCGAATGCGCTGCGCCTCGCCGCCCGACAGGGTGTCTGCGCTGCGATCCAGGCTCAGGTATTCCAGTCCCACATTGACGAGAAAATCGAGGCGCTGGCTGATTTCCTTGACGATTTTTGCGGCGATTTCGCCACGCCGGCCCGGCAGGGTGAGCCTGGCAAAAAAGGCCTGGGCGGTGTCGATGGGCATGGCAGTAATGGCGGGCAGATTCTTGTCCAGCACGAATACATGGCGGGCCGCCTGGTTGAGGCGGGTGCCGCCACAATCCGGGCAGGCCTGGTGGCTGAGATAACGGGCCAGGTCTTCGCGCACCACGTTGGACTCGGTGTCGCGGTAGCGACGCTGCATATTGGGGATGACGCCCTCGAAGGGCTGGAGTTTGTGGTATTCCCCGCCCCGATCATTGAAGTAGCTGAATTCGATTTGTTCGTTGCCAGAGCCGTACAGGATGACATTGCGCAGTGATTCTGGCAGCGCGTGGAAGGGGGTGTCCATGTCAAAATCGTAGTGTCGGGCCAGTGAGGTGAGCATTTGAAAATAGTAAATACTGCGCCGATCCCAGCCGCGAATGGCGCCGCTGCTGAGGCTGAGTTCGGGGTGCGTCACCACGCGCTCCGGGTCGAAGAACTGCTGGTGGCCCAGGCCGTCACAGCCGGGACAGGCGCCGGCCGGGTTGTTGAACGAAAATAGGCGTGGTTCCAGTTCGCTGATAGAGTAACCGCACACCGGGCAGGCGAAGCGGGCCGAGAACACGATGTCGTCCAGCGCGGCCTCGTCCATCCAGGCCACCCGCGCCAGCCCGTCGCCCAGATTGAGCGCAGTTTCCAGTGAATCTGCCAGGCGGGTTTTGACATCGGATCGCACCTTGAATCGGTCCACCAC
>JAJDNN010000008.1 GCA_022340685.1 Pseudomonadota bacterium
CCAGCAGGTGGCCTTCCATATGATGTACCGCTACCGCGGGCACGCCCCAGCCCAGGGCCAGGCTGCGACCAATCGCGGCGCCCACCAGCAGCGCGCCGATCAGCCCCGGCCCGGCGGTGTAGGCGACACCCTCAATCTCCACGCCGGTGATTCCGGCCTGCTCCAGTACCTGCAGGACCAGCGGCAGGGTTTTGCGCACGTGGTCGCGGGAAGCCAGCTCCGGGACAACCCCGCCATACTCCGCGTGCAGGGCCACCTGGCTGTAAAGGGCGTCGGCCAGCAGACCCCGCCCGCTGTCGTAAATGGCCACGCCGGTCTCGTCGCAGGACGTTTCGATACCTAGAACTCGCATGATCGGGGCATTTCCCTCAAATTTCGACGTAGAATGTTTTGCAATTGGCAAAAGACGGTATTAAACTTGCGCGCCTTGCTGAATTCAACATTTTATTGAGGTGAAGGCGATATGCCTGAAGTACGTGTAAGAGAAAACGAACCCTTTGACATTGCCCTGCGCCGCTTCAAGCGCGCCTGTGAAAAGGCCGGCGTCCTGTCCGAAGTACGTCGCCGCGAGTTTTACGAAAAGCCGACCACCGTCCGTAAACGCAAGATGGCCGCGGCCGTCAAGCGTCACCAGAAGAAGGTTTCCAGGGAACGCGCTCGCACACGGCGTCTCTACTGAGTCTTCCGATCCCGCCTACCGGCGGGCTCATTGTTTCTGCCATGAGCGATCTCTCCGACCGCATCACCCACGACATCAAAACGGCGATGAAGGCCAAGGACAAGCCGCGCCTTGGCGTATTACGCCTGATCGCTGCCGCGATCAAGCAACGCGAAGTCGACGAGCGCATCACCCTTGATGATGACCAGATCCTCAGCGTGCTGGAAAAGATGGTCAAGCAGCGCAAGGACTCCATCAGCCAGTTCCAGAAGGCCGGCCGCACCGAACTGGCCGATCAGGAAATATTCGAAATCGGCATCATCCAGGACTACCTGCCCGAGCCACTCAGCGAAGCCGACATCGACGCCCTCGTGGATGAGGCTATCAGCGCCACGGGGGCCCAAAGCATAAAGGATATGGGCAAGGTGATGGGCATGCTCAAACCGAAACTGGCCGGCCGCGCCGATATGGGACAGGTCAGCCAGACCATCAAGCAGCGCCTGTCCGACTAACAAACGCGGCTCGACTGCCGACCAAGGCACAGCACTCCCGTTTTTGCTCCCTATTACAATTACATGCAACACGTTCCGTGGCCAGCGCGGCACAACCCGCCAGACAGTAAAACCAGCCACTTTCGCCAAAGCCGTATAGAATTCCCCCATGGCCGGTCGCATTCCCCAATCCTTCATTGACGAATTGATGAACCGTGTCGATATCGTCGAGGTCATCGACGCGCGGGCGCCGCTGAAGAAGGCCGGCCGCGAATACACTGCCTGCTGTCCGTTCCACAATGAGAAGACCCCTTCTTTCACCGTCAGCCCGACCAAACAGTTCTATCACTGTTTTGGTTGTGGAGCCCACGGCACGGCGGTGGGTTTTCTGATGGAATACGATCATCTGAGCTTTCCCGAAGCGATCGAGGAGCTGGCCAGCCAGGTGGGACTTGAAGTGCCCTACGAAAGCGGCACCGCCCCCCGGCCGGACGCCCGCCGCGACACAGACAAACTGTACGATCTGCTGGGCGAAGCGAGTCGGTATTACCGGGCCCGGTTGCGTCAGCAACCCCAGGCGCAACGGGCTATCGATTACCTCAAGCAACGCGGCCTCAGCGGTGAGATCGCCGCCGAATACGGACTCGGCTTCGCGCCGCCGGGGTGGGATAATCTCCTGCGTGCCCTCGGCACCAGCACGGAACGGCAAAATCAGCTGGTGACGACCGGCATGCTGATCCGCAAGGAGGACGGCAAGTGTTACGACCGATTCCGGGACCGGATCATGTTTCCGATCCGGGACCGCCGCGGCCGCACCATCGGCTTCGGTGGACGCATTCTGCCAGACGACGAGAGCGCTTCGCTTGATGCGGGTGACCCGACGGCAATGAGCAGGGCAACCGAGCCGGGCAAACCTGGCGGGGCAAAATACCTCAATTCACCTGAAACACCCTTGTTTCACAAGGGCCAGGAACTTTACGGCCTGTATGAAGCGCGCCAGGCCCTGCGAGACATCCCGCACCTCCTGGTGGTGGAGGGCTACATGGATGTGGTATCGCTGGCCCAGTTCGGACTCCGTTACGCCGTCGCCACCCTCGGCACCGCCACCACGGAGGAACACCTGAACCGACTGTTCCGGATTACACCTGAAGTGGTGTTCTGCTTCGATGGCGACCGGGCCGGGCGCGACGCGGCCTGGCGTGCGCTGAACAACGCCCTGCCGAGTATGCGGGAAGGCCGCCAGATCCGCTTCATGTTCCTGCCGGAAGGCGAGGATCCCGACACCCGGGTACGTGCCGTCGGTAAAGACGGGTTTGAAGCCGAGATGGCCGCGGCGCTGCCCTTCTCTGAATTCTTCTTTCAACATCTGGCCAAATCAGCCGATACAGGCAGCATCGATGGACGGGCACAACTGGTCAACCAGGCCCGGCCGCTGCTGAACAAACTGCCTCCCGGAGTCTTCCGCCACATGATGACCGAACAACTGGCCCGGCTGTCCCGTCTCGAGCCGGCCGAGCTGGCGGTCCTGCTCGCGGGACCGGAACAGCCAAAACGGGCACACAAGCCCGGTCAACGCCGCACGGCCACCCGTCAGCAACAACCCCTGTCGCCGGTGCGCATTGCGCTGATGCGCCTGTTACACCAGCCAGCACTGGCCCAGCAAGCCGGGGACCCGGCCCGGTTTACCGGGATGGCGGTACCCGGTGTGGACTTACTGGTGCAAGTCCTTGAAATCCTGCAGGCAAACCCCCATCTGAGTACCAGCGCCCTGCTGGAACGCTGGCGGGGCGCAGAGCATGTAGCCCACCTGGAAAAAATTGCCATCTGGGAACCGGAAGTCGATGACACTGCCTCGCTGGAACAGGAATTCCTCGGTGCCCTTGCCCAGCTTGATCGCCTGCGATCCGAACACCGCCTGGACAACCTCCTGGCCCGTTCACAGCAAGGCGAGCTAAGCGCAGAGGAAAAACGGGAACTTAATGCGCTGTTTGGCACACTAAAGCGTGGCTAATCGCATATCCGGCATAAATCTTGATTAAATATCAGATTTACAAGGATTTTTTTAAAAAAGCGTCTAAACTCTACCATGAGATGAAACTGGATAAATCGGTGCGATCGTGTAGACTTCGATAGTTTTTTCGCCCCAATCCGCAGAGCCAAACTCTATGAACCAAGCCAGAGCACAAGTAATGGATCAGAATCAGCAGCAATCACAGCTTAAGTTATTGATCAAAAAGGGCAAGGAGCAGGGCTACCTGACCTATGCCGAGGTGAACGATCACCTCCCGAGCGACATCGTCGATCCGGAACAGATCGAAGATATCGTAACCATGATCAACGATATGGGCATCCAGGTTCATGAATCTGCCCCCGATACGGAAACTATCCTCGAATCCAACCCGACCGTTGATGAAGATGCCGCTGAAGAAGCCGCCGCGGCCCTTGCCAGCGTGGACAGCGAATTCGGTCGCACCACCGATCCGGTCCGCATGTACATGCGCGAAATGGGCGCCGTCGAGCTGCTCACCCGCGCCGGTGAAATCGAGATCGCCAAGCGCATCGAAGACGGCCTCAACGA
>JAJDNN010000014.1 GCA_022340685.1 Pseudomonadota bacterium
GCCGGTGGCATGCTGAGTGATTGCCTGCGCGTGACAGTCGGCACACCTGACGAGAACGCGACTTTTCTTGCCGCCCTGCAGCATGTTCTGGCGGGAAAAACGACTGATTAGACGTGCGGTTTTACGATTCGCTGACAGGGCGCTCCATAACCGTCACTTGTTTCTGCAGTTCCTTGCCCTGTCGTAGTATGGTGACGGTGATGGTGCTCCCCGGTCGGGTCTGACTGATCAACGTAAGGGCGTGACGGACACTGGTGACTGTCTGATCATTGATCCGGATGATGGCATCACCCCGGGTCAGGCCAGCCTGGTCGGCGGGACCATCCACCACGATATTGGTGATAATAACGCCGTTCTGTGATGGCAGGCTGAAGGAGCGGGCCAGTTCCTCGGTAACGTCCTGAATCGCGACGCCGAGCCAGCCACGGATGACGTGCCCGTGTTCTATGATCTGTTGCATGACATTCCGCGCCAGCTTGATTGGAATCGCGAAGCCAATTCCCTGCGAACCGCCACTCTGGGAAAAGATGGCGGAGTTGATGCCGATCAGATCGCCCTGGGCATTGATCAACGCGCCACCCGAATTCCCGGGATTGATCGCCGCGTCGGTCTGGATGAAATTTTCGAAGGTGTTGATCCCAAGCATATCCCGCCCGGTAGCACTGACGATACCGGAAGTGACGGCCTGCCCGACGCCAAACGGGTTACCGATGGCCAGTACGACATCTCCGACGCGCAACTGCCGGGAGTGGCCGAGTGTGATGACCTTGAGATCAGGTAGATCAATTTTTAGTACGGCCAGATCGGTTTCCGGATCGGTGCCAATGAGGCTGGCCTTGGCGGTACGCCCGTCAGGCAGCCCGACCTCAATCTCATCGGCCATACTGATGACATGATTATTGGTGAGAATGTATCCTTCAGGACTTATGATGACACCGGAGCCGAGACTGGTTTCCTGTCGCGGACGGGTTGATTCTCCATCTCCACCGAAAAAGCGCCGGAATAAGGGATCTTTGAGGAGAGGGTGGACCTCCTCCTTGACTGTTTTTTTGGTAAACACATTGACCACCGCCGGGGCTGCCCGGTCGACTGCATCCGCATAAGAGATGATGGGGGCACGCGGGCTGGAACTGTCGAGCGGCGCTTCCTTGATCTCTACCACCGGGCTGTCAGGCGACGTACCGGACTGAAATGGCGGATAGAGATACAGAATCACGAATGCGGCCGCCAGGCCGATGGTGACAAACTGGAGCAGAAATACCAGATGCTTGTAAATTCGCATGCGTACTAACCGGAAATGTTCAGGGCAAATGGCAACCGTTGACTGTTATTTTTTATCCGGCACAGTAGTGCCGAGCGCTTCTGGGCGATATTAGCCGATATGGGACAATGACGCATGGTTGATCTGAAGGAACTCGAGTCATACTGCAACAACCTGCTGGAGGTGGAACGCTTCAAGGATTATTGTCCCAATGGTCTCCAGGTGGAGGGACGGCCCGATGTGAACCGGCTGGTGTGTGGCGTGACGGCGAGCCAGGCGCTACTCGATGCCGCACTCGATGCTGGTGCGGATGCGATTCTGGTCCATCACGGTTATTTCTGGTCCGGCGAAGATCCCCGTATCGTGGGCATGAAGCAACGCCGCATCAAGAGCCTGCTCAGCCATGAAGTGAGTTTACTGGCGTACCATTTGCCGCTCGATGCACATCCCATATATGGCAACAATGCCCAGTTGGCAAAACGACTGGGCCTTTCGATTGAGGGTCACTTTGGCCCCGATCGACCCGAAATCGGCCTTTATGGTCGACTCGCCAGGCCAACCCCGGCGAAGGAGTTCGCGGCATTGCTGGCCCGACAACTGGACCGGTCACCGCTGCACATCGCCGCCGGGCGCGATACTATCCACAGCCTGGCCTGGTGCAGCGGGGCAGCGCAGGGCTATATTGAGCAGGCTGCCGCACTTGGGGTGGACGCTTATCTGACCGGTGAGGCTTCAGAGCAGACGGTACATGTCGCGCGTGAATACGGGCTACATTTTTTTGCCGCCGGACACCATGCTACCGAACGCGACGGTGCGCGGGCATTGGGCGAGCATCTGGCCCTCGAATTCGGTCTCGAGCAGCAGTTTATCGATATCCCTAATCCCGTCTAACATATTGTTATGTATGTTAAAAAACACCTTTTCCTTGACCCGTTCCGGGGTAAACCCCTACACTATGCGCGCCTTGATCCGGGGAGTTTACTAAATAATGAAATTCTGATGTGTCTTGATCTGTATCAGAGTAGGAGACGGGCTGTAATGTTACGGTCTGCACGATCGTATTTTCCATCCGATTTTGGGAGACGCTGAATGAGTACCGATGGGGCTGATAACAATCGACGCCGTTTTCTCGTTGCCGCGACCTCAGTTGTGGGGGCGGTTGGAGTGGTGGGGGCTGCTGTGCCTTTCCTTGCATCATGGTGGCCCAGTGCCCGGGCCCAGGCAGCTGGTGCACCGGTTGAGGCAGACATAAGCAAACTTGAGCCGGGTGCCAAATTGACCGTGGAGTGGCGCGGTAAACCCGTCTGGATTGTGAACCGGACCAAAGCAACCCTGGATAACCTGCCCAAACTGGATGACAGGTTGCGGGATCCCCACTCCGAGGTCGATCAGCAACCTCCCTATGCCAAGAATGAATACCGTTCCCGTAAACCGGAATATCTGGTGTGTGTCGGAATTTGTACTCACCTTGGCTGTTCACCTACCTACCGGCCAGAGATCGGACCGGCAGATCTGGGAGCGGACTGGCTGGGCGGGTTTTTCTGCCCGTGTCACGGCTCCCGCTTCGATCTGGCTGGTCGGGTTTTTAAGGGGGTCCCAGCGCCGACCAACCTGGTCGTTCCACCCTATACCTATCTCACCGAAACCCGCATTCTGATTGGTAAAGATGGAGGAGCGGCATAATGAGCAAGATGCAGAACTTCATGGGCTGGATCGATGCGCGCTTCCCCCTGACCAAGATGTGGGAAGACCATCTCTCGAAATATTACGCCCCCAAGAATTTCAATTTCTGGTACTTCTTTGGTTCTCTGGCACTGCTGGTGCTGGTGCTGCAAATCGTCACCGGTATTTTCCTCACCATGCATTACAAGCCGGATGCGCAGCTGGCCTTCGCCTCGGTGGAGTACATTATGCGTGATGTACCCGGCGGCTGGATTATCCGTTACATGCATTCCACAGGTGCCTCGGCATTTTTTATCGTGGTCTACCTGCATATGTTCCGTGGCCTGATGTACGGGTCCTACAAACAGCCCCGTGAGTTGATCTGGGTATTCGGTATGCTGATTTATCTGGCGCTGATGGCGGAAGCCTTCATGGGCTACCTGCTGCCCTGGGGCCAGATGTCCTATTGGGGTGCCCAGGTTATCGTAAATCTGTTCGGCGCCATTCCGGTTATCGGTCAAGATCTGTCCATCTGGATTCGGGGTGATTATGTGATTTCCGATGCCACCCTGAACCGCTTCTTTGCCTTCCATGTGATTGCCGTGCCACTGGTATTGCTGGGTCTGGTGGTGGCGCATATCTTGGCCCTGCACGAAGTGGGGTCCAACAACCCGGATGGCGTGGAAATCAAGAAAAAGAAGGGTCCCGATGGTATACCGCTAGATGGTATTCCGTTTCACCCCTATTACACAGTAAAAGATATCGTCGGAGTGGTGGTATTCCTGATGTTCTTTACCGGCGTGATCTTCTTTTATCCGGAAATGGGTGGCTATTTCCTGGAGCATGCCAATTTTGTCCCGGCAGATCCGCTCAATACACCGGAGCATATTGCACCGGTCTGGTATTTCACGCCGTTCTACACCATGTTGCGTGCAGTACCCGATCCTTTCCTCGGGGTGATTGCCATGGGTGGCGGGGTAGTAATCCTGTTTTTCCTGCCGTGGATCGATATGAACCCCATCAAATCGATTCGCTATCGCAGCCCGCTGAATAAAATGAACTTGATGTTCTTTGCTGCCGTGTTTATTTATCTCGGTTACCTGGGTGTCAACCCGCCCGAGCCAGTTCTGGCCGAGATGGGCCTCCGCTTCAGTGAAGTGTACTTTGTGTTCTTTTTCGTACTCTGGTTCCACAGTACTCAACGGAGCGCCGGTTTCAGTTTCCTGTCACTGATTGTGCTGGTTGGTCTGTATTCCATCTACGATGTGGTTCGGGTTGGTGAGGGTAATATGAGCCTGGTATTAAGCAGCTGGCTAATACCGACTGCCTATCTGGCGTTCATGCTGCTGAGTCCGATCTTTACAAATCTGAACAAGGAAAAGCCGGTTCCGGAAAGGGTGACAGACTAATGAAGAAAAATATTATTTCACTCCTGATATTGATGGCTCCTGCGCTGGCGTTTGCCAGTGGTGGTGTACACCTTGAAAAGGCCGATATCAATCTGCATAACAAGGCCTCGCTGCAACGTGGTGCCCGGCTGTTTGTGAATTACTGTCTGAGTTGTCACTCGGCAGCCTATATGCGCTACAACCGCATGGGTCAGGATCTCGGATTAACCGACATACAGGTCACGGATAATCTGATGTTTGCCAGTGAGAAAATTGGTCAACCCATGACTGTTGCCATGCCGGCGTCCCAGGCCAAGAACTGGTTTGGCAAAAAAGTTCCTGATCTCACCGTGGTAGCACGGGCGCGTGGTGCAGACTGGCTGTATTCCTACTTGCGCGGCTTTTACCTGGATGAGTCCCGTCCTTGGGGTGTGAATAACACGGTTTTCAAGGACGTGGGCATGCCGCATGTATTGTGGGATCTGCAAGGCCTGAAAAAGCCGCTCTATGAAACCTACACGGATCATGACGGCAACGAAGCCAAGCGGATTACCGGCTTCGAGGTTGCTGTGCCCGGCACGATGACAGAAGCCGAGTATGACAAGGCGGTCAATGACCTGGTCAACTTCATGGTCTACATGGGTGAGCCCGCCAAGCTGGAGCGCTATACGATCGGGATCTGGGTTATGTTGTACCTGATTATTCTTTTTGTCGTTGCCTATGCCATGAAGAAAGAATTCTGGAAGGACATCCACTAATCAACCTCTGGAATGTTATGGCAGGATCCCTGCAACGCAGTTGTATCCAGTAACCAATATCAGGGGGGATGTTGTCATCCCCCCTTTGTTTGTTTAAATCAGATATTTCACGGAGTGACAGAATGGTGCAGCTTGCGAATCGACGACTAGCGATGACCCTGTTTTCAGGTGACAGGTGTTCATATTGTCATATGGTACGCATCGTCCTGGCGGAAAAAGGGATCAATTACGATTTACAGAATGTCGACCAGGATAACACCCCGGAAGAACTCAAGGATCTTAATCCATATAATGAAGTTCCGACCCTGGTTGATCGTGATCTTGTCTTGTATGAGTCACAGGTCATCATGGAGTATCTGGATGAACGGTTTCCACATCCGCCATTAATGCCTGTTGATCCTGTATCGCGTGCCCATACCCGATTAATGCTGTACCGCATTGAACGTGACTGGTATTCGCTCGCCAAGCAGTTGCGTGATAAAACCAAGGCCAGTGACAAGGTGCGCAAAGAATTGCGTGACAGTCTGGTCAGTGTAACCTCGATTTTCGAACAGAAACCCTACTTCATGAGTGATGAGTTCTCATTACTTGATTGCGCCTTTGCGCCATTGCTGTGGCGATTGCCCTACTTTGGTATCGAATTGCCACCAACGGCAAAGGCACTGATTAATTACGCTGAGCGTATGTTCGATCGCGAATCGTTTAAGGAAAGCCTCACTGAGAGTGAGCGAGAGCTGAAAGAAGACTAAATCCGGGTGGTTTATCTATCTGCGTGAAACGTTTTGACCATGTCCATGTCCCCGAGTCAGCCATATCTCGTTCGTGCCATTTATGAATGGATCGTGGACAATGATCTGACGCCATATGTCCTGGTTAATGCCGAGACGGAAGAGGCCAGGGTCCCAAGCCAGTATATTGAGAATGGCAAAATTGTCCTGAATCTAGGCCCGATCGCGGTTAACAATCTCGACATGGGTAACGAGTACATCAATTTTAATGCTCGCTTTGGCGGTAAGGCCATGGATGTCAGTTTTCCGGTAGCCACGGTGCTGGCGATTTATGCCAAGGAGAACGGCCAAGGTATGGTGTTCAATGAACAGGATGGAGACAACCCACCCTCCGGGTCAGAGCCAGACAAGCCAGGTCGGCCCAGTCTGAAACTCGTCAAGTAACCTCCGTCTGTTGCTTTATCCTCTGGCATGATCGAAATCCACCAGGGCGACATTACAACATTGCCGGTTGATGCCATTGTTAACGCGGCCAATCACTCCTTGCTCGGCGGCGGTGGGGTCGATGGTGCCATTCATCGCGCGGCCGGTCCACAGCTGCGCGAATTCAACCAGACCCTGGGTGGCTGCATGACCGGCGAAGCCAGGATCTCGCCCGGCTTCAATCTGCCGGCCCGGCATATCATCAGTACCGTCGGCCCGGTCTGGCGCGATGGTATGCAGGGCGAACCCCGCTTGCTGGAAAATGCCTATCGCAATGTGCTGGAACTGGCACTGCAACACGGTATTTGTAGCATTGCCTTTCCGGCTATTAGCACCGGCGTATATGGCTATCCCAAGCAAGCCGCAGCCCGCGTTGCCCTTGGGGTGATGCGGGAATACGAGGCCCGCTTCGAGCGCATTATCGCAGTCTGCCATTCCGCGGAGGATGCCGACCTGTATCGTCGTACGCTAGCAGGGCTGTTGGAAGAATAGCGGGCGAGGCATCAACACACAGGGCAAGGAGTTGAGCACTATAAACATAGTCTGCATGGCCATGCCGGTAAGTTCGTTTCTCCGTGCCCTGGTGTCTTGGTCTGAGTCCTTTCTATCCACCAGGAAACATCTTGCCCGGATTTAATATCCCGTGTGGATCAAACTCCTCTTTGATGCGGCGCATCAGATCCAGCGTGACCGGATCGATCTCCCGATCGATGAAATCCCGTTTGGCCATACCGATGCCGTGCTCGCCCGACAGGGTGCCGTTGAGTTCCAGTACCAGCGTGAATACCTGGTCCAGACAGGCGGTCGCGTTTGCCACCTTTTGCGGGTCGTTTGAATCGAACAACAGGTTGACATGAATGTTGCCATTACCGGCATGGCCGAAATTGACGATGGGAATGTGATATTCCTGTGATAGTGCCTCCAGGCCACGGATCAGCGCAGGTAATCTGGAAACGGGTACTACCACGTCCTCATTGATTTTATCGGGCGCCACATTGCGCAGCGCCGGCGAAAGCGCCTTGCGCGTGGACCACAGGGCGGCAATCTCTTCCGGTGTGCTTGCGGTCTGGCTGCGTAGCAGGCCGGGATTGGTGGCGGCGGCGAGTACGGCTTCAACATCATCAGCAAGACGGGCGGCGCTGCCATCTACCTCGATCATCAGCATGGCCCCGGCCCGGTCGGGCAGGACCGCAGCTGAGTAACTGCGGATCATTTCGATAGCCCGTCCATCGATGAATTCCAGTGCGCAGGGTATGACGGGTTGTGCCATGATCGCCGCAATCGCCGTGGTCGCGGATTCGATGTCGCAGTAAACGACTTGGATGGTACGCTTGGCTTGCGCCAACGGTGTGAGCTTCAAAGTGGCTTCGGTAATAAAAGCCAGGGTGCCTTCCGAGCCAATCAGCAGGCGTGTCAGGTCGTAACCAACTACCCCCTTGCTGGTAAAAACCCCGGTACGAATTGACTCGCCCGCGCCGGTGACCGCACGCAGGCCAAACACATTGTCCCGCGGCGTGCCGTACTTGACGGCGCGTGGCCCCGCCGAGTTATAGGCCAGATTGCCGCCCACCGTGCAGTAGGCAGCACTGGTCGGATCGGGTGGCCAGAAGAAAGCATGCTCCGCGGCCAGCTCTTGCACGGCCTGGTTTATCACGCCGGGCTGGACCACCACATAGCGATCAGCAGGGCTGATGCTAATAATTTGCGTCATCTGTTCGGTGGAAACCACCAGTCCGCCCGATATGGGCACTGTGGCGCCCGTGGTGCCCGTACCACGGCCGCGCGGTATCAGCGGCACCCGGTGTGTATTACAGATTTGCATGAGACTGACGACATCATCGTGACTGCGGGGAAAAGCCACGGCGGCCGGCTGGCCCTGTCGTCGGCTGTTGTCAAAACCGTAGCTCCAGCATTCCGCGGCGTCGGTCATGAGTTGTTCCGGCGCCAGACTGTGGCGCAATGCCTGCAAGGCGGCGTCGGGCAGAGACGGTAACGGCTTCACGTCATCCAAATCATTTTTCAGCCAAACAGGTTTTCATCGATTTGATGGCACAGGCAGTGAATGCTCAGCAAGTGAACTTCCTGAATCCGGGCGGTGGATTCGGACGGGACGCGGATTTCCACATCCCCACCTTGCAGATGTTGCGCCATGGCACCACCGTCGCGTCCGGTCAGGGCGATCACTGACATGCCCTGGTGATGGGCGGCGTCTATCGCGTTGACGATGCTGGGTGAATTGCCACTGGTCGAAATGGCGAGCAGGGCATCACTTTCTCTGCCAAGCGCGTGGATCTGTTTGGCGAACACCTGATCGTAACTGTAGTCATTAGAAATAGCGGTGAGCGCCGAGGTGTCCGTGGTCAGGGCTATGGCCGGCAAGCCGGGTCGCTCTCGTTCGAAGCGGCACACCAGTTCCGCGGCGAAATGTTGTGCATCCGCGGCAGAGCCGCCATTGCCACAACTCAGGATTTTATTCCCGGCCTTGATGGTTTGCACCAGCAGTTCAACTGCGGCCGCAATGGAACCGGCAAGTACGTCTCTGGCGTCCTGCTTGGTTTGAATGCTGGCGTCGAATAATTGTTTTATCTGGTCTTGCAAATCCATTTTCATCTCTCGGCCTGAAAGGCATTTTTAATCCACTCGAATTCCGGATGGTTGGCCGGTGATGAAATTGACACAACATCAAACCGGGTTTCCCAGTGAGCATAATGTGGATGTTGTTGCAGGTAGTATAAGGCGGTGTTGATGAGTTTGTCCTGTTTGCGACGGGTTACGCTGTCTGCGCCGCTGCCGTAATTCGGGTTGCTCCGGAAACGCACCTCGACAAAAACCAGAGTCCGCCCATCTTGCATGATGAGATCCACTTCACCGGTGCGGGTCCGGTAGTTTCGTTCGATGTCGTGTAGTCCCTGCCGTTGCAGATACTCACAGGCGAGGGATTCGGCCTGTTTACCGATCTGGGCCGTGGATGGACTGGAATGGGACACAGTTACTGTATGGTTTCGTCGAGCGGCATCGGGCGACCGCTGCGGAAACGCACCCAGGTCAGTTGCCGATGTATGCGCTGTTTCGGATCCAGACTCAGGCTGCCTGTTTCACCATCATAACGTTGGTAGGGGTACTTTTTCAGGGTCGACAGGGCCGCAATGATATTAAAGCTGTCGATGCCCAGCGCGTAAAGACGCTGCAAGCGGTTGCCGGCCTGGGAGATGTAGGGTTCCAGCTCCGTATGTAGTCCGCGATAGGCGGTGCTGTCGGCAAGGACCCATGGCATGTCACCAAACATCAGACCATCCATGTCGCGGTCCCGCTCCGGATTCAGATTGCCTGTAAACACGTGTGAGGTGGCATAAATCGGAATATCCATCGCGTGATAGAATTTTAGTTGGGGACGAATCTGGCGCGCCTGGCGTGGGTAGGCCGCCAGGAAAATGAACTCGATGTCCTGCCGTCGGCGCGGGGTATATTTCACGGTCTGGTTCAGCAGCGCCGCCAGACTTCGGTAACGGCGTTTGCTTTCATCAATGTTCAGTAACTGGCGGATCGGATCGGAGTAATCGTTGCGTGACGCATTATAGGTTTGCTGTTCTACGACGATGCCACCGATTTCCTGCCAACGCGCGGTGAAGGTATCGGTGATACGTTGTCCCCAGGGTCCCTCCGGAATCAGGACTGCCGCATTGACATAGCCGTCCAGCCAGGTTCTTTCCGCCACCTGCCGGGCTTCTTCCTCGGGTGATAAACCGAACTGGTAGAGGTTGGCAGGGATGTCTTCGCGCGGAATATAGTTCAGCGCCAGGGTTGGGACCGCCAGCTTGCCGCTATCAGCCAGGAATTCAATCCGGGTCTTGTTTAGCGGGCCAACGATGAATTCCGCACCGTCATTTACTGCCTGTTGATAGATCGCCAGAATGTTGGGTTCCGACTCGGTGTCATAGATTTTAACCACCTGTGCGGTAGTTGGCGTACGGGAATAATACGCCGCCAGAAAACCGTCCCGCACGGCTTCACCGGCCGGAGCATATTTTCCGCTCAGTGGTAACAACAGGGCGATATGATCTGGGGTAGCAATGTCTTCCGGTTCCCGGCTCATCAGATCCGTTAGTAGCTGACTGTTCACCGGGTGATTCGGATAGGATTGCCGCCACTGGATTACGGCTTCCTTCAGGGTGGCGGGTTGCAACTGGTACGCTTTGGTGATCTGGATCAACTCCATCCAGCCACTCAGGACATCGGGTGGCGGCGCCGTGCGCAATTGTTGTAAAGATCGTTCCGACAGCATGGCCAGTGATTGCCAGATCAGTTGCTGATTATGTGCAATCAGTTCCGGATCTGTCAGGTAGCGTTCCCGCATGACCAGCTCCTGTGCGGTTTCCAGCCGGTTGCCTAACATGGTGTAGGCACTGGCACGCAGACCGTAATAGTCGGCCAGATAAAATTTATCGACAATCCCCTCCGGTGAAGTGGCGAGTGATGTCAGAACATCTTCCGGGCGGCGTTCAATCAGGGCGATATGGGCGCGGGCAAGATCCGCCAGAAAGGACTGACGGCGATTGTTGGTGTTCAGGTCCAGGGACTGAAGAATCTGGCGGGCCTGATGCAGCTTGTTTGCCGCGGCCCATGCCGCACTGGCGCGCAGTCGCAGGTTGGTTTGTTCGGCCGACTCGCTTTGTTGCGCCAACGCCATGAACTGACGTGCGGCGGCGGCATTGTCACCCTTTGCAAACAACTGCTCAGCCGTATTGGCGTCCAGGGAAGGTGTGACCGGTTGAGGTGCACAGCCGGTCAGCAGTATCAGCACGCCGAGAAAAAGCAGGGAAAGCAAACGTTGGGTCATGGTCTTGTGTAAACTTTGTATTACGCAGTGTTGATAAAATCGCAAGGATTATAACGTGTTCCTGGAAAAAGGCGCCCTCTATATTGTCGCAACTCCGATCGGGAATCTGGCGGACATGTCACAGCGTGCGATTGACGTATTGTCGCATGCCACGCTGATCGCTGCCGAGGACACCCGCCGCACGGGTCAGTTATTGAAGCATTTCAATATCAACACCGCGTGTCTGGCCGTTCACGAACACAATGAACGTGACATCTGCGAACGGTTGATCGGGCGGTTAATGAACGATGAGAGCATTGCGCTCGTCTCAGATGCCGGTACGCCACTACTGAGTGATCCCGGTTTTCATCTGGTGCGGGCCGCGCAGGAAGCCGGCATCCGGGTAATTCCCATACCGGGTCCCAGTGCCCTGGTTACGGCCTTGTCCGCCGCCGGTTTGCCGACGGATCATTTCTGCTTTGAAGGTTTCCTGTCCAGCAAGGCGGGAGTACGACACAAGCAGCTCGAATCCCGCAAGACGGTCAGCGAGACACTGATTTACTATGAAGCACCACACCGCATTCTCTCGACCCTGGAAACCATGCTCGACGTGTTCGGTGCCAACCGCCCGATGGTGCTCGCACGAGAAATGACCAAAACCTTCGAGACCTTCCTGCGCGGTACTATCGGTGAGGTTCTGCAACGGGTGCGTGACGACAGCAATCAGCAAAAAGGCGAGATGGTGATTTTGTTACACGGGGCCCCTACCCCGGATGCCGCTGAGGTCGACCCGCAAACCGAACGTTTCCTGAGAGTATTACTTGAAGAGTTGCCGGTGAAACAGGCAGCCAGGTTAGCCGCGCGGATTTCCGGGAAAAAGAAAAACATCTTGTACAAACGGGCGTTGGAGATTCAGGGCAGGTCGGGTGTGGCCGGCTTGGCCGGGGACAAGGAGCAGGAACCAGGTCATTAAATGTCACCGGGTCAG
>JAJDNN010000044.1 GCA_022340685.1 Pseudomonadota bacterium
ACGCCGGGCGCGTTGTCAAGTAACTTGAGTTGTGGCTGCACCATTATGTAATCGTTCATCTGGCTCAGGAACAGGTAGGCCAGTATGAACTGGCCGACGGCCAGGATTGACCAGGCCAGGGGCGACAGGAACAGGCTGCGCAATTCGCGCTGGGCCAGGGTCCAGACCATCATGCGGCCTGTTCCTCGTGGTGGCCCGCTTCGGATGTGGTGATGTCGATAAAGATTTGTTCCAGTGAGGTGTATTCCGGCGACAATTCGGCCAGGCCCCAATGACCGGCGACGGCCCGCTCAGCGAGGCGCGTGGCGGGGCTGGCGTCAGGGCGGTGATGAATGCGCCACTGGCCGCCCCCGAGGTGCTCGACCCGTTCCACTTCGGCAATTGTCAGCAGTTCGGTTTCAGCAGGCGGCTGTTGTAATGTCAACAACAGACTGCGGCTGTCGCGTTGGCGATTGAGGTTGCTGACACTGTCGCTGAAGACCAGCCGGCCGCGGTTGATGATCTGTACCCGGTCACAGGTCATTTGCACTTCGGGCAGGATATGGGTGGAGAGGATCACGCCGTGTTCCTTGCCCAGTTCCCGGATCAGGGCGCGGATCTCGCGGATCTGGATCGGGTCAAGGCCGACGGTGGGTTCGTCCAGCACCACGATGGACGGTGAATGAATCACGGCCTGGGCAATGCCAACCCGTTGCTGGTAGCCCTTGGACAAGTTATTAATCAGCCGTTTGCCGACTTCTTCCAGACCGCAGCGCTGCTTGACGCGATCGACGGCCTGCTGAATTTTGTTGCGCCGGATCCGGTTCAGGCGCGCACAGAAACCCAGGTATTCATCGACACTGAGTTCCCGATACAGGGGCGGCTGTTCCGGCAGAAAACCAATCTCGGCCTTGGCCTGTTTGGGATGCTCGGTAAGGTCGATGCCACAGATTTTAATGCTGCCGGCGGAGGGAGCCAGGTTACCGGTGATGATCTGCATGGTAGTGGATTTACCGGCGCCATTCGGTCCAAGGAAGCCGAGTACTTCACCCTGTTCGAGTTCAAAACTGACATTGGCAACTGCAGTGAGTTCGCCATAGTGACGATCCAGATGCTGTACACTAACTAATGAGTTATCAGTCATATTCCGTTGCTTGCTGATGGTGTTCCAACCGAATCAAAATAGTCCGGGTTAAACCGGAATGAAATTATATGCATAAGATTAGCGCTGACAAGTGCGCAGTCGACAGATGCGCCGTGGCGGTTCGCGGCCACTGTTTTTTAAGCTGCGCGGAACCCGGTATGTTGAAATGAAAATCATATTGGGTATCGATACGGGCGGGACCTTTACTGACTTCGTATTGCATCGCGACGGACAATTGCATATCCACAAGGTCCTGTCCACTCCCGATGAGCCGGAGCAGGCGATCCTGCAAGGTATTCGCGAGCTTGGACTGGACGCGATTCCGGACGCGTTTTTCATCGTACACGGTTCGACAGTAGCAACGAACGCAGTTCTGGAAGGTAAGGGAGCACGCTGCGTGTTTATCACCAATCACGGTTTGGGTGACATGCTGACAATCGGTCGCCAGACTCGTCGCGAACTCTACAACCTGCAACCGTTACCGGTATCTCCGCCGGTGCCGCGCAAGTTCTGCCTGGAAACGGGTGGACGGTTGAGCGCCGATGGCTGCGTGATCGAGTCGCTCGAAGAAAACGAGCTGGCGAAACTGGTCCGCGCGGTGGATGCGCTGGCGCCCGAGGCGGTGGTGATTAACCTGCTGTTCTCCTGGCTCGACGATCGTTTCGAAAAAGCCATTGCCAGGGCGCTGCCGGGCCATTACTTCGTTTCCCGTTCCTCTGCCATCCTGCCCGAGTTTCGCGAATATGAACGGGGCATGACTACCTGGCTCAATGCCTATGTGGGGCCGTTGGTGCAGGGCTACCTGCAGCGTCTCCAGGCGAGCGTACCGCAGGCCGCCTTAGCAGTAATGCAAAGTTCCGGCGGTACCATCGCCGCCCGGCAGGCCGGCGAACAAGCGGTGCACATGCTGTTGTCGGGGCCGGCGGGTGGCCTCGCGGCGGCCCGTTTTATTGGCCAGGGCGCGGGTCGAACGCGCATTCTGACGTTCGACATGGGTGGTACCTCGACTGATGTGGCGATGATCGATGGCGAACTGCAGCTCACCACCGAGGGCCACATTGCGGGTTATCCGGTAGCGGTCCCCATGGTGGACATGCACACCATCGGTGCCGGGGGTGGTTCGCTCGGTTATTTGGATACTGGCGGCATGCTGCAGGTGGGCCCGGAATCAGCCGGGGCGGTACCGGGTCCGGCCTGCTATGGCCAGGGTGGGCAATGCCCCACCGTAACGGATGCAAACCTGGCGCTGGGGCGGCTGCGTCCCGAAGCCTTCATGGGTGGCGGCATGCGCCTCGATCTCGACGCGGCGCGGGGCACCCTGTTGAGGCTGGCGACACCGCTGGCGCTGACAGTAGAGGAAGTGGCGCTGGGCATGGTCCGGATTGCCAATGAACATATGGCCCAGGCGCTGCGGGTGATATCGGTGCAGCGTGGCATCGATCCACGCGACCTGACGCTGGTATCGTTTGGTGGTGCCGGCGGGTTACACGTCTGCGCCCTGGCTGACGCGTTGGGGATGCGGCATGCACTGGTGCCGGTGCATGCCGGTGTATTGTCGGCGCTGGGCATGCTGGTGGCACCGCGCTCGCGCCAGCTGTCGCGGACGCACCCCGGCCTGCTGGCGGATCTGCCGCCCGGCGAGCTGGAAGGCATTTTCAATGCACTGGAGCAGCAAGGCCGCGCCGCCTTGCAGGCCGAGGGGGTAGCAGCGGGAGAGATCCAGGTGTCACACAGCCTGGATCTGCGCTATCGGGGGCAGTCCTATACCCTGAATGTTCCCTGGTCGGATCCGCATACCGCCAGTACGGCGTTCCACCAACTACATGCCCGGCGTTACGGGCATGATCTGGATCTGCCTGTGGAACTGGTAAACCTGCGGGTCGGCCTGCACGGTAAAGCGAACGCGCTGGTGCTGCGTTCCCGGCCGCCAGGAAAAGCCGCGTCGCCGTACGCGACTGTACCGCTGCATGGCGTGAACGCCCCGGTGCCGGTCTGGTCACGGGAAGCGCTGGGTGCTGGTCAGCAACTGACCGGACCGGCGTTGATTACGGAAACTGTCTCCACCACCTGGCTGGCGCCCGGCTGGCAGGGGGAAGTGGATACGGTCGGCAACCTGGTGCTGGATTGCGCGCAGGAATGAATTGTTCCTTTTAGATCTGGCGGGTAGTTATGTCGCTTCAGGGTGCCACGATTAGTTTCCTCAGCCCCTTTTGAACCAGAGGATAAACGAACCAGGCCAGTTCCCACAGGATAGGTGTCTGGAAGGCAAACGGGATCGTAATCGCGGCGGTGATGGGTTCTGCCAGGATCCGAAACGAGATTTTCTTGGCGTCACTGCCAGGCAGCGCAGCGCTGTTCAGGTTTTTCTTCACGGCGTGACGCCAGCCCAGATAGGAAGTAATGCCCACCAGCATGGCCGTGATGCTTTCCAGCAAGCGAGCCCCGGTTAGCCCTTCGAAACGGACACTGATACCCATGGCATAAAGAAAGAACAGCAGGGCAAAGATCTGGAGGATGGAAATGGTGGTGTGGAAGCTGTCGGTCCGTTCCAGGTGCTTGAACAACATGTTGTTCTGCTTCCAGTAGATGATCACAATCACGATGCCGATAAAAATCCCGGCGAAACTCTGGCCGCTGTCCTTGAACAACTCACCAATGGTATGCAGCTCCAGCTCCTCGCCGGCGGGCCGGGGTAACAGCATGAACAAGCGCCAGATGGTGATGCCATAGACCACATCCATCAAGGTTTCGAGTCGACGTAACTGGCGATCTTCGGTGACCATTTTTTGTGTGCAGTCCCTGATGGCCAGGCCGGGTTACTGGCCGGGAAAGTGTGCTTTCGCGTCGTAAAGGAACAGCGCCCTGATTTTGTCCCAGAATTCTCCACCCAGGACGAACAGGCTGAGAACAAACATTAAATCACCACAGATGAGCAAGAAGTAGCGATGTTCGGCATAACCCGGGATCATGTGAGAGATATAGGGTAGTAACCAGCCAGTCAATATCGGGATCAGGAACAGGGCAAGGCCGATCCGGTAGCGGGTCCGACTGACCATAGCGGGCGGGCCAAATTTTTTGGTGAGCGAGAACAGGCGTTCCTTGAGATACGCAAAGCCGGATTTGCCCAGAATGGCGATGGCCACCAACGTAAAGAGTTCGGGAACGCCGACCAGCATGAGCCCGGAAATGGCGGCCTTCCACTCTGTCGACAGCGTGGATGAGGTCACGATCGGGATGAGTAATGGTGTGCAGAAGCCCACGATAAACACCGCGCCGCCGACACGAAAGCGCCAGCGGGGCGGGCCCGGTTGGGCTGATAGGTTATTTTGCGTCATAAGCCATGTTCCGTTTGCGTTTGTTGCCCGGTTGTCTTGTTTCGATCGGGATGATCCGGGATTTAGATTTATTTGGCAAAAAAAACCCACACTATGGTGTGGGTCTGTTCGGATTAGCTGACAGGCTTACTTGATTTTCGCTTCCTTGTAGATCACATGCTTGCGGACGACGGGATCGTATTTCTTCACTTCCATCTTGTCCGGCATGGTGCGCTTGTTCTTGGTGGTGGTGTAGTAATGGCCGGTACCGGCGCTGGAGACGAGTTTGATTTTATCACGCATGGTTCAGTCTCCTTTATACCTTTTCGCCGCGGCTGCGGATCTCGGTCAGAACGGTCTCGATACCTTTCTTGTCGATAATGCGCATGCCCTTGGCGCTCACTCGCAGCCGCACCCAGCGCTGTTCCGACTCGATCCAGAAGCGGTGGTTGTGCAGGTTGGGCAGGAAACGGCGCCGCGTCTTGTTGTGAGCATGGGACACATTGTTCCCGCTCATCGGACGCTTGCCGGTTACTTGACAGACTTTCGACATGATTTTCTCCAGAATTCTCAGCCACACGGGCGAAAGAGCGCGAATTTTACGGAGATCAGGGCCAACATACAAGTAAAAAGTGGGAACCGGGGGCGGTGTGTGAGTGGCTGCCGGGCTCCGGGTTGATAACGGACCCACGGGCAGAGCCGTTAGCGCAAGTTCACGCACCCCGCTGAAAAACCTTGTCCCTGACTCAGATCCAGCCCCGCTCGGCGAAGGCCACCGATTCCCCGTCCCCGATAACCACGTGATCAAGCACCCGCACATCAACCAGACCCAGAGCCTCGCCCAGGCGGCGGGTGAGCTGGCGGTCTGCCTCGCTGGGTTCGGCCACGCCGGACGGGTGATTATGGGCCAGGATCACCGCGGCGGCGTTGTGCGCCAGGGCGCGACGCACCACCTCACGGGGATGCACGCTGGCACCATTGATGGTGCCGCGGAACAGTTCCTCGAAACAGATAATCCGATGGCGGTTGTCCAGGAACAGACAGCCGAACACCTCGAAATCATAATCACGTAGCCGGGTGGTGAGATAACGCCGCGTTGCCGCCGGATCGGTCAGGGCGTCGCCGCGCTGCAGGGTTTCGGCCAGGTGGCGGCGCGCCAGTTCCAGCACCGCCTGAAGCTGGGCGTATTTGGCATCACCCAGACCGGGCAGTGCGCAGAATTCTGTTTGTGTTGCGGCCAGCAGGCCGCGCAGCCCCTCGAATTGGCGCAGAATATCTCGCGCCAGATCGACCGCGGTCTTGCCGGGAAGGCCAGTGCGCAGGAAGATGGCCAGCAGCTCGGCATCTGACAGGGCGCTGGCGCCGCGGCCCAGCAATTTTTCGCGGGGCCGCTCTGCGTCGGGCCATTCGGTGATGCGCATCTCAAACCTCCCTGTTTGATCGAATTTTGGATCGAATTGGGACTTACCTTAGCAAAGGTTGCCGGGACACCGCCAGGACGTGGGGACCATGGAGTGACACTGAGCGTGTCGGATGAGGCTAGCTCTGTTATTGGAAAGAGGAAATTTCTGCATTTCACGTTACAATCGGGCTATGCATCCAGGCCTGAACGTTTTATCTCACCCCACATCCCCAGGCCTGCGCCACACCTGAGATTATGGAAAAACTTGTCAATAAAC
Organism: Pseudomonadota bacterium; assembly: GCA_022340685.1. GTDB lineage: Bacteria > Pseudomonadota > Gammaproteobacteria > UBA6429 > Thiohalophilaceae > JAJDNN01. Next base: position 6,117 of record JAJDNN010000044.1, read on the forward strand.
AGATCGTGCTGGGTGTCACCGGCAGCATAGCGGCCTACAAGGCGGCCGAGCTGGTGCGGCGCCTGCGTGACGCCGGAGCCGAGGTGCGGGTCGTGATGACCCAGGGTGCCACCGAATTCGTGTCGCCCATGACTTTTCAGGCCCTGTCCGGTCATCCGGTACATCTTACGTTGCTGGATACCGACGCGGAGGCCGGGATGGGACATATCGAGCTGGCCCGCTGGGCGGACGCGATTCTGGTGGCACCGGCCAGCGCCGACTTTATCGCCCGCCTGACCCATGGCCGGGCGGACGACTTGCTGAGTGCCGTGTGCCTGGCCAGTGACGTGCCCCTGGCACTGGCGCCGGCAATGAACAACAAAATGTGGCACAACCCGGCGACACAGGACAATGTGCAGCGGCTGGCGTCCCGTGGGGTGCTGATGCTCGGTCCCGACGAGGGAGGACAGGCCTGCGGCGAGACTGGTGCGGGTCGTTTGCAAGCGCCAGAGGAACTGTTGGCCGGGCTGGCCGAGCTATTTGAAAGCGGGTTGCTGAGCGGTAAAACAGTCATGATCACTGCCGGCCCCACCCGCGAGACAATTGACCCGGTGCGTTATCTAAGCAACCGCAGCTCCGGCAAGATGGGCTTCGCAATCGCCACGGCCGCCGCCGAGGCCGGTGCGCGTGTGATCCTGGTTGCCGGACCGGTGGCGCAGACCACCCCGTCCCACGTGCAGCGGCTGGATGTGGAAAGCGCCCAGGAGATGTTTGACACGGTTCTGGCCAATATTAATGGTGTGGATATTTTCATCGGTGCCGCTGCCGTGGCCGACTACCGGCCAGTGCAGGTCGCAACGGCCAAGATCAAGAAGGACGGCGGCTCCCTGCGGCTGGAGTTGGAGCCGACCCCGGATATCCTGGCCGAAATCAAGGCACGCTACCCGGGTCTGTTCTGTGTGGGCTTTGCCGCCGAAACCCATGATCTGCAAACCTTCGCCCAGGAAAAGCGGTATCGCAAGGGCATGGATATGATTGCTGCCAACTGGGTGGGACCGGCCGCAACAGAGACCGATGGCGCATTCGGTAGTGAAACCAATGCGCTGCTGGTGTACTGGGAAGGGGGCGGGGTGGAATTGCCGGTCGCGGCCAAGTCCCACCTGGCCCGCCAGTTATTGATGCATATTGCCCAGCAGTATGAGCAGCATGCCGCGCATCCGGCCGAACAGAAAGTGGTATCGCTGACTACCCCTGACCGACACTGAGGCCAAGGATAATACAGAGGTAATCTTTCCCCAGCGGGTGCCGATGTAGTATCAAACCGGAAAAAAAATGAGAAACAGGTTTCATGACCCGTATTGAACTGAAGATCCTCGATCCGCGCCTCGGAACGGATATCCCGCTGCCTGACTATGCGACCGGTGGATCGGCCGGGATGGATCTTCGTGCCTGTCTCGATACGGCGCTGGAACTTGCCCCGGGTGAGACTGAACTGATCCCCACCGGGGTGGCCATCCATATCAGCGACCCGGGGTTGGCAGCGGTGATTCTGCCGCGCTCTGGCCTGGGACACAAACACGGTATCGTGCTGGGGAATCTGGTCGGGCTTATCGATTCGGACTATCAGGGACAGCTATTCGTTTCCTGCTGGAATCGGGGTAGGGATTCTTTTACCATCAATGTCGGTGAGCGGATTGCACAACTCGTACTCGTACCGGTGGTGCAGGCCCGGTTCGATATCGTGCAGGAATTTGAAGCCAGTGACCGGGCGGAAGGCGGATTTGGCCATACCGGGCGGGCATAAAGATAAAAACCACGAAACCATAAACCAGGGAGACGCGTGTGGCGAAGGCCAGGAGATCACGTAGTCGTAAAAAACGCGGCGCCAGTAAAAAAGGGGGCGGCATCGGTCTGCAGGCATCGGGGCTGATCGCCATCGTTACCTTTATATTCATTCTTGCAGTGGCCATGTTTCTGGCCCAGCTGAACCCGCTGCTTAAATTGCAACAGGTGGGTGAGATATCGATCAAGGCGCAGGACAGCGAGATTGCCAACAAGCTGGCCCTCGAGGTGGCAAGCTATACCCAGGCGTTGCGCGTGGTCGCCGAGGACCCGCAGACCCGCGAGCTGATTATCAGCCGTGATGCTGATGCCCTGGCGCAGCGGGAGATCGAGCTGCGGCGCCTGTTTCCCTGGGTCTGGCGGGTGCGGATTCTGCCCGACATCACCCGCTCTCCCGATGACACGACCGAGCCGAATATCAGTTTTGCCTGTATCGACATGATGAATGAAGCGGCGGCGAGCGGCAAAGTCCCGCCGCTGGAAGCGCATGTCATGGGCACGTCCCAGCAGCATATTGAATTCATTGCGCCAGTCACGGCCCGCAACCGGGGGCGAATCATCGGCCTGATTCAGGTCACGTTGAAGACCGAAGTGTTACAGCATTGGCTGAAGGCAGCCTATACCGGTAATAAAGGGTATGTGTCGCTGATCCAGCAGGTGAAAGACCGTGCGGACCTGATGCTGGCTGAATCGGGCAATACGGCGCAACGCTCTGTAGCCCACGCGGTGCAGGTACCGGTCCCCGGGACCCGCTGGATGGTTAACCTGTGGCTACCGGACAGTGACCAGCTCAGCCTGTTCAACGCGGGCTTCTTGCTGACCTTCGCCGTCAGCGCCCTGATGATTTTTCTGCTCATCATGTTGCTTTGGCGTTCCATGAGTCGTGCCATCGCCAGCGACCTAACAATCTATACCCAGATGGTGATCGGCGAGATTCGTGGTGACAAGACGCATCAGTACCAGCTCAACATGAGAGAGTTTAAACAGGCCGCACGACAGGTTGAACATACGCTGCAAACCCCGGCTATGGTACGTGAACATGACGACACGGCGGCTGTAACGATGGCGGATTTGCAGATTGATGAAGCCCTCGCCGCCGCAGCACCCAGGCACATCGAGAACGATATCGGTGTTGAGGAACTTGAAGATTCCGGCGCCTATCAACAGGCCGCAGCCGCCCAGCGACAGGCGGTGTCGCCGGAAAAGGCGCCAGCCCAGGCACCCCAACCGGTCGCGCCCCCACAACAAGCAGCAACTACGCCTCCGGCATTGCCGCCGGCGGAGATCTTCAAGGCCTATGACATTCGCGGCATTGTGGGTCAGACGCTGACGGGTGCACACATGCAGTTGATCGGTCAGGCACTGGGTAGCGAGGCAATATCCCGCGGTATCCAGCAGATTGCCTTTGCCCGGGATGGTCGCCTGTCTGGCCCGGAACTGGGCCAGGCCCTGGTGAAGGGGTTGATGTCTACCGGCATTG
>JAJDNN010000052.1 GCA_022340685.1 Pseudomonadota bacterium
ATATTGAAAAAGATCATCCACCGCAAGGTGGAGGAAATCGCTGAACGTCGAAACAGGGTTACCCTCCAGGAGCAGATCGAACGGGCCGGGGCAGCGTCACCGGTACGGGGTTTCGTGGCGCATATCAAACAAACCATTCAGGCCGGTCGGCCAGCGGTGATTGCCGAGATCAAGAAGGCCTCACCCAGCAAGGGCGTTATGCGGGCAGATTTCCGGCCGGCCGAAATTGCGACGTCCTATGAGAAAGGTGGCGCGACCTGTTTGTCAGTACTGACCGACGTGGATTTTTTCCAGGGCAGTGATGTCTATCTGCAACAGGCGCGGCAAGCCGGTTCTCTGCCGGTGTTGCGTAAGGAATTCATTGTCGAGCCGTACCAGGTTTATGAAGCCCGCGCCATCGACGCCGATGCTATTCTGCTTATCGTTGCCTGTTTGGGTGATACCCAGCTGCATGACTTGTCTGGTCTGGCGATCCAGTTGGGGATGGATGTGCTGGTGGAAGTGCATGACATGGAAGAACTGGAACGGGCCTTGCAGCTGAATCTGCCGCTGGTAGGAATCAATAATCGCAATTTGCGCACTTTTGCAACCAGCCTGGACACGACCTTGTCACTGCGTGAGAAGATCCCCGCCGATCGTATCGTGGTCACGGAAAGCGGTATTCACACACCGGCGGATGTGGCATTGATGCGGAAACACGACGTCAATGCATTCCTGGTGGGCGAGGCGTTCATGACCGCGGACGAGCCGGGGGAGAAGCTTCAGGAATTATTTGGCCAGTGAGTAACGCATAGCCGGGCGAAGTTACCGCGTGCCGAACACGACGATGGTTTTACCCTTGACCGAGATCAGCCCCTGTTCTTCCATGCTTTTCAGTACCCGGCCGACCATTTCGCGCGAGCAGCCGACGATGCGGCCGATCTCCTGGCGGGTGATGCGGATCTGCATGCCGTCGGGATGGGTCATGGCATCAGGTTGCTTGCACAGGTCGAGCAGGGTGCGAGCAACGCGGCCGGTGACGTCCATGAAAGCCAGATCGCTGACCTTGCGGCTGGTGTGGCGCAGGCGGGCAGCCATTTGTTTGACCAGGGCGAACAGCACGTCAGGGTGTTCCTGATAGAGCTGGCGATACTTTGAATAACTGATTTCAGCGACTTCGCAACTGGTGCGGGCCCGGACCCAGGCGCTGCGGGGTTCATCTTCATCAAACAGGCCCATCTCACCGAAGAAATCGCCCTTGTTCAGATAGGCCAGCACAATTTCGCGGCCATCTTCATCCTCGATAAGCACGGATACCGAACCGTCGACGATGTAATAGAGCACATCCGGCTTGTCCTCTGCATAGATGATGACGCTCTTGGCGGGGTAATGGCGCCGATGGCAGTGTTCAAGGAACTTGTCGAGTGATTCGATGCCGGTTTTTTGTGTACTCACCTGTACCATATATTGATCCCTGATTGTTGCTCCTATAAGCCTATGGTATATCAATGCGGGTTAATGTAAATATAGGTAAATAGGATGCCGTGTGATTAGAGAGGAAAATCACCGTAAATCACACATCAACCCGAGTATTGCTATCAAGTATAGTTGGCGTTGCGAAATATTTCGAAATCAAATCCAGTTGAGGGATCCGGATTAATGAAAGCACGAGTTAAGTGGGTGGAAGAAGCCACTTTTGTCGGCGAGTCGGGCAGTGGCCACTGCGTGGTCATGGACGGACCACCCGAGCATGGTGGGCAAAATCGTGGTGTGCGGCCGATGGAAATGCTGCTGCTGGGACTGGGCGGTTGCACGGCATTCGATGTCATGCATATATTAAGGAAGGCCCGCCAGCCGGTGACCGATTGCGTGGTGGAACTGGAAGCCGAGCGCGCTGATACCGAGCCCAAGGTGTTTACCCGGATTCATGTCCATTTTATCGTGACCGGCGCGGGGCTCAAGGACGAGCGGGTGCAGCGGGCCGTGACCCTGTCAGCCGAGAAGTACTGTTCGGCCTCCATCATGCTGGGTCAGGCCGGTGTTGCTGTCAGTCATGACTATCAAGTAATCGACACCGGGGTATAACGCCATGCCAGAATTGACCGCCCTGACGGAGGCGTATTATCGGGCCTGGTTTCGCTTTCACCCCGAGGTGGCAGTCGATCTGGGGATTGAAGGTTACAGTCACCACCTCACGCCCTGTGACGACGATGATATTGGCGCCCTGAACAGCCTGAACGAGAAGGTCCTGGCCAGCCTCGACGAAATCGACATGGATGCCCTGGCGCCGGCGGCGCGGACCGATGCCTGGTTGCTGTACGGGGCAGCCCTGCTGGAGCTGGAAGCGCAGGCCGAACATGACTGGCGGCGGCGGGATCCAGGCCGGTTCCTGCCAATCAATGCTATTTATCAACTGACCTTGCGGCAGGTAACGGACATGCCCGGGGCAATGGCGGCGCGCCTGGCGGCAATTCCGGGCTACCTGCGTGAAGCGCGGACTTTTTTGCGTGAAGAACCGGAGCAAATACCGGCTGTTTGGCTCGAATCAGCTGTGACTGAGGCCCGCCACGGGGCAGAATTTTTTCGTTCCCTGTACCACCATCCCGGCCTACCGCAGCATCACCTTGGCAGTGATCTGGAGACCGCCGCACGCGCCGTGGAGGAGTTCGCGACGTTTCTCGAGCAGGATATCGGAGCTCGCGCCACGGGCGACTTCGCCTGCGGTCGTGACTATTTCGAAATGTTGCTCAAGCATCGGCACGGTCTGGCGCTGGATGCTGATCAACTGCACACTTTCGGACGACACCTGTTTGATATCACGCTGGAGGCCCTGCAGGCCGAAACCCGTCGCCTCCAGGGCAACGATGACATTCAGGCGCTAACGGCACGGATCCAGGCCCGGCACCCGACCGCAAGTCAGGTCTTGCCAGAATACCGTGCCGGAATGGAAGCGGCGAAAGATTTCGTTCGGGCACAAAACCTGGTTAACATGCCGCCGCTCGAACAGCTCAAGGTAGTGGAGACGCCGGCTTTTTTGCGCCACCAGATTCCATTCGCGGCCTACCATGAACCGGCGCCCAACGATCCTCAGCAAGCAGGCTGGTATTACGTCACGCCGGCCACCAGTGAAGCTACGCTGGGAGAACACAATGTGGTGAGCCTGCGGCACACCTGTGTGCATGAAGCCTGGCCGGGCCACCACTTGCAGTTTGTCAGCGCCAACCTGAATCCGAGCGCCGCGACCCTGCCGCGCCTCACCAATCCGTCGGCCACCTTGTATGAAGGTTGGGCGTTGTATTGTGAGCAACTCATGCAGGAGCAAGGCTTTCTCGACGCGCCTGAATCCCGCTTTATCATGCTCAAGGATCGGCTCTGGCGAGCGATGCGTATTGTGCTGGATGTAGAACTGCACACGCGTGGCCTCGGGTTGGATGAGGCGGCCGGGCGTATGCAGGCCGCGCTGGGATTTACCCGCGAGCAGGCCATGGCGGATCTGACCTGGTACACGCAGTCGCCGACGGTGCCAATGGGATATGCGACCGGCTGGGCGCTGATCATCGCGACCCGCGAACGTTTGCGGGCGCTGGAGGCAGATTTCAGCCTGCGTGATTTCCACAATCACCTGCTGGCGGAAGGGAGTATCGCATTACCCTGGGTACTGCGAAGCCAGTATGGTGAGCCTCTCTGGGACAGCGTGCGGCGCAGGGTGTTCGAGTTTCCTGAAGCCACGGCGAAAGATAACCGGACTGGCTAGGCTACGATAACGAGGCGAATAGGATCAGGACGCCTCGTTCCACGCGACATATTCAGGTAATATGTCCGGCCTTTTTCCTTTGTTACTGTGAGGTCCCATGTCCCGACCCGCCCCCACCGCCGGAATGCGCCATGTTGCCCTGCAGGTCGAAAATTTTGAAGCCTGTGAACGGTTTTATACCGAACTGCTGGGTATGCGGGTGGAGTGGCGACCCGATCCCGACAACGTCTATCTCACCTCAGGGAATGACAATCTGGCCTTGCACCGCGCCGATGACATGGCAAGCGGGCCACAACGGCTGGATCACATCGGTTTTATTCTCAGTGCCCCGCAGGATGCCGATGACTGGTACGCGTTTCTCGTCCGCCACCAGATCCACATGCGCAGCGAGCCGAGGACTCACCGCGACGGGGCGCGCAGCTTCTATTGTGAAGATCCCGACGGCAATGTGGTGCAAATGATTTATCATCCCCCCCTGGTCACCACCGAGGCTGGCTGAGTGGAACGGGGTAGATGACATTGGAACGACGCAATAAGAAACTCAAACTGAGCGGGTTCAACAACCTTACCAAAACCCTGAGTTTCAATATTTACGACATCAATTACGCGGATACACCGGCCCAGCAGGCGGCATATCTCGAATACATCGATGAAGAATACAACGCCGAACGTCTCACCACGATCCTCACCGAGGTCAGTCACCTGATCGGTGCCAATGTGCTGAATATCGCCCGCCAGGATTATGAACCGCAGGGCGCCAGTGTCACCATGTTGATTTCCGAGGAACCGTTGGCCTCGGAATCAATCTCCAACCTGGAAAAGCCGGGCCCCCTGCCCGAAGTGGTGGTTGGCCACCTGGATAAAAGCCACATCACTGTGCACACCTATCCCGAGAGTCACCCTGACAATGGCATCAGTACATTCCGGGCCGATATTGATGTATCTACCTGCGGGCGGGTTTCACCGCTACGCGCGTTGAATTACCTGATTCATAATTTCGACTCCGATATTGTGATCCTGGATTACCGGGTCCGGGGATTCACTCGCGATGTGCGCGGTCGCAAGCACTACATCGATCACAATATCAATTCCATCCAGAACTATATTGCGCCGGATACCAGTCGGTTGTTCGAGATGATCGATGTAAATGTTTACCAGGAGAACATTTTTCACACCAAGATGATGCGCAAGGGCGTTATGCTGGATGACTACCTGTTCGGCATTGATGCCGCTGAGCTCAAACCAGCGCAACAGAAAAAAATCCAGCAGCAGTTACAAAAGGAAATGCTGGAAATTTTCTACGGGCGGAATATCCCTAGATAAACAAATCATTGATTTATCGATCAGGCGAATACGCGAAGGGTACGCCAGGACCGACCTGTCTACAGCCAGTAGGCAGTTCGGGTCATAAACTTCGAAGTCAACTTCATCAATGCCTGCACCGGTTGTGGCAATTCGACGCCGCCGGCATGCAGGGCGGTGGTTGCGTGATGGGCTTCATCCTCTCTCATCTGTTCAAGGATGGCGCGGGTTTTCAGATCCTCCGCGCTGATCTGCGCCAGGTGTTCGTCAAGATGGCGCACAACCTGTTTTTCAGTTTCGTTGACGAAGCCGAGGCTCCATTTGTCGCCAGCCAGACCGGCCAGCGCGCCGATGGCGAGTGAGCCCGTGTACCATAGCGGATTGAGGTAGCTTTTGTGGCCGCCCAGTTCCTCGATACGGGTTTCACACCAGTCCAGATGATCATTTTCTTCCTGGGCGGCGCGTTCCATTTTGTCGCGCACTTCCGGCAGGCGGGCAGTCAGGGACTGGCCTTCATAAAGGCCTTGGGCCGCGACTTCCCCGGCATGATTGATGCGCATCAGCCGACCGGCCCGGTCCTTCTCCGCTGCAGCGAGTTCGGCCTCATCGATGTCGGCGGCCGGGTTGGCGCGTTCGGTGGTCCGGGGGCGGCCAAAGATGGTGCGCAGCCCGGTATCGAGGTGCATCAGGATCTGATCGGCGGGCGTGTAGTGGCGGGAAGTCATGCGGCAAAGAGTACAGGATTCAAGTCAATGGATACAAGGCGTACAGCCGTTTCAGGCGGCGCTATTCCCGCAACTGCTGCGCCAATACCACCACAGGATGAACCACTCGCAGCGGAGTGTGATGCCCCAGCCCCGCATTTAGAAACAGCGCGCAACCCGGGTTGGTGGAGACGACGACATCAGGGTCGAGCAGCGCGATGTCACGCAGCGTGTCCTGACGCAGGGCGTCAGCCAATGTCGGCTGACTCAACATGGTGCTACCCCCGGCGCCGCAACAGCGCGCGTTACCGGGCAGGGCAACGGTATCCAGACCGGGAATCTTTTTCAGCAGCGCCGCGCTGTAATCCGGCTGGCGCAGGCCGTTGCGTTGGCTGCAGGGTTCATGGACCGCCACCCGTTG
>JAJDNN010000070.1 GCA_022340685.1 Pseudomonadota bacterium
CACTGTCATGCCGAACCGTTCCTATCAGGAGTTCAGAATTATCACAGGTGGTCAAACCGGCGTGGATCGTGGTGCGCTGGATGCGGCGCTGGCAGCAGGGATCCCCTGCGGTGGCTGGTGTCCGGACGGCCGCAAGGCCGAGGATGGGGTCATTCCGGCACGCTACCCTGTGCAGGTTCTGCCTGGTGCTGGATATTCGCAACGTACCCGGCAGAATGTGATCAACAGTGATGCTACACTGATTTTGTATTTTGGCGAGCTCGAAGGCGGAACCGCACAAACCCTGACATTCTGCCGCCGTTTCGGCAAGCCGATGAGGGTGCTCGATCTGTCATGTCTGAACCCGAACGCGGCTGCCGAGAGGGTACGGCAATTCCTGCATGAACAGCGCATCCGGATTCTGAACGTGGCCGGTCCACGTGCCAGCAAGGTCCCGGAGGCGGCGGCAGTGACGACCCGGGTTTTGGGACGGGTGCTGCCAAAACCGGCCCGACATCCGGGAACCACCGACCTGGGCTGAGAGTCACGCATTCTGCATTTTCCTGTCGCGTCGGTTCAAATACACTGCTAAAAGTAATAAACTCATATACAACACGTAGCCTGACATGTTCCTGAAAAAATGTCTTTTAAGATATTGATAATTAATGGATTAATATAGGGAGCTGACAGGACCCAATGAATGGATAAAGGGGTTAGTAACCATGCAATATGCCGAGATCATCAATCTGACCGTTTCTGACGGCCTGATGATACTGGCGGCTTACCTTGTGGGCGGGATTAGCCCGGGGTATCTGCTGGTGCGCATGCTACGCGGTATCGATATCCGAACCGTTGGCAGTGGTAGCCTGGGTGCACGCAATGTCGGGCGAGTGCTGGGGCGGAAAGGGTTTTATTTCGCCCTGGTGGCAGACATCCTGAAAGGTGCTTTTATTGTCTGGTTGGCGCGCGAGCTGGATTTTCCGCCCGGTGTCGTAGGTAGTGTTGTGGTCGCCGTTATTGTGGGTCATATCTGGCCGCTGTGGCTCCATTTTCACGGTGGCAAGGGGATTGCGACCAGCCTGGGCGCATTTGTGGCGCTCGATTACAAGATATTGTTGATGGGTGGCGTGGTGCTGCTTGTTACCTATATGGCGACGCGCAGCTTTCTGGTGAGCTGGATTGCTACGCTGGTAGCCATGCCACTGATTGCATTTTCGCTCGGCTACCCCATGTACGTGGTTGTGCCACTATTCGTTTCTGCCGCGATAGTATTGTATGCACATAAAGAGAACATCAAGCAGGCGTGGCATACGTCGGAGCACAAAGGATAAACAACGGCATGTCAACTAATGATTCACTGGTTTTCAAGATTGCCTCGGAGCCCTGGGAGTTCGAGCAGATCCATGAACTGAATTATCAAACCTTCGTGGACGAGATCCCACAGCACCAGCTGAATAAAAACAAGAAACTTGTCGATAAGTATCACAAGGAAAACACCTATGTAATTTGTGTGAGTGACAAGGAAGTACTGGGCATGATCGCATTGCGTGATAAACGGCCGCTATCACTGGATGAAAAACTTGAAAATCTGGAATCTTATCTGCCGCCCTTTAAGACAATTCTTGAATACCGTTTATTGGCGGTAAAGAAACAACATCGCAATACCGCTATCTTTACCGGCATAATGAAAAAATCTTTCGACTTGGCGATTAAAGGTGGCTATGACATAGCCGTTATTTCTGGCACCACTCGCCAGGCCCGACTTTACAAGCATCTGGGCTTTAAACCCTTTGGGCCGTTGGTCGGCAAACAGGACGCGCTGTACCAGCCCATGTATATCGACATTGGTGGCGCGATTGAACTGAAAAAACAATCACAAATTCTGAGACCAAAGAAGGGCAGCGAGATGGAACAGTTGCTGTTCAACTACCTGCCAGGCCCGGTCTCGATTGCCGAAGGCGTCATGGAGGCCAATTCGGCAGAACCCAATTCACATCGCAGTCAGCAGTTTATGGACCATTTCAACGAACTGCGCAAAATCCTGTGTGAACGGGTGAATGCGCGGAAGGTCCAGATCATGATGGGCTCGGGCACCCTGGCAAATGATGTCGTTGCGGCGCAATTAAGCGTTCTGCCGGGCCGGGGTCTGGTGCTTGTTAACGGTGAATTTGGTAATCGTTTGCGTGATCAGGCGACTCGTGCCGGTCTGGATTTCGATGTCATTCAGGTTGAGGAGGGTAAAACCTTCAGCCGTGAAATGCTGGAAGAAAAAATCAATCAGGTTGAAAATCTGGAATGGATCTGGACCGTTCATTGCGAAACATCCACCGGGGTACTCAATGATATTGATATGTTGCGCGAACTGTGTAACCGGCATAACTTGAAGCTGTGCTTAGATGGTATCAGCAGCATTGGATCCTGTGATGTCAACCTGCAGGATGTGTATCTGGCAACCGCAGTCAGCGGCAAGGGTATTGGTTCGCTTCCGGGTCTGGCAATGGTGTTCTGTCGGGAAGATGTCGTGTCCGGTGATCACCAATTACCGCGTTATTTTGACCTGGCGTATTACGAAGCCAAGCAGGGTATCCCGTTTACCATTTCATCCAATGCCATCTACGCACTGAATGCCGCACTGAATAATAGTGACTGGCAGACCCGCTTCACCAACGTCAAGCAGTGGTCTGAAGAGTTGCGCACCGAGTTCGAGGAAATTGGCCTGTCGATTTTGGCCGAGCCACAGTGCCGGGCGCCACACGTAACAACTATTGTGTTGCCCAAGGCCATTTCGTCACTGGATATGGGCAAGTTGCTGGAAGAGGAAGGTATTCTGGTTAGTTATCGTAGTGAATACCTGATTGCGAAGAACCAAATCCAGGTCTGCTTCATGGGTGATTGCCAGAAGCCACCACGTATGATCACCTATTTCCTGCGTGAAGCTCTGGCGCAGACAGAACCGCATGATGATTCTGCCGAAGCTGGCGCTGCCTGAAGCTCCGTTATTGTCACTGTGGGCATCATCATGCCCAGCAGCTCAGGCTTCATTGGTAACGGTGTAGGGTAACTCTCCGATTTCGAGTTGCGGACCGTCCGCACTGCCAAGATGTATCGTTTCTTCTATACTGGCAATCTGGATCACAGCCAGTAAATCGTAGCCGCCCTTCGGTGAGACTGCCGCCTCGACGACTTTCCCAACACTTTGTGCGTCGCTTGTTGCGCTAAACAGGTTATCACCTGGTGCGGGAGGGTTATCGTGAGCCACATGGGCAAGGTACATGCGTCGTTTGAGTTTACCGAGATAATGCATGCGGGCGACCACTTCCTGGCCGGGATAACAGCCTTTCTTGAAACTGACGCCATTCAGGGCCGACAGATTGACCATTTGCGGGACGAATGCTTCGATAGTTTCGGTGCTAATCTCGGGTATCCCGGCCTGGATGTTCAACCAGCGCCATCCTTCGGTTCCGACTGGTTGGGCCTGGCGGGCAAGGCGCCGCCAGAGTGCAGCAATGGCGTCTGTGTCACCATGAAATTCGTAGCGGGGTATCGGGCCAGGTAGTCGCAGGGTCGTGATCCCATCTTCTTGGGTAACCTGGTCGGGATCGAACGGAACACTGGACAGGATTTCAGCCAGTCTTTGCGGCGCGTCGGCACCGGCAAAGCCAAACCGGGCCAGCTCATCGCTTGCGTCATCCAGAGTTACCTTGCTGCGCAGGATGAACATGCGCAGACGTTTCAGGACAGGTTCCAGAATGTCTACCGGCAAGCGTAAATAAAAGCTCTCGCTACGTATGAACAATCTGAACGCGGCCAGAATGCGGCCCTTGGGATTACAATAGGCCGACAACTGACTTTGACCCGCCTCGATCAGGTTAACGTCATTACTAAACTGGTTTTGCAGGAAGTCCCGCGCTTCTTCACCGGATGCCCGGATCAAGCCGTATTGGGAAAGATCGGCGATAATATGCCTCGCGCCTGTCGCGGCACACTCCTTGTCAGGGTCATCAAAGTGTATCACCCGGCTGTGTTCGATGTGGGCGCCTTGCTGTTCAAGAAAATTTTGCCAATCTGGGTTCATCGGTAATCGTTGCTCGTTACGAATTTAATAATCAGTATTGCATTTATGTCCGTTGGATGTTTATACCATATGATCTAGACTTGTCGGCATAATGTTAATAAAAACACAGCGTCCGAAGTACCTGAATCTACTTAAAATCCGTCAACCGATGACGGCGATAGTCTCCATTGCCCACCGTATCAGCGGGGTTATTCTATTCTTGGCTGTGCCAATAGCGATTTATGGTTTAGCCCTGTCATTGCGTAGCGCCGAGGATTACGCCGCCATAAAGCAAACCCTGCACAGTCCGGGGCTGCAATTATTCTTGCTGCTGATGGCCTGGGCAATCCTGCATCATTTTTTTGCCGGGATCCGTTTCCTGCTACTGGATCTGGATATTGGTCTGAAGCTGAAAACAGCCCGGGCCTCCGCCTGGACGGTATTTGTCCTGGTGGGCGCTATCTTGCTGGTGATCGTTACGGAGTTACTGACATGACGTTTCGCGCCCAGGGTATGCGTGCCTGGTTAGTGCAGCGCCTCAGCGCAGTCTATCTGGCAGTTTTTCTGATTGCTGTCGTCATTTGGTATTTCAGTACAGGTGAATACAGCTACGACCAGTGGCGCCACCTTGTCGGCCATCCCCTGGTGAACGTGGCACTGGCGCTATGCTTCATAGCCCTGCTGGTGCATGCCTGGGTCGGGATGCGGGATGTTCTGGTGGATTACGTCCCTGCGATGGGGTTGCGGTTTTTCATTCTGATAGGTATTGCGGCAACTCTGGTGGCGATGGGCGTATGGACGGCACTGTTACTGATGTCGGTGTTCAGCCCGTGACGCTGGCAAGACGACAATTTGATTCGTTGGTGATTGGTGCGGGCGGCGGTGGATTGCGCGCTGCCCTTCAATTAGCCACGGCCGATGCCAATGTAGCGGTGGTCTCCAAGGTATTTCCGACGCGTTCCCATACGGTGGCAGCCCAGGGTGGTATCAATGCGGCGCTTGCAAATGTCCTGCCGGACAACTGGCACTGGCACATGTACGACACGATCAAGGGTAGCGACTACCTGGGAGATCAGGATGCAATCGAGTACATGTGCCGATCAGCCTCCCACCTGGTCTATGAACTGGAGCATGCCGGGGTGCCCTTCAGTCGTCTTGATGACGGCAAGATCTATCAGCGTCCATTCGGGGGCCAAAGCCAGAACTTCGGGGGCGAGCAGGCGGCCCGTACCTGTGCCGCTGCGGACCGGACCGGGCATGCCATGCTGCATACCCTGTATCAGCAAAATATCCACGCCAAGACCCATTTTTTCGACGAGTATTTTGCGATTGACCTGATCAAGGATGATGAAGGCTTCGTGCTGGGTGCCCTGGTGCTGGAAATCGAGACCGGCAAGCCTTTGTTAATTGAAGCAAAGACCACGCTCATTGCCACCGGCGGAGCGGGACAGCTGTTTCGCACCAATACCAACGCGCGGATCAATACGGGTGATGGCATGGGCATGGCGCTGCGCGCCGGGATTCCTTTGCAGGACATGGAGTTCTTCCAGTTTCATCCGACCGGTGTGGCAGGCCGAGGCATGCTGCTCACGGAAGGCGCGCGCGGTGAGGGCGGCTACCTGATCAACAAGGATGGCGAACGGTTCATGGAGCGTTATGCGCCGCATGCCAAGGATCTAGCCAGTCGTGATGTTGTCAGCCGGGCGATCTCCACCGAAGTCCGGGAAGGCCGTGGTTGTGGGCCGGACGGAGAATACGTGCTGCTCAAACTGGACCATCTGGGCCGGGATGTCCTGCAGAAGCGACTGCCCGGAATCAGCGACACGATTCGCACCTTCCTGCACATCGATCCGGCCGAAGAACCTGTGCCGGTCTTCCCGACAGCCCATTACACCATGGGCGGTATCCCCACCAACCGTCACGGCCAGGTCGTGGTGCCAATCGATCAGGGGGAAGAGGTCATCCCCGGACTTTATGCTGCCGGCGAATGCGCGTGTGTCTCCGTGCATGGCGCCAATCGACTCGGCGGAAACTCATTGTTGGATATCGTGGTGTTTGGCCGGGCGGCCGGAAACGACATAATCGAATATCTGAGCAACAACCGGTATCACCGCAGGCTGGACGAGGCGAGTGTGGACAAGGCTGTGGATCACCTGCAGCGTTGGGATTTACAGGGCGAGGGTGAATCCGTCGCTAACCTGCGCAATGAATTGCAACTGACGATGGAAAAATATTGCGGCGTATTCCGTACCGAAGTCGTATTGGCAGAGGGCATCGAGAAAGTACTGGAACTGCAGCAGCGCATGGCAGATGTACGTCTGCAAGACCACAGCCGCATATTCAATACGGCACGCATTGAGGCGATGGAACTGGAAAACCTGTTCGATATTGCCGTCGCAACGGTTGTCTCTGCCCATGCCCGACAGGAAAGTCGTGGCGCGCATTCGCGCATCGACTATCCGGAACGTGACGATGTGCACTGGCTCAAGCACAGTCTGTATTACAAGCGGGACCGGCGCCTCGACTACAAGCCGGTGACACTGAAGCCGATTTCGGTAGAAAGTTTTCCGCCCAAGGAACGTGTGTATTAAAGGGGATTGAACAGAACAGTTTCACTGGACTTGCCAACACGGGATGAAGACGATGCGTTTTCGAATTTATCGCTATCAACCGGAGGTCGATAACAAACCCCGGATGCAGGAGTATGTGCTGGAAGAAATACAGCCGGGCATGATGTTGCGCGATGCTCTGCTGAAACTGAGGGAACAGGATGAGACGCTGGTATTCCGGCATTCCTGTGGAGAAGGCGTGTGCGGTTCCGATGCGATGAACATCAATGGCCAGAATGGTCTGGCTTGTCTTACACCGCTGAGCAACCTGAAAGAGCCGGTAGAAGTCCGTCCGCTACCTGGCATTCCGGTCGTGCGTGATTTGGTCGTGGATATGAGCCAGTTTTTCTACCATTACCGTGCGGTTAAACCTTATCTAAAAGTCCATGATCCTGAGCCTGAGGTGGAATTTTTGCAATCGCCACAGCAACGGGAAAAACTCGATGGTCTGTATGAATGCATACTGTGCGGCTGTTGCACCACCGCGTGTCCTTCATTCTGGTGGAACCCGGACAAGTTTCGTGGGCCAGCTGCCTTGCTTCAGGCCTATCGTTTCCTGGCCGACAGCCGTGACCAGGCAACCACGGAACGACTCGAGGATCTCGAAGGGCCCTACCGGATGTTTCGTTGCCATACCATCATGAACTGCGTGAATGTTTGCCCCAAGGGCCTGAACCCTACGGCAGCAATTAACAACATCAAGAAGCTCATGGTCAAGGACATGATTTGAACATGGATCCACAAGCATCGAGTCAGGACAGAACATTACATGAACGTGCCAGACTGCAGTGGCAATGTCGTCGAGGCATGCTTGAACTGGACGCCATGCTGCAGGATTTCATGGACAAACGGTACGATGATCTGACGCCCGCAGAACTGCAGGCTTTCGAAATGCTGCTCAAGGCGCCGGATCAATTATTGCTGGACTACCTGATGGGCCACGCCATCCCGATTGACACGGAAGTTGCCAATGTCGCGCAGCAAATTCGATACGCCGCTGGTCCTTGAACTGCGACGTTCGCGCTACCTTATCGTTTACCTGCTACTGATCCACGGCATCGCCCTGCTGGCGCTGCTGTTTCCCTTGCGCATGCCGCTGATTGTCCAGACCGGTTTGTTCATGCTGGTTTGTGCCAGTCTGATCGTGTCGCTATATCGCTGTAATTATCGCACTCACACCCGCATTGTTCAGGATCCACAAGGCGAATGGCGCCTGCTGTGCGATGATGGTAAGGATATCCCGGCCAGCTTGCGGCCGGACAGTTACATTGCAGTCGGGTTGTGTATCCTGCGGTTTCGTTTCGAAGGGGGAGGGAAGCGGAACTATATTGTCCTACCCGACATGCTTGATGCCGACACGTTGCGGCAGTTGCGGGTGCGCCTGCGTCAAGGCCGGCCGGAGGCGACCCATTGATCCTCGTCACGGTAGTTGACTGGAGTGAGGATCGTATTGACGGGGGCGTGGCGGGTATCCGGCTGTGGATAATCCAGGGTGTAATGGAGGCCCCGGCTTTCCTTGCGCGCCATGGCAGAACGCACAATCAGGTCCGCTACCAGGGCCAGGTTCCGTAATTCCAGCAGGTCACTGTTGATGGTGAAGTCTCCGTAGTATTGCTCGATTTCATCCATCAACAGCTGGGCCCGATGGGTGGCGCGTTGCAGGCGTTTGTTGGTACGGACGATGCCCACATAGTCCCACATGAAACGACGCAGCTCATCCCAGTTATGGCTAACCACGACTTCCTCATCGGAGTCGGTCACTTTGCTGGCATCCCATTCGGGGATCGCTATGTCGGCAGCGGACCCGACATCAGCTCCTTCAAGGATAGCCTGACTGGCTGACTGGGCAAATACCAGACATTCCAGCAGGGAGTTGCTGGCCATGCGGTTGGCGCCATGCAGACCGGTGAAGGCGGTCTCGCCAATGGCATACAGACCGGGAATATCGGTGTGGCCTCGCTGGTCCGTGATGATACCACCACATGTATAGTGGGCCGCGGGTACCACCGGGATGGGTTCCTTGGTCATGTCGAAACCGAACTCCAGGCAGCGGCGATAGACATTGGGGAAGTGGCGGGTGATGAACTTGGCCGATTTATGGCTAATGTCGAGATACACACATTCGGCACCCAGCCGTTTCATTTCATGGTCGATGGCTCGGGCTACAATGTCACGTGGTGCCAGTTCGGCGCGAGGATCGAAGCGCGCCATAAAGGATGAGCCGTCCGGTAACAGCAATCGTCCTCCTTCGCCACGCACCGCCTCGGTAATCAGGAAGGATTTTGCCTTGGGGTGATACAGACAGGTAGGGTGAAACTGGTTGAACTCCAGATTGGCCACCCGGCAGCCGGCCCGCCAGGCCATGGCAATACCGTCCCCGGTAGAGGTGTCCGGATTGCTGGTATAAAGATAGACCTTGCTGGCGCCGCCAGTCGCCAGCACTACATGCCGGGCGCGAAAAACCTGGACTTCATTGGTGTCCCGGTCCAGCACATAGGCCCCGACACAGTGGTTGGGTGTGAGCCCCAGCTTGCGGCTGGTTACCAGATCGACGGCAATATGGTTCTCGTAAATCGCGATGTGCGGATGTTCACGGACCCGCTGGCTCAGGTTGAGCTCGATGGCCTGGCCGGTCGCATCTGTGGCGTGAATGACACGTCGGTGTGAATGGCCGCCTTCGCGGGTGAGGTGCAACTTTCCTTGCTTCTTTTCGGTGGTGAAATTGACCCCCTGCGCTAGCAGCCAGTGGATATTTTCTGCCCCGTGCTCCACGGTCAAGCGCACAATCTCGGGATCGCACAACCCCGCCCCTGCATTGATGGTATCGGCGATATGCGACTCGATACTGTCATCCGAAGCGAGAACCGCAGCGATGCCACCCTGGGCATAGAGCGTTGACCCCTCTTGCAAGGATTCCTTTGAAATCAAGGAGATAGAATTCGTATCGGCCAGCCTCAGGGCCAGGCTTAGACCTGCGGCACCACTGCCGATAACTAGGATATCGCTCTGGATTTGCATCTTTAGTTATACCTGGTGAGTCCCCCGGGTGTTTTGGTGCCAGCAATGGTTTTCCAATCCACCAAGTCAAGGTATAGAATGGCGCCAATAACTTCATACACTATAACGAAAAATTTCCAGCTCGTGCGAACTCTGTTACCAGTATCTTGTCTAGGTAACTAAGTTCGGGTGGCTTTCTGCAACAGGAACAGGAAGGAAAGGCCCGAATGGGCGAACAGATTACTGACCAGGCGTTGGTTGAACGCGTACAACGTGGTGACAAAAAGGCATATGACCTGTTGGTACTCAAATACCAGCAACGGCTCATGAAAGTCCTGTCACGCTATGTGCGTGATCATTCAGAAGTGCAGGATCTCGCCCAGGAAGCCTTTATCAAGGCCTATCGTGCCTTGCCCAACTTCCGGGGCGATAGTGCTTTCTATACTTGGCTGTATCGTATTGCCATCAACACAGCCAAGAATTTTATGGTGGCGCAGGGAAGGCGGCCCCCGAATGCTGATATTGATGCCATCGATGCGGAAACCTACGATGGCGAATCGGCACTGAAGGATTATGCATCGCCAGAACGGGAAGCCCTGCGCGACGAAATCAAGGAAACCATATTTAATGCAATTGACGAATTGCCCGATGATCTGAAGACGGCAATTACACTGCGAGAGTTGGAAGGGATGAGCTACGAAGAGATCGCCGAGGCAATGGATTGCCCGATCGGTACAGTGCGGTCCCGCATATTTCGGGCTCGTGAGTCGATTGACCACCAACTGCGGCCATTGCTGGATTAGGTGAAAAACGTGAATTTTGAAAATTTGATGATTACAGGTACATGACTATGAGTGACAAGCTGAATGAGTCGTTATCCGCCATGGCAGATGGCGAACTGGACAATCTCGATCGCCTGGTCGGCCAACTGAATAGTAACCCCGATCTGAAACAGCGCTGGTCCCGCTACCATATTATTCGGGACGCGATGACCGACCACATTACGCTACCTGGCATCGATATCTCCTCCGCAGTCAGTAAAGCCTTGGAATCGGAACCGGCAATCCTCGTTCCCATTCATCACAAACGCCACGGCCGTATACAATTTATGGCGAAGCAAGCCGCGGGCCTGGCCATCGCGGCAACCGTGTCGGCCGTTGCTGTACTGACTGTCCAGCATTATCAGGTTAAGGAATCAGATCCAACCCAACTTGCTACCAGCCAACCCATTCTTGCTCCATCCAAGATAGCGGCTGTATCGGCGCCTGTCCACCTGGTGACCGACCAGCAACGTATGGATAGTGCTGTCCAGGCCAGGCTGAGCAATTACCTGGTCAACCATAATGAACATTCTGTCAGCTCGAACATGCAGGGCTTGATGCCATATATGCGGATTGTCAGCGTGCCGCCGGGTGATCGTATTGAAACCCAAAACGCGAATGATAAATAACTCCGTTCACCGACAATCCCTGGTACTGCTGCTGGGATTGTTCATTCCCTTGAGTATAGCGACTGCCGAACAACTGGTGGATGTTCAGGCATGGTTACAAAAGATGCAGCGTGCGGCGCACACGCTCAATTACGAAGGAACCTTTGTCTATGGACATGGCTCTCAACTCAGCTCTATGCACATCATTCATCGCGCAACGCCAAAGGGTGAGCAGGAACGGCTGATTGCCATGGATGGTAGTGGGCGTGAAGTCATTCGCGACGCCAACAAGGTTACCTGCATCATGCCTGATCGTAAGACAGTGGTAGTGGAGAAGAGCAGGGCATTAAAGCATTTTCCTCCTGCCTTTCCCAACCAGATTGAAAATCTGGCCGACTATTACAGGTTTACCCTGAACGGAACTGGCAAGGTGGCTGGCCGAGTTACCCAGCGGATCGAGATCACCCCGAAAGACAATTACCGTTTTGGCCATCATCTGTGGGTGGACAGTAAAACCGGCCTGTTATTACAGACCCATCTCATCAATGAACAGGGTCAGCCGATAGAGCAATTCGTATTTACTGATATCAAGTATCTCGATACGATTCCGGATGAACTGTTGAAGCCCGGAGTAGACAAAAAAGGTTTCACCTGGATTGAGGCGAAAGATGACGGAAAAAAGGTGGCCGGCAGTTTTGAAGGAATGGATATATCCTGGCTTCCTGATGGATTCATGGAGGATATGAAAATAAACAAAAAATTGCCGAATAGCATCATACCAGTCGAACAGGTTGTGTTCAGTGACGGGCTGGCGTCAGTGTCCGTCTTTATTGAAGAAGAGATTGAACATGATCCGACCAGTCTGCTTGGAGGAACGCGCATGGGGGCGCTAAATGTTCATGGGCGCACGCTGGGTGATTACCACTTGACTGTAATCGGTGAAGTGCCCTATCGGACTGTAAAAAAAATCAGTGATTCGATTACCAACCAGACCAGGCAATGATCGAGCAAACTGCGGTAGTTGTGGAACTGGATGGTAATTTTGCCTGGGTTCAGGCTGAACGTGAAAGTAGTTGCGGTAACTGTGCCGTCAAATCAGGCTGTGGTACGTCCGTTTTGTCCAGGGTGATTGGTAACAAATTCACTCGTATGCGCGTAATAAATAACCTGCATGCACAAGTTGGCGAAACTGTTATTGTCGGGCTGAAAGAAGCTGCGATGTTAAAAGGATCCGTTGCGATATATTTGATGCCGCTGCTATTTATGATTTTGTTCTCCATTACTGGAAAATTAATCGCGGGGCAGATGCAACTTTCAGCTGAGATGTTGTCAATTGTTTTCGGAGTTGTAGGACTGGTTGTGGGTGGATTTTGGCTACGCCGTTTTTCTCGGCGCATTCAAAATGACGACCACTATCAGCCGGTTATCCTCAAAAAAGGCAGGGAGCCAGTCAAGCATGAATTGCCTGTATCACAAATCAGTTCTTAAATTGCATATTTTTTAAATATTAAATGTTGTAGAGGAAGAGAATGAAAAATATTGTCATGTCCCGTTGGGCTTACTCCAAATATGTTTTGTTGTTTTCCCTGCTTGCCCTGGCCTATGCAGGGAACGCTGTGGCGTTGAGTTTCGGTGGGGAAAGCCGTTTACCTGATTTCACCAAACTGGTTGAGCAAAACAGCGCTGCCGTTGTGAATATCAGTACCACACAAAAAATCAAACGCAAGCACATGTTACCACCTGGTATGGAAATGCCGGACATTCCGGAAGACTCTCCGTTTGGCGATTTACTACGGCGTTTCTTTGGTGAAGATGGTGGGGAACTCGAGGAATATGATGGTCAGTCACTGGGTTCCGGTTTTATCATTGACACAAACGGCTACGTGGTGACCAACTACCATGTGGTCAAGGACGCTGATGAGATAATTGTAAACCTGAGCGATCGACGTGAACTGAAGGCTAAACTGGTCGGTAGCGACCCCCGCTCTGATATTGCCTTGCTCAAGATTGATGCCAACACCCTACCGGAAGTCAAAATCGGCAGTTCCGAAAAACTCAAGGTTGGAGAATGGGTAATGGCCATCGGTTCACCATTTGGTTTCGATCATTCGGTGTCTGTCGGCATCGTGAGTGCGATCGGGCGCAACCTGCCTTCGGAAAACTACGTCCCCTTTATCCAGACAGATGTTGCCATCAATCCGGGCAACTCGGGTGGACCATTGTTCAATCTGGACGGTCAGGTGGTCGGTATAAATTCCCAGATTTACAGCCAGACAGGCGGTTACATGGGATTATCCTTTGCTATTCCCATTGATGTCGCCATGAATGTTATCCATCAGCTCAAGACCACGGGCAAGGTTACCCGTGGCTGGCTGGGACTGCTGATTCAGGATGTGAATCGGGAACTGGCCGAATCATTTGGCATGAAACAACCGCGCGGGGCCGTGGCGTTACGCGTTATGCCGGATAGCCCTGCGGCCAAGGCCGGCTTCAAGGTTGGCGATGTGGTGGTGGAATTCAATGGCAAAAAGATCCAGCGCTCTTCGGACCTGCCCCTTGCCGTTGGCCGCACCCCGGTAGGTGAGACGGTCAAAGTGAAAGTGATCCGGGAGGGCAAGACCCGCACCCTTACGGTTAAAATTGCCGAACTCCCTTCCGAGGAACAACTGGCCCAGCAGGACGAGACGGCCAAGCCGAGTGAGTCCAAATCGAATCGCCTCGGCCTCGTTGTCGATGCACTTAACGACCAACAGCGCAAGCGCCTGGATGTGGGTGACCGCGGTGTGTTGGTCAGGAATGTCGAAAAGGGTTCGGCGTGGGAGGCCGGTATCCGTAACGGGGATGTGATCCTGATGCTCAATGGTGTGGACGTCACAAGCCCCACGCAATTCGCCAAACTGGTCAAAGATCTGCCGGCCGGAAAGCTGGTGCCAACGCTGGTGCAGCGCGGTAACGCACCGGTCTTTCTGCCGTTGAAAGTGCCGAAGTAGTCGTGGTGCGGCTGACGGTCTACGTCCGCAGCGGTTGTCACCTGTGTGATGATATGCTGCTGGCACTGGCCGAATGGCGTCAGAAACGGGATGTTGAACTGGAGGTGATAGATATTTTCGACCAGCCGGCACTGGAATCGGCCTACGGCACAAAAATTCCGGTTCTGGCAATGGATGGACAGGAGATCTGCCACTATTATCTGGACCCGGTCGCGCTGGGGCAGTATATCGACAGCGCCTGATTTTCGTTACAATACGCTCCGGCAGCGAGCTGGAAGAAAAAGGCGCTTTGGGCGCCTTTTTCATTATGACCATTCAACAGGTGTGTAGTGACTGATTTAAGCCATATCCGAAATTTCTCGATTATTGCCCATATTGACCATGGCAAATCAACATTGGCTGACCGTCTGATCCAGATCTGCGGCGGCCTGACGCAACGCGAGATGGCTGAGCAGGTGCTGGATTCAATGGATCTGGAGCGGGAGCGGGGCATCACTATCAAGGCCCAGAGCGTCATGCTCAACTATACGGCGCGCAATGGCATAACCTATCAGCTCAACTTTATCGATACGCCCGGCCATGTGGATTTTTCCTATGAAGTATCCCGCTCGCTGGCGGCCTGTGAAGGCGCCTTGTTGGTGGTGGACGCCTCGCAGGGGGTAGAGGCCCAGAGCGTGGCAAACTGCTATACCGCCATTGAACAGGGCCTGGAAGTGATCCCGGTACTGAACAAGATCGACCTGCCTGCTGCCGATCCAGAGCGGGTTATCAATGAAATCGAGGAAATCATCGGACTGGAGGCGCACAACGCCATCCGGGTCAGCGCCAAAACCGGGCAAGGGGTGGAGGATCTGCTGGAACAAATCGTGGAATTGATCCCGCCGCCCGAGGGTGATACCGAAGCTCCGCTAAAGGCCCTGATCATTGATTCCTGGTTCGATAATTACCTGGGTGTAATTTCACTGGTGCGCGTCATGGAGGGTACCCTCAAGCCGAAACAGAAGATCCGTATTATGGCGGCACAACGTGACCACCTGGTTGATCATGTCGGAGTCTTTACTCCGAAACGAACCAATACAGCTGCCTTGCGCGCCGGGGAAGTTGGTTACGTGATTGCCGGGATCAAGGAAGTTGACGGAGCACCGGTCGGGGACACGATCACCGGGATTAATAATCCTGCCAGTAATCCTCTACCGGGATTCAAGCCGATCCAGCCGCAAGTGTTCGCCGGCCTGTTTCCGGTTACGGGGGATGGCTACGAGTTGCTGCGCGATGCGTTGGCCAAGCTGCGTTTGAATGATGCCGCCTTGTTCTATGAGCCGGAAACGTCGACGGCACTGGGTTTTGGTTTCCGTTGCGGCTTTCTCGGCATGCTGCATATGGAAATCATCCAGCAGCGCCTGGAACGGGAATATGATCTGGATCTCATTACTACTGCGCCGACCGTTATTTTCGAGGTGCTGAACACCTCCGGCGAGGTAGTCCAGATTGACAACCCGGCTGCCTTGCCCGCGCCCAACTATATCCAGGAAATCCGGGAACCGATTATCACAGCCCATATTCTGTCGCCGCAGGAATATGTCGGTAATGTCATCAGCCTGTGTATCGAAAAACGTGGCACACAGAAATCTCTGCAATATCTTGGCAACCAGGTGGCACTGGTCTATGAAATGCCAATGAATGAAGTCGTGCTGGACTTTTTCGATCGCCTGAAGTCGGTGAGTCGTGGTTATGCTTCACTCGATTACGAATTTACCCGCTTTGAAAAAGCAGATCTGGTTAAAATGGATATCCTGATTAATGGGGAAAAAGTCGATGCCCTGTCGATAATTGTGCATCGTGAAGTGGCACAATCACGTGGCCGTGAATTGACCGAGAGGATGAAGGAAATCATTCCACGCCAGATGTTCGAGGTCGCCATCCAGGCTGCTGTCGGTTCGAAGATTCTGGCGCGGACAACCGTGAAAGCGCTTAGAAAAAACGTTACCGCAAAATGCTACGGTGGTGATGTGTCGCGGAAGCGAAAATTGCTGGAAAAACAAAAAGCAGGTAAACGGCGCATGAAGCAGGTCGGCAAGGTCGAGATCCCGCAGGAAGCGTTTTTGGCAGTATTAAACACAGGAAAGGATAGATAATGAATTTTGATTTTTCTCTACTATTGGTCATCGTGACCATCGTAACGGGCATCATCTGGGGCATCGATGCGTTGTTTTTCGCCAAGAAGCGTGATGCGGATGCCAGGCGCAACGCGATTACGTCGGAAGGTCATACCGATGCCGCAACCACAGCCCCGCTGTCCGAAGAGACAGAGGAAACGGGGCCGCGTGAACCTATCCTGGTTGAATATGCCCGGTTTCTGTTCCCGGTGGTGCTGGTGGTCCTGATTCTGCGAAGTTTCGTGGCGGAACCATTCCGGATTCCTTCCGGTTCCATGCTGCCGACGCTGGAAATCGGGGATTTCATCCTGGTTAACAAGTTTACCTACGGTATTCGCTTGCCGGTGTTGAACACCGAGATCATTGACTTTGGAGAGCCGGAGCGGGGGGATGTCATCGTGTTTCGTTATCCTGAAAACCCCTCCATCGACTACATTAAACGGGTCGTGGGCGTTCCCGGCGATGAAATCGCCTACTATAATAAGGTATTGTATATTAATGGGAAACAGGCAAAACAGGAACTGGATATGCCGTATGAGCAGGCCTTCCCCAACCTTAAGCGGTTCAAGGAAGATCTGGATGGCACCGAGCACGATATCCTGGCGAATGTGATGTACCCGGCCGGCGACTTTGTCGTAACCGTTCCGGAAAACAGTTACTTCGTGATGGGTGATAATCGCGATAACAGCAGGGACAGTCGTTACTGGGGATTCGTGCCGGAACAGAACCTGGTCGGCAAGGCGATGCTGGTATGGATGAACTGGGAGTGGGGCCACTGGCCCGATCTGGGACGGATCGGTAATACAATTGATTAACATAATAACGAGAGGACGGCAGTGATATGAAATCCATCAAGAATCAACGCGGGATGACACCCATCGGCTGGATCCTGGTCTTTGCCCTGATTGCCTTCTTTGTCCTGCTAGCACTCAAGCTGGTGCCGGTCTACATCAGTGGCTTCAAGGTTACCTCTATCCTTGAAAGCCTGAAGGAAAATCAAGAAATAGCTACCATGTCGCCACGTCAGATCATGACAACCCTCAACAAGCGTTTCGATATTGACATGGTGACCGGTATCGAGCCCGATGATATTTATATTGAAAAAGCCGGTGGTGTTATGACGATTACGGTGGATTACGAGATCCGCAAAAACTTCATCGGTAATATCGATTTTTTGATCACCTTCAATAAATCCGTTGAGGTGCCGGCACGTTGACACTGGAGCCAGCCAGGTTATCCAAACGGTTTGGATACCGCTTCAGTAATCCGGCACTTCTCGAAACAGCATTGACCCACCGCAGCGCGGGATCTGTCAACAATGAACGCATGGAGTTCCTGGGTGATGCTATTCTGGGTTACCTCATCAGTGCCGAGCTTTTTCATCGTTTCCCGACCGCCACCGAGGGAGAACTGAGCCGTTTGCGTGCCAGCCTGGTCAAGGGTGAAACGCTGGCCAATATCGCCGGTCAGCTGGAACTTGGCGAATATCTGATCCTGGGACCTGGCGAGATGAAAAGCGGCGGATTCAGACGCCGTTCCATTCTGGCCGACGCATTCGAAGCCGTGATCGGGGCCGTCTATCTCGATAGTGACATCAGCACGGTCCGGGACGTTATCCTGCCGCTGTTTACCAGCCGCCTCGAAGAATGTGATCCTGACCGGGTTAACAAGGACCCCAAGACACGCCTGCAGGAGTACCTGCAGGCAAGAGGCGCTGCCCTGCCGGAATATGAAGTGCTTGCTATTACCGGCAAGTCGCATAACCAGACATTTGAGGTGGCCTGTCAGATCGACGGACTGGCTGAACAACCGGTTGGCACTGGCAGCAGCCGCCGCATCGCTGAACAGGCGGCGGCAGAACAGGCCCTGGAGCTGCTCGGCGCATGATAACCAACCAACCCTATCGGTGCGGATATGTGGCCCTGATTGGCAGACCCAATGTGGGCAAGTCCACCTTGCTAAATCATCTGCTGGGTCAGAAGATCAGCATTACCTCACGTAAACCGCAAACTACCCGCCACCAGATTCTTGGGATCAAGACCACGCCCGAGGCGCAAATTATCTATGTGGATACGCCCGGTCTGCACGGTCAGGCCAAACGCGCCATGAACCGCTATATGAACCGCGCCGCCAGCAGCGCCCTCGAGGGGGTGGACGTGGTGCTGTTTGTGGTTGAGGCCCTGCAATGGACCGAGGACGACGAACTCGTTCTGGAACGTATCCGCCAGAGTGGTGCCCCGATCATCCTCGTGGTCAACAAGGTGGACAAGCTGGAGGACAAGGCCACGCTGCTGCCGTTTTTACAAACACTATCAGGCAAGTTCACCTTTGGCGACGTCATCCCGGTATCGGCATTGAAGGGTGACAATCTGGCGCAACTGGAAACTCTGATCCGTGCCCATCTCGGTGAGACGTCGCCCCAGTACCCGGAGGATCAGGTCACCGATCGCAGTGTTCGTTTCATGGCGGCGGAAATAATTCGTGAGAAGCTCATGCGCCGTCTTGGCCAGGAACTGCCGTATGA
Organism: Pseudomonadota bacterium; assembly: GCA_022340685.1. Taxonomy (GTDB): domain Bacteria; phylum Pseudomonadota; class Gammaproteobacteria; order UBA6429; family Thiohalophilaceae; genus JAJDNN01. The sequence continues at coordinate 18,739 of JAJDNN010000070.1, forward strand.
TCTGACCGTGGAAATCGAGCAATTCAAGGAAGAAAAAGGGCTGACACGAATCAACGCCCTGATCTGGGTGGACCGGACTAACCAGAAGGCCATCGTGATTGGAAAGAAAGGGGAACGACTCAAGGCAGTCGGCCAGGAAGCACGCAAGGATATTGAAAAACTCCTGGACGGCAAGGTCTATCTTGAATTGTGGGTCAAGGTGAAAGCCGGCTGGTCGGATGACGAACGGGCGCTGCACAGCCTTGGTTATCACAATGATTTCGAATAGGCATGCCTTCCACACCTGACAGCGCCAGTCGGCACCGGGTTAGTCTGCAATTGGCCTATGTGCTGCACACCCGTCCCTACCGTGACACCAGCCAGTTGCTGGAGATTTTCAGCCGCAAACATGGCCGCATCGGTCTGGTGGCGCGCGGCGTACGGTCCGGTAAATCCCGCTATGCGGGCCAGTTGCAGCCCTTCGCACCGTTGTTGCTGTCCTGGAACGGGCAGGGCGAACTGCCTACCCTGGCCGGCGCGGAAACCGCAGGCGTTGCCACTGCACTGGAGTACCGGACCATGCTGAGTGGTTTCTACCTCAATGAATTGCTTATGCGCTTGTTGCAACGCGGGGATGCCCATCCCCTGTTGTTCGATGCCTATGTGGAAGCGTTGTCGGCATTGGCAGCAGGACAACAGGAAACCATCTTGCGTCGGTTTGAACGGATCCTGCTGCAGGAGATGGGCTATGGCCTGATCCTGGACACGGACGTAGAGAACGGCGAGCCGATCCAGGATGAGGTACTCTACTGCTACCATCCGGAACAGGGCCCGGTGCGGGTCGTCACGGGTGATGAGGCGGGGATCCGGGTCCATGGCCGGACGCTGCGCGCGATTACTGCCGATCACTATCCCGATCTGCAGACCCGGCACGAAGCCAAGCAGTTGATGCGCTCGGCCCTGGCTGTTCATCTGGGAGGACGCCCGTTAAAATCACGTGAGCTCTATCGCCAACAAAACGCCGTGTCGAAATTACATGAATAATCCTGATCCGATCCTGCTGGGTGTCAACATTGATCACGTTGCCACCTTGCGTCAATCACGTGGGACCCGCTATCCCGAGCCCATTCAGGCCGCGCTGGCAGTCGAACAGGCCGGTGCCGATGGGGTGACCCTGCACCTGCGGGAAGATCGCCGTCACATCCAGGACCGGGATGTGGAAATGCTCAGCGATATTCTGCAGACCCGGATGAACCTGGAGATGGCCGTCACTGACGAGATGTTGGGCGTCGCAGCGCGTGTTCGGCCGGCAGATTGCTGCCTGGTGCCGGAACGGCGCGAGGAACTGACTACCGAAGGCGGCCTGGACGTGGCCGGACAGAAAAGTCGCGTCAGCGAGGCCTGCAGCCGGCTAGCCGAAGCGGGTGTACGCGTATCGCTGTTTATCGACGCCGATCCGGCACAGGTCGCGGCCGCCACCGAGTGCGGCGCGCCAGTGATTGAATTGCACACCGGTCACTATGCCGATGCAAGCGGTGCGGACGCACAGCGGGAGCTGCAGCGCATCGTGCAGGCCGTCGAGCAGGGCCTGGCGGCCGGTCTGCAGGTTAACGCCGGCCACGGTCTGCATTACCACAATGTGCAGGCCATCGCCGCGATCCCCGGGGTGCGGGAACTGAACATCGGTCATGCCATTATCGCCCGCAGTATCTTCACCGGTCTGCATGACGCGGTAGTGGAAATGAAGCGTCTGATGATCGAGGCGCGCCGGGCATGATTTACGGGATTGGCACCGATATCGTGCATGTCGCGCGGATGCAGCAAAACCTCGATAAATTCGGCGAGCGGTTTGCCGCGCGGATCCTGACCGAACAGGAACTGGCCGACTACAGCCATGCCGCGCGCCCGGCCCACTTCCTCGCCAAACGCTTCGCCGCCAAGGAAGCCACCGCCAAGGCCATGGGCACCGGCTTCCGCAACGGCCTCTCGCTCAGACACATTGAGGTGGGCCATGACACACGCGGTAAACCGCTATTGATCCTGACGGGCCAGGCCGAAGCACTGGCGAGCCAGTGTGGCATCTGCGAGTCTCACCTCAGTCTGGCCGACGAGAACGAGTACGCGGTGGCCTTCGTTACCCTTGTGAACCGGCCAGTCTGAGCCAGCCACGCCGATCGGCCTGGCGCTGCGGAATTGCTACTGCGCTGATTTTTTTGAAATTCACTGCGACGACGGGGGTTTCGGCCTCTGTCAAAACGGGCCAACCTGCTCAACCAACACAGACGAAACCAACATGGAATTAAGCTGGACTTGCATGGTCAAATACCATAAATCTGAATCAAGACAAACTCACAATATGGAGGCGAGGGTGATGAATAATGTAATGAGTGACAAGTCCAAACGTGAATCGATACTTGGTATTCATGATACAAAGGGCATGGAGTCGGACTGGAGCCGTCAGATTGCCGAGTCACGCGCGAAAGAGAAGAAAATCGAGCTGACCGATACACACTGGGAGGTTATTAATTTCCTGCGCCAGTACTACGAAGCTAACGGCCCTGTAACACATGCCCGACAGCTGAGCGGGGCATTGGAAAGCAAATTTGACGCCCAGGGTGGAAACAAGTTTCTGTTTCAACTGTTTCCCAATGGACCGGTTGATGAGGGTTGTTATATCGCCGGCCTGACCCCCCCCGCCGATAGCCGGAATGGTTCGTTCGGGTATGTGATGTAACACGAGTCTGTTGGGACCGTCCGGGATTGCAGCTATTGTGATTTACCCGGTGCGCTTGCGGAGAATCCGCAGCACAGTATAGCGGGACATATTTAATCGTTTCATTTAAGCACGGGCCCGATGGATTGGGTCCATCGTATTACATCCATGCCTGCGCGAGGTGCGCGGATCCCGTTTCAACCAGTTCATCAATCGCGCGAACTACACCTTCAACTTTGCAACTCAGGTCATCTGCCTGTTCCTTGATGGCTTCTTCAAGTTGTCTGGCCGCACTGCGCAAGGTCGGCACGCCGCAGTACGAGGTGGCGCCGTAGATCTTGTGGGTGTGGTCCCACAGGGCTTGTTCGTCGTTGTTCCGGGAGGCCTGCTTCAGCTTGTCCCGGTGGTCGGGCAATTCATTGAGTAACATGGTGAACAGCTCTTTGGCCAGCTCGGGGTTGCCGCCAGCCTGTTCGATGGCAAGGGGGATATCCAGCATGTCGGGCATGGTTAAATCCTGTCGGGACGAGTGTGACACTATGCCACAGTGATATGCCGCGTCAATATCAAGGTAGCCAGCAGCGGGTAGCGTTTTCTGGCTGCCCGTTATCCGATACACTTGACTCATGAACTATCCCACTATTGAAGGCTTTATCGGTAATACCCCGCTGGTGCGTCTGCAGCACCTGCCAGGTGACACCAGTAACACGGTTCTGGTCAAGCTGGAGGGTAATAACCCGGCCGGGTCGGTCAAGGATCGCCCGGCGCTGAGCATGATCCGGCATGCCGAAGCGCGTGGCGAAATCAAACCCGGCGACACCCTGATCGAGGCGACAAGCGGCAATACCGGGATTGCGCTTGCGATGGTCGCGGCGATCAAGGGCTATACCATGGTGCTGATTATGCCGGAGAACCTGAGCATCGAACGGCGTATGGTGATGAAAGCTTACGGTGCGGACCTGATTCTGGTCAGCACGGAAACCGGCATGGAAGGGGCACGGGATCTGGCCCAGACGATGGCGGCCGAGGGTAAGGGCAAGGTGCTGGATCAGTTTGCCAATCCGGATAATCCCCTCGCCCACTATGAAACCACCGGCCCGGAAATCTGGCGCGACACCAAGGGCAGCGTGACCCACTTCGTCAGCGCCATGGGGACCACGGGCACGATCATGGGAATTTCCCGTTATCTCAAGGAACAGAATCCGGCGGTGAATATTGTTGGCGTACAACCGGCCGAGGGCGCCAAGATCCCCGGTATCCGGCGTTGGCCAGAAGCCTATATGCCGAGTATTTTCGAAGCCTCACGCGTGGATATGACGCTCGACGTGGGTCAGGCTGAGGCGGAGGAGACCACCCGGGCACTGGCGGCGCGGGAAGGCATTTTCTGCGGCATCTCCTCCGGCGGTGCTGTAGCGGCGGCGCTGCAACTGAGTCGGCAGGTGGAACAGGCGGTGATTGTTTCCATTATCTGCGATCGGGGTGATCGGTACTTGTCTACCAATGTCTTTCCCGCCTGAACCGGAACCTCTTGACACATGAATATCTTTGTCTTCGATATCGAAACCGTTCCGGACGTGGACGGGGGTCGACGGATCTATAACCTGGACGGTCTGAGCGACAAGGAAGTCGCCAATATTATGTTTCACAAGCGTCGCCAGGAAACAGGCAACGAGTTTCTGCGTCTGCATCTGCATCGTATCGTTGCTATCTCGGTGGTGCTGCGCAGCCATGATCGTCTTGCGGTGTGGTCATTGGGAGACATAGACACGGATGAAAAGGAAATCATCGAGCGTTTTTTCAGCGGCATCGAAAAATATGTGCCCACCATCGTATCCTGGAACGGCAAGGGCTTCGATCTGCCGGTGTTGCATTATCGTTCACTGCTGCACGGGATCCAGGCGCCACGCTACTGGGAGACAGGTGATAGCGATCAGAGTTTCCGCTGGAACAACTACCTGAGCCGTTATCACCGACGCCATACGGATCTGATGGACGTCATCGCCGGTTATGAAATGAGCGCTGCGGCGCCACTGGATGAAGTGGCGACCCTGCTCGGTTTTCCAGGCAAGATGGGGATGAGTGGGGCGAAGGTCTGGGACAATTATCTGGCCGGCAACCTGGCCGGCATTCGCGATTATTGCGAAACTGACGTGCTCAATACCTATCTGGTCTATCTGCGCTTCGAACTGATCAGCGGTAACCTAAACCACGCTGAATATGTGCAGGAATGTCAGCGGGTGCGCGAAACCCTCGCGGCCGAAAACAAACCTCATTTAACTGAATTCCTGTCGCACTGGCAGGATATTTGATCGTGTTACGCTGATTCGCCTTCGTGTCGCGCCGCCGCAAGCAAAAACTGCCACCCGTACCGCAACGCGCGGTGATCGAAAATCTCAGTCACGAAGGACGCGGGGTGGCGCGTATCGACGGCAAGACAGTCTTCATTGAAGGCGCCTTGCCTGGTGAAGCCGTGATGTTCCGCTATACCCGGCTCCACTCGCGGCATGATGAAGGTACGACTACCGAGGTGCTGGACGCGTCACCACTGCGCGTCAGACCGCAGTGCGAGTACTATGGCCTGTGCGGCGGCTGCAGTCTGCAGCATCTGGATCCCGCTGCACAAATCGAACACAAACAATCGGTTCTGCTGGACGATCTGCAACATATTGGCAAGGTGCAACCACAGGAAATCCTGCCACCGCTGACCGGCCCCCTGTGGGGCTACCGCCAGAAGGCCCGCCTCGGCGTGCGATACGTTCATAAGAAGGGACGGGTCCTGGTCGGGTTTCGGGAAAAACACAGCGCCTTTCTGGCAGACATGCACCGGTGCCGGATCCTGGCACCGCAGGTCGGCGAGCGACTGGATGATTTATCGGCGGTGATCGGTCAGCTGAGCTGCTATAACCAGATCGCCCAGATCGAAGTGGCACTGGGCGACGAGTGCGCGGCGCTGATTTTCCGGCATCTGGTGGATCTGACCGACGCGGATCGCGAAATTCTGTCCGGGTTCGGCCGGCAGTTCGATTTCCAGATTTACCTGCAACCGAAAGGACCGGACAGTGTGCATCTGTTGTGGCCCGACACGGCCACGCTGAGCTACCGTTTACCAGCCCAGGATGTCACCCTTGAATTTCGCCCCAATGATTTTGTCCAGGTCAATACCGCCATCAATCGTGATATGGTGACACTCGCGATCGATTTGCTCGAACCGTCCGCAACAGATCGGGTGCTGGAGCTGTTCTGTGGCCTGGGTAATTTCTCGCTGCCTCTGGCAAAACAGGTCAGCCAGGTCGTCGCTGTCGAAGGGGAGGCGGGGTTGGTTGAACAAGCCCGGCAAAATGCACAGCGCAATAATATCGGCAATATTGAATTTCATACCGCCAACCTGGTGGATGAGGTGCGCGATCTGCCATGGCTGTACCAGCAACGCTATGACAAGATTCTGCTCGATCCACCGCGCAGCGGTGCGGTGGAACTTATTCCGCAACTGGCCGAAACTCGTGCCAACCGAGTCGTGTATGTGTCCTGTAACCCGGCCACCCTGGCGCGGGATGCGGGGCTGCTGGTCAACGAACTGGGTTATCAACTGGTCAAGGCAGGGGTGATGGACATGTTTCCTCATACGGCACACGTGGAATCCATCGCGCTGTTCGTCAGGGACTGACCTGCGTCATGGGCATCGAGATCGAACGCAAGTTTCTGGTCACTGATGACAGCTGGCGGGGGAATGCAGGTCCGGGCATTCCTATGCAGCAGGGTTACCTGGTCGCGGCCAAGCTGGCCTCGGTTCGGGTGCGGGTGGAAGGCAAGCAGGCCCGGCTTAATATCAAGAGTATGACCCTGGGGGTGCGGCGCCAGGAATTTGAATACGTCATTCCCCTGCACGATGCGCGGACCCTGCTTAAAACCCTGTGCGAAAAACCGTTGATCGAAAAAGTTCGCTATCCGGTGCGGTACGCCGGCAAGACATGGGAAATTGATGTGTTTGAGGGCGAGAACACCGGCCTGATTGTCGCGGAACTGGAACTAAAACATGAATCGGAACCGTTCGAAAAGCCGCCCTGGCTGGGTGGGGAAGTTTCGCATGATCCGCGTTACTATAATACCTGCCTGGTGCGGCATCCCTACCGGGACTGGTCCTGAGGAACAGACAATACACATGCAGATAGAGGTGGACATCGACAGTCAGATCCTGCGCGTGCGCGATGCGGATGATCGCATCGTCAGCGAGTACCGCGTCTCGACGGCTCGCAACGGTGCCGGGGAATTGCTGGACAGTGAACAGACGCCGCGGGGCTGGCATGTGGTGCGGGCCCGGATCGGTGCCGGCCAGCCACTGAATACGGTGTTTCGCGGCCGTCGCCCGACCGGCGAGATCTATTCGGCGACCTTGCGTGAAGCACAACCGGATCGCGACTGGATCCTGACGCGCATTTTATGGCTGAGCGGGCTTGAACCTGGCAAGAACCGGCTGGGCAAGGTGGATACCATGCGCCGCTATATTTACATTCACGGTTGCCCCGATGAAGATGAATTGGGTGTTCCCGCTTCGCATGGCTGTATTAAGATGCGCAATCAGGATGTGATTGAACTGTTTGACCAGGTGCCAACGGGTACCCGGGTCTTCATCCACGAATAACCGTACACATAACCAATAAGAACACAGATTTATGTCGCTTGGCCCCGTCATGCTGGACTTGCAAGGAGTGGACATCACGCCGGAAGAGCGTGAGTTGCTGGCGCATCCGCATGTGGGCGGGGTGATCCTGTTCAGCCGCAACTTCACGTCGGTCGAACAGCTCGAACGTCTGGTTAGTGACATTCACGGGATCCGCACGCCGCGATTGCTGATCGCGGTGGATCACGAAGGCGGTCGGGTGCAGCGCTTCCGTGACGGGTTTACCCTGTTACCCGCCGCGGCCCACTTCGGGCAGGTGTATGACGAGGATCCGGGTCGTGGCCGACATCTGGCGGAGCGGGCGGGTTGGTTGATGGCGGTGGAGCTTCGCGCCGTGGGTATTGATTTCAGCTTCGCGCCGGTGCTGGATGTCGATCACGGTATCAGTGAAGTGATCGGCAATCGCGCCTTTCACCGGGAACCGGCAGTGGTGGCCGAGCTTGCCCATGCCTATATAAAAGGAATGCACGATGCAGGCATGGCCGCCACCGGCAAGCATTTTCCGGGGCACGGCGCAGTCAGCGCCGATTCCCATGTCGCCATTCCGGTCGATGAACGGGATTACAATGACATTTATGCCCATGACATTCTGCCATTCAAGCGCCTGATCCCCGAGGGCCTGGCCGCCATCATGCCGGCGCATGTCATCTATCCGAAGATTGACAAATTACCGGCCGGTTTTTCCAGCCACTGGTTGCAAGAGATCTTGCGCACCCGACTGCAGTTTCAGGGCGTGATTTTCAGTGATGATCTGGATATGCAGGGCGCCAGTGTGGTGGGACAGGATTATGCGACGCGGGCCCGGCTTGCCCTGCAGGCCGGATGTGACATGGTGCTGGTGTGCAACAACCGCGCCGGTGCGGTTGAAGTGGTCGACGCGCTGGCCGATGACAACGACCCGGTCGCCCATGTGCGTCTGGCCCGGATGCACGGGCGGCATGATATTACGCGGCGCAAGCTGCATCAGCAGATCCGCTGGAAAGAAGCCGTGGCGCTGATTGAACGGTATCAGGATGATCCCAGCATGGAATTTAATTTTTAGCTGGCGCGATAATGTCAGACAAGCCATTACAACCCGATGAAGTTCGCCTGGTCCTGGCCGAGGCGGAATGCCTGTTCAGTCAGGCCGAGGTGGAACGTGAACTCGATCGGCTGGCAGTTGAAATTACCGCCCGGCATGCCAACACAAACCCGGTAGTCTTGTGCGTCATGACCGGCGGCCTGATCCCGGCCGGGCACCTGTTGACGCGACTGGGGTTTCCGCTTGAAGTTGATTACATTCATGCTACACGCTACGCGGGCGAAACACGTGGCGGGGAACTGAGTTGGCAAACCGAGCCCGGTATCGAACTGCGGGATCGCGAAATCATCATCATCGACGACATATTGGACGAAGGTATTACGCTTGCCGCCATCGTTGACTATTGCCGCCAGCAGGGGGCGTGTCAGGTCTGTACCGCAGTGCTGGTGGAGAAACGGCACGATCGCAAGAACGGTTTTCGGGCAGACTATGTCGGTCTCGAAATCGAGGACCGTTACGTATTTGGTTACGGCATGGACTACAAGGGATATTTACGCAATGCAGCGGGGATTTATGCAGTCAAGGGCCTCTAGGCCGTACTCAGTGTCGTCAACTCTGGTTTTAATCACATTTATTCAGGAATGAACATGACAAGCGTAGCAATCATCGGCGGCACGGGGCTGGCCGCCCTGCATGGTCTGGAAATCACCCATCGGGAAATCATGCAGACGCCATTTGGTGAACCCTCGGGGATCCTGACACGGGGCCGGTATTGCGGTCATGATGTCATGTTTTTACCACGTCATGGGGCGGGGCATAATATCCCGCCGCACAAAGTCAATTACCGCGCGAATATCTGGGTGTTGAAAGAAGCAGGCGTAAAAAATGTGATCGCGGTGAACGCTGTCGGGGGAATTCATGCCGACATGAGCCCCGGCTGTCTGGTTATCCCCGATCAGATCATTGATTACACCTGGTCACGAACCAACACATTTTTCGAAGACAGCCTCAGCACGGTCGTGCATGTCGATTTTACCGAGCCTTACTGCGAAGTAGTGCGTCAGCACCTGATCAAGGGTGCCCGGAAGGCCGACCTGGCGTTGATCGATCAGGCGACCTATGGTGCCACCCAGGGTCCGCGCCTGGAAACTGCAGCCGAAGTCGATCGGCTTGAACGGGACGGGTGTGACATTGTTGGCATGACGGGCATGCCTGAAGCGGTTTTGGCGCGGGAGCTGGATCTTTGTTACGCCAGTGTATCCCTGGTGGTCAATCGTGCCGCCGGACGCGGGACAGGCGCAATTACCATGGAAGAGATTGAGCAGAATCTTAACAGCGGCATGCAACAGGTGCGCCGGCTGCTGGAATATACAATTCCCCTGATTTAGTTTTTCGGGGCGGACTTGCCCGTGTTGGTCTGATTTTCGTAAGGGGTAATAAATATCAGCAGTCCCAGCACCGGGTTGTCCAAGTAATGCAATTCCCGGCTACGCATGCGGCGTCGGGTTTGATGTTGCCGATAGGTCACAGGCTGCTGAACATCCGGCGTACTGGTTTCGAACATAAGGGGATCTGCCGACTGGTTAGCCGGTTGTGGCACGAAGATAATATCCGTGGTGACGTGCAGGTAGCGCGACAGATACACCCTGATCAGAGCTTCGATCTCGCCGGCCTCAGGAGTGACATAGGGTGACTGTGGCGTTGCAGTGGTATTGGCAGCACCCGTCGCCTGCGTTCCGGACGCGCCGGGCGGCACACCGGGAATCATTTTCTTGAAATAAACTGTCATTGCATCCTCTTCCGACAGACCCGGCTGGCGCCAGGCGGTGTGTAACAGTACCCGCCGTGAATCTGATGCTTCGATCTTTTCGGCCTGCTTCGTTAACTGCAGACTTTTGGCCGGGAGTAGTTTAAAGGCGAGGGCGGGATCGACGCCCTCGGGCAAGGTACCGGTAAAACGCTCGCCGAGCGACACTGTCTTGTCATCCCGCACGAGTTCGACGCTGCTGGGCCAGTACTCCGAGTCACGTGCGGAACGGTCCAGATTCTCAAATAATATGATTTCAACGTCATAGTAGCGAATTTCTTCCTCTGCCTGAACCGAAATGGGAAGCACGCAGATAATCAGGCCCAGCCAGAATAGTTTATTCAATTTCAAATCCTGTGATTAGTGTTGTCTTTTCAAGTAGCGGGACTGCTGCTCTTCCGCCAGCTCGACATAGTGTAAACTATGCCATCATCGTAGTCCGGTCCGAGTACCCCGTCACAGCGATTGCGCGTTGTCCTTGTTTCGCATGCCGCTGAGCGCCCCGGACTGAAATCTGGTTTGGAGAACGTACATGGCCGTCAAGGAAACCCTGAAAATGGGCCACCCCCTGTTGCAGCAAGTAGCCCAGCCCGTCACGGATTTTAACACGCCGGCGCTGGACGCGCTGATTCAGGATATGCTGGATACCATGCAGGCCCTGAACGGTGCGGGCCTGGCGGCGCCCCAGATTGGGGTCAGCCAACGGGTGGTCATTTTCGGCGTGGATGCCAATCCGCGCTACCCGGACATCGAGGTAGTCCCGCAGACCGTGTTAATCAACCCGCAACTCACCATGCTGGATGACGAGATGGAAGAGGGCTGGGAAGGGTGCCTGAGTGTGCCGGGCATGCGGGGGCTGGTCCCGCGCTATACCCGCATCCACTACACTGGTAGGGATCAGCAGGGCGACAGTATCGAGCGTGACGCAAGCGATTTTCATGCGCGTGTCGTGCAGCACGAAGTAGATCATCTGGATGGTATCCTGTACCCGCAACGCATCCGGGACCTGCGCAATTTCGGCTATGAGTCGGTGCTGTTCCCTGATCTGACACCGGAGACTGAGCCGCCCGAGGCGCGCGAGTAAAATGTGTGAAGTGAAACATACCAAACTGGCTTATTTAAAGGAGCAACTGTGAAGTCGATTCGCTGGATACTGGGTAAAATCATTCTGTTTCTGGATGCCGTATTTGCACCCAGTCCACGCGTGCGTTCCACCGAGGCACAAGCCGAAGTCGATGCGCGCACTGCGCAACTGAAACTGTATCAGTATTTGGCCTGCCCCTTTTGTGTCAAGACGCGACGGGCGATTCGGCGTCTGGGTCTGCAAATCGAAACCCGTGATGCCCTGCATAACCCCGAATTTCGCAAGGAACTGGAAGAGCAGGGTGGCAAACAGCAGGTTCCGTGCCTGAAAATCACCCACGATGATGGCCGCGTTGAATGGATGTATGAATCATCGGACATCATCCGGTATCTGGAATCCTGCTTCGGTTGATCGGGGCAGAGAGACTGCGGGGCTGAAGTGACGGAAAGAGGGTGTGTTGAGCTACGATTTAATCAAAACGCTGCATATCGCTACCGTCGTTACGACATTCCTGCTATTCGTAACGCGTGCCGCCTGGTTGTTCGGCCAGGCAAACAACCGGCCAGGCTGGATGCGCTGGTTACCGCACGTCAATGATACCCTGTTGCTGATTTTTGGTATCTGGCTTGCCGTTCTGGCCGGACTAAATCCCCTACTGCACGCCTGGCTGCTGGCCAAGTTGATTGCGTTGATTGTTTACATCTGGCTTGGCATGCTGGCCCTGAAATGGGCGCAAACCCGCCGCAGCCAGGTCATTGCGATTGTGCTGGCACTGCTGGTATTCGGCTATATGGTGGGTGCTGCATTGACCAAACAGGCAGGGTGGATTGGCTTTGTAGGCTTGACCACTAAAATATTTTAAAAACGGACGACTGCGTGACCACCTTGCTCAATCCAGCCGTGTATCATCTTTTTGGTAGTGAACCCGCTGGCACAGTTGCCTAGCTTATCAATCACAATTACTCCACCCCGTCCATTCACTTTATCGGTTAAATACTGGATACCTGCTTGCGTAGCTTGTTCAGCATTCATGCCCTTCATATAGATAAAGTCTGATATGGTTTTGGCAATAACGCTACGCATAAAATCTTCACCATAGCCGGTGGCGGATACTGCACATGTTTCATTGTCCGCATAAACTCCTGCGCCGATAATGGGAGAATCCCCGACCCGACCCATTCGCTTGTTGACAATACCCCCGGTTGAGGTTGCGGCAGCAAGATTCCCATCGGAATCACGTGCAATGGCTCCGATGGTTCCATATTTCTGATCTTCACTATCGTTTTCGGTGTCGTCGTGATCCAGCATGACCTTGTGCTTCAGGCGGGCTTTATTAAATTGCTCTATACGATCAGGTGTATAGAAATAATTTTCCGGTGCGCGATCCATGCCGCAATGTTCAGCAAAACGTATGGCGCCTTCGGAAATCAACATAACATGCTCACTTTCAGTCATAACGAAGCGTGCCAGCTGAATCGGGTTGGAGATATTATCTACTGCGGCCACCGCACCGGCGGACAGATTGCGCCCATCCATAATTGCGGCATCCATTTCTACCTTGCCTTCTTCGTTTAGTACTGAACCACAACCGGCATTAAATATTGGGTCATCTTCAAGCAGGGACGCGCAGGTTTCTACCGCTTGTAATGCCGAGCCACCGAGTGTAAGTATTTCGCGACCATGCTCAAGGACACGACGGATACTTTCCAGATAACGAACTGCAGTTTTGTTATCCTTTATGTTATCCATGGCCCCGGCACCGCCGTGAACCATAAGCGAAAAATTGTCTGATTGATTCATAAACGACTAATTGACGGGAATGATGCCGGCACACTTAATGTGATGACGAATCAAAAAATCATATCAGAGTCGGGCAGCAAGTTCTACTTCCAGCGCATCCTGGTATGGCCGTGAACCCGCCATCAGTATTACCAGTTTGCCCTCCAGAACAGTTCCCCAGTTGATTACAATCGCGCCTTCACCGGTTCTTTTATCAAACTCAATATCACTGAGATCGATGTTTGCAAGCGACCGGTGTCTGGTTGAAAAGTTCATGGCTGTCCATTCAGGGATATCAAGTTTCTGTGCAACAATTGTTGGATATGTCGCGCCATTAAATCGCGGGTTACATTCAATGACAGGAAAACGCAGGCCCCTGTCTGTTTGGGTAATAGCAACATCGAATGCGAAGATGCCCTTCATGCCATGTTCCACTAACCATTGAGCCATCTTGTCAACTGCAACCCAGGGTTCAAGGCTGGCAGGATAGCGATTTCCCTGATGTGTGAATTTATCCAGTATTTGTTCGCTTGCGGCAAGGCGAACAACATCGTTTCCGAGCACCCTGTACTGCAAATTCAGGAAGGTCTCTGTATTCACTTCTTCCTGTATCTGGACCGGAGTATCATCTGGAAATTGCGATAGAGCCGCCCTGAACTCAATTTTGTCTGCACAATGGTAAATACCTACCCCGGAAACAGACACTGCTGCCTTGAGGTAACAGGGAAAGGTGATTTCACTTATGACCTCGGACCCGATATCTGTGACATTGTTAAAACAGAGTGTCATGGGCACATCAACACCAAGCTTTTCAGCCAGGGCTATGAAATTGTTTTTTGAGTTTATGTATTCAACAGTTTCCAGCCACGCATGGTCGCCCCAGTAGCCACATTCATTCGGACCAAAATAGAAAACAGATGGTTGAAATCCGATATGTGAGCCGAGGTGTTTCAGATTCAGGTCCCAGATCACATATTCCGTGTGGGGCAGGCCAATACGCTGATAGTGGGCAACGATGTCCTGCCAGAGTGGTTTCAATGCCGGGTGAAGTTGAATGATATCGCTGGGTTCCGAGACCCCCAGAGCGCGACCGGAATACAGATAATTGCCCGCTACTCCCTCGGCTGTACAATTCATTATGTCGTGATTGATTATGTATTTACCCGCCGGTAAATAGCCGTGACTGATAGCAACAGATGACATGACTTTTATCCTCCTGCCCACACCTTCTACATAAATGAAAGCAAGTATCAGGCCATGCAGTAAGTTGCTGTTATATCAAGAATCAGTCATGGACTTGGGTATAATTATGGTGCGTGAATATGAGCCTTTGCGCAGTTTTGGTGCGACCGGTATTCGTGAACAGAGCCTGATGTTCCCGTACGATTGTGCGGCACCATTGGGCCGGTGCGTATCTACCGTCATTAGTGGGTGGTTGCCCAAAGTTACAAGGTAGATGGACTGCCTGAATGTATGGATGCATTACCAGTGCAACGACGTGCCTTGTAAGTGGGTGAGGGGTGTTTTCATGCTAGCCGAACGTAATTTTAGTGGAAGAATGTGAAAAGAAAGAAGGAAACATCTGTGTTCATGATAACACCGCCCGTACGGGATCCCCATGCCCAGCCGGTGTCGGCGGTGCTGGCGTTACTGCAAAGCGATCCGCATGGTCTTGCTGCAGACGAAGTAAAAATCCGCCTGCAAAAATATGGACCCAATGCCTTGCCAAAAACCCACGCGGACGGTGCGATAACGATTTTCTTGCGCCAGTTTGCCAGCCCATTGATTTATGTGCTGATGGCGGCTGCCTTGGTGTCGCTCCTGATCCGGGAGTGGTCCGATGCCGGTTTCATCACGGCCGTTCTTGTCATCAACGCAATCATTGGGATGCTACAAGAGTATTCGGCACAGCGTGCCGCCGAAGCCCTGCAGGGCCTGGTGCGTACCAGCAGCCGGGTTCTGCGTGAGCGGGAGGACTATGAAATCGATGCGGAATCGCTGGTGCCGGGCGATATTGTTCTACTCGAATCCGGTGACCGTGTGCCGGCCGATCTACGTTTGCTGGACAACCGCGATCTGGAAATTGACGAATCCCTGCTGACCGGTGAATCGCTACCGATAGACAAGCAGGCCGATGTGATTCTGCCGGAAGACACGCCACTGGCGGAACGGGTCAACATGGCTTTTGCCGGTACCCTTGTCGTGCGAGGTCGTTGCCACGGTGTTGTTGTGGCCACGGGTCTTGCCACCGAGCTGGGCCAAATCGCGGCGGATATTCTGGTTCGTCCGCCGACCAGGGCGCCGCTGATGGAACGCATGGAACGATTCACTCGGCGGGTGGCAATCATTGTTGGCGTCGCGACACTGGGTATGGCCTTGATGGCACTGCTTCGGGGTTTGCCCTTGCATGAAGTCTTTTTGCAAGCCGTGGCGCTGGCCGTTTCGGTCATCCCGGAAGGGTTGCCAGTCGCAATCACCGTGGCGCTGGCAATCAGTATGCGGCGAATGGCGCAACGAAATGTGATCATTCGTCGTCTGGTTGCGGTGGAGTCGTTAGGTTCATGCACCTTTATTGCCACGGATAAAACCGGCACCCTTACGCTCAACCGGTTGGCGGTACAACGCATCGTTATTCCGACAGAGGAAACCTGGCATGTCACGGGTGAAGGCACGGATCCAAAAGGGGAAATCGTCACACCGCGGGGCATACCGGATCCGGGGGAATATGCATTACTCCGGCGCATAGCAGAAGCAGCGGCACTGGCCAATGAAGGGTTCCTGGGTATGCGCAATGGCAGCTGGCGCTGGCACGGCGATGCGGTCGATGTTGCCGTGTTGATTCTTGCGCACCGGGCGGGTTTGGTGCGGGACGAACTCCTGAATCGCATGCCGTTACTTGCGATGATCCCGTTTGAATCGGAACGGATGTTCATGGCCACCCTGCACACTGAGGGCGAGCACAAGCGGATCTATGTAAAAGGGGCCGTGGAACGAGTCCTGCCCATGTGCACTGAAGTGGCGGCGACCGGGGATGACAGGCCGATAGACCGTGTCCGCATGGAAGAACAGGCCCGTCAACTGGCCGTCAATGGATACCGGGTTATTGCACTTGCCAGCGGTGAAATCAGATCAGACGAAACGGAAGCCTTTAGTGAAGAACACCTGCATGGTCTGACGTTGCTGGCCTTCATCGGTATGATCGATCCCCTGCGTCCTGAAGCGCGGCAGGCCGTGGCCGCCTGCCGGGCGGCCGGGATCCAGGTGGCGATGGTGACCGGTGACCATCCGACCACGGCACTGGCTATTGCCCGTGAACTGAATCTGGTGCAGGGCGCAGAGCAGGTCGTGACCGGACCCGAGCTGGCTGCGGCCGGTTCCGAGGAACAACTGGATTATTTAACGGCCCGGGCCCTCGTGTATGCACGGGTCGAGCCCCGCCAGAAACTGGACATCGTTCATTCCCTGCAACGGCAGGGTCATTTCGTGGCCGTCAGCGGTGACGGTGCCAACGATGCCCCAGCCCTGCGTGCGGCACAGGTCGGCGTGGCGATGGGTGAGAGCGGCACCGATGTGGCGCGGGAAAGTGCCGATCTTATCATCACCGACGACAACTTCTCTTCCATCGTCGCCGGTGTAGAAGAGGGACGCATTGCCTACGCGAACGTGCGCAAGGTCATCTTCCTGCTTATCTCCACCGGTGCAGCCGAACTGGTGCTGTTCAGTCTGGCGCTGTTCACCGGTTTACCATTGCCGTTGCTGGCGGTGCAGTTGCTGTGGCTCAATCTGGTGACCAACGGGATACAGGACGTGGCACTGGCCTTTGAACCGGGCGAGGGTGATGAATTGCGTCGCCCGCCGCGAACCCCATCGGAACCCATCTTTGACCGTCTCATGGTCGAGCGAGTTATTCTCACTGCAACGGTTATGGGTGGCGTGGCCTTTGCCCTGTACACCTGGCTGCTTTCGCAAGGCTATACCATGGAGGAAGCCCGTAACGGCACCCTGTTGCTCATGGTGCTGTTCGAGAATATTCACGTCTTCAACTGCCGCTCCGAGACGCGCTCGGTCTTCCGGCATAACCCGATGCGTAACCCTATCCTTCTGTTTGGCACTGCTGCCGCACAACTGGTGCATATCGGTGCCATGTATACACCCTGGCTCAGCGACGTGCTGGGTATCCAGCCCGTCTCGCCGCAACACTGGCTGGAGCTGCTGGGATTGGCCCTGACTATCCTGGTGGTAATGGAAATCCAGAAAAAGTTCTGGCAGCTGCGTCGGCGCAATTTGTAGCCGTCTATTGATACACGACTCAGGCTGCTTCCTGGCTGCGTAAATCGTCGAGCAGGGTGTTAAGCAAATGCAGGCGCGAATCTGCATCGGGCAGGTCGCGGTGGATGCGCAGTTTGTCGTTACCGTCGAGGCGATAGATGTTGGGTTGAGTCTGGATGAGCTGGAAAATTCGGGTTGGGTCGATATCGGGCTTGTCATTGAAAATGAGGCGGCCGCCACTGGCGCTCATGTCGATCTTCTCGATGCCGAGCGGGGAAGCCTTGAGCTTGAGTTCGGCGATGCGGAACAGGGTTTTGACCGGCTCGGGCAACAGACCGAAACGGTCGATCATCTCGACCTGCAGTTCATGCAATTCCTGTTTGTCGGCGGCGCTGGCAATCCGCTTGTACATGATCAGTCGTTCGTGCACATCGGGCAGGTAGTCTTCGGGGATCAGGGCCGGCACATGCAGATCGATCTCGGTAGCATGGTGCAACGGGGCAGTGAGATCCGGTTCCTTGCCTTCCTTGAGACTGTTCACTGCCCGCTCCAGTAATTCGGTGTACATGCTGTAGCCGATTTCCATGATCTGGCCACTCTGTTCCTCGCCCAGCAATTCGCCCGCACCGCGGATTTCCATATCGTGAGTGGCCAGGGTGAAACCGGTGCCGAGGGATTCAATCGACTCGATGGCTTCGAGCCGCTTGCGGGCATCGGCAGTGAGGGTGTTGCGCGACGGAATTACCAGGTAGGCGTAGGCGCGGTGATGGGAACGCCCGACCCGACCGCGTAACTGGTAAAGCTGCGCCAGGCCGAACTTGTCGGCACGGTTCATAATAATGGTGTTGGCAGTCGGGATATCGATACCGGTTTCGATAATTGTGGTGCACACCAGGATGTTGAACCGCTGGTGATAGAAGTCGGACATCACCTGTTCCAGTTCGCGCTCTCGCATCTGGCCATGGGCGAAATGCACGGTAGCTTCCGGCACCAGCTCGGCGATCTTGCGTGCTTCCTTTTCGATGGTTTCCACTTCGTTGTGCAGGAAGTAGACCTGGCCACCGCGGTGGATTTCACGCAGGCACGCTTCACGGATCAGCGCTGGCTTCTGTTCTGTGACGAATGTCTTGATCGTCAGGCGTCTTGCCGGTGGCGTGGCGATGATCGACAGGTCACGCATGCCGGACATAGCCATGTTGAGGGTGCGGGGAATGGGTGTGGCGGTGAGGGTCAACACATCCACCTCGGCGCGCAGTGCCTTGAACTTTTCTTTCTGACGCACACCGAACCGGTGTTCCTCGTCGATGATCACCAGCCCGAGGTTGGCGTACTTGACGTCATCCTGCAGGAGCTTGTGGGTGCCGATGATGATGTCGACCTTACCGGCCTTGAGATCGGCCAGTACCTGGTTTTGTTCCTTTTTCGAAACGAAGCGCGACAGTGCCTCGATACGCACCGGCCAGTTGGCGAAGCGGTCACGAAAGTTTTCCAGGTGCTGTTGTGTTAACAGGGTAGTGGGCGCAAGCAGGGCAACTTGCTTGCCGGCCTGCACCGCAATAAAGGCAGCGCGCATGGCTACCTCGGTCTTGCCGAAGCCGGCGTCGCCGCACACCAGGTGATCCATGGGTTTGTCGTCACGCATACCAGCCAGCACGTTGTCGATGGCGATCTGCTGGTCCGGCGTTTCCTCGAAGGGAAACTCGGCGGCGAAGGCGCGGTACGCAGCCTCGTCGACGTGGTACTGGAAACCGTGGCGCGCCTCGCGTGCGGCGTAGATGGCCAGCAGCTCGGCGGCCACGTCACGGACCCGTTCGGTGGCCTTGCGCTTGGCCTTTTCCCACTGGCCGCTGCCAAGCTTGTGCAACGGTGCGCTGTCCGGCGCGGCGCCGGTGTAACGGCTGATCAGGTGCAGCGCGCTGACCGGTACGTACAGCTTGTCGCCGCCGGCATATTCCAGGGTCAGAAATTCGGTGTCGATATCGCCCACATGCAGGGTTTGCAGGCCTAGATAGCGGCCCACGCCATAGTCTTCGTGGACGACGGGTGCGCCGAGGGTCAGCTCTGCCAGATTACGTATGATGGCGTCGGTGTCCCGTTCGGCACGCTTGCGGCGTCGGCGTTGCAGAACCTGCAGGCCAAATAGTTGAGGCTCGGCGATCACCGCCAATGGCGGTTCGGTTAGCAGTACGCCCTGTTCGAGCGGTGCGACGGTGATGCCAAGCTTTGTGTCGGCATCGAGAAAGGCAGTCCAGTTCTCGACCGGAGAAGGATGAATGTCGTGGCCACGCAGCAGATCCAGCAGGTATTCACGCCGGCCGGTCGTTTCGGCGGCGAACAGCACGCGACCCTTGAATTCGGTTAGAAAAGTTTCCAGGGCAGCGGTGGGGTTGGCGGCACGTACGTCGAGATTGAGGCTCGGTGGTGCCGCGGTTGCGAAATTGATGCCGTGCGCGGTTTCCAGCTCGAAGCGCTGGAACTGCACCCGAGGACGGGTCTTGAAGCTGGCAAAGGTCCCGGCTACGGGCACAAACATCTCGATGGGCGGTAACAACGGTCGTTCCTGGTCGTAGCGCAGTTGTTCATAGCGCTCGCTGACTTCTTGCCAGAACACCCCGGCGGTGTGTTCAACCGAGTCGGTGGTAAAGATCAGGCTGCTTTCGGGTAAATAGTCGAACAGGGTCTGGGTCTGTTCATGAAACAGCGGCAAGTAGTACTCGATGCCGGCGGGTGCCATGCCGTTGCTGACCTCACGGTAGAGCGCCGATTGCTGGGGATTGCCCTCGAAGCGGGCCCGCCAGCCCTGGCGGAAGCGGGCGATGCCGTCCTTGTCGAGCGGGAACTCGCGCGCCGGCAGTAACCGTACCTGCTCGACCGGCTCGATTGAGCGTTGCGATTCGGGATCGAAGGTGCGCATGGTTTCGATCTCATCGTCAAACAGCTCAATGCGGTAGGGCAGTGGGCTGCCCATCGGATAGAGATCAAGCAGGCTGCCGCGTACTGCGAATTCACCGTGTTCCATGACCGTCGCCACACAGCGATACCCGCCCGCCTCCAGCCGTTGGCGCATCTCCTCAAGCTGGAGAGTCTGGCCGGTGTCCAGCAGCAGACTGTGGGTGTCGAGGTAGGATCGGGGCGCCAGGCGGTGCATAAGCGTCTGGACCGGTACCAACAGGATACCCTGTTCGAGTCGGGGCAGGCGGGCCAGCGCCGCGAGACGTTCGGAGATGATGTCCTGATGCGGGGAGAAGGCATCGTAGGGCAAGGTCTCCCAGTCGGGAAACGGTAATACGGGAAGCCTGGCCTCGCTTATGAAAAAATGCAAGGCATATTCAAGTAGTTGCGCCTCGTGGCTGTCACCAGTAACAATCAGAAGCGGACCGTCGTGCTGACGCGCAGCGCGAGTGATGGCCAGTGCCGCGCTGTTGCCGTACAGGTGGCCCCAATGACGCGTGTCGCCTGGAGTATCAGGCAGAACGGGGGCGAGGGGACTGGGACGCGACTGGGACATTAAAAATACGGCAACGGGTCATTCGACAGGGTGGCTATTCTACTATGGTATCGCGTCCGGGTGGTGAGTCAGGCGTGCGTGTCACCGGTAATGCTGAGTGGTTGCAAGATAGCCGATTTATGACTGCGTCAGCGGATTTCCTCAATGGAAAACTGCTTGGACATCACGGTCGGGCGGATCACGGCATAACCTTGCTGCTGCCAGTGGACCAGCTCGGTAATGGCTGAGGGAACGACCTCGATGAAGTCCTGGAAGTCCTCAACCCGGTAATCATAATCCTGTGCGGCCAGACCACAGACCTTGAAGCTGACACCGAGGTCAGCGTAGTAACGCATGCGGTCCACGGCGTTCTTGTATTTGGTATAATTTTTCTTTGCCACGGTAACGATCTCGGTGCCATGAATAACCACCACGATGTTCATAAACTCGGGGGCATAGCCGTAGGGTTCTTCACTGAGGGGATTGATCAGGGAGCGGATCCAGAATATGGCGGCATTGATTTTTTGTGGATCGTCCAGGTAGAAATCGTACACCACTTTCGGTTCGGCATAGGGCGTTGTGACGTAGCGGGGGCCTTCAGCCGGGATGGCTGCAGATGTAGCCAGCAGGAACAACAGGACGGAATTAAAAATCCGGTAGCGCATCTTGTATCCCTCGCCGTCGAGGTCAACACGGATAGGCCAAGTATAGTTTGTGGCCGCGAGTTTGTATGCGCAGGGGGTAACAATAAATAAACCGGCAAAATGTCGGTCTATTATTTTACCGGTAAGGCGCGATCAGAATGTGACGTTAATGCCGGCGTAGGGGCCCTTGAAATCAAGCTTGCCGGTCGTGTCGTTCAGATCTTCGAGGTCAACGGACTGCGCCCGGTAGCCGGCTTCAACGCCGACATGCCACTTCGTGGTATAGGAAACCTTGGCGAAAAAGTCGGAAACGGTATTACCACTGTAACTGATATAGCTGCCTTCCACGCCCAGGTACAGACCTTTAAGGGGCGTGATGCCGAACATGCCATACAGGAGCGGGAGGGTTGCTGATGATGAATCACTGGATGAATCACCAAAGCTGTCGCTGATATTGTAATTCACCTCCAGCCGTTTGATATCCAGACCCAGGTCGAGATTCAACATTAACGTGTCGTCGAGCACTTCGTAGTACATTACCAGATCGGTCTGTTTGACGCTGGCGCTATTGGTTACTGTGCCAGTGAAGGTTTGGCCATTGAAAGTAAAACTGGTTGGCCCACTGCCTGATTGATCGATATTGGTTTGCATAAGACGGAAGTTAGGCAGAATCGGGATTGGATGTTCCAGGGTCACATAAAAATAATTCTGGCTTTCTTTTGACCAGTACAGTTCATCTTCCACATTAACCGCCTGGGGATCACCTGTCTTTTTAACCGAACCACTTGGCGTCGGTTGCCAGATTCCGGCGCCGACGGAAAGACCCAGGGTCGATGCCGCAGCGAACCCGGAAAATCCGAGCAAGGCGGTGAGCAAGGTAATCTGACCTGATTTTAACATGGGCTGTTTTCCAGAAGTGATGAATTTATAACTTATCGGCAACACAGGATTTAGACTGAATGGTTCAGACGCAAAACGACGTGATCCAGATCACGGTTATGACAGTTACCGGCGCAGTGTCAAGGTATTGCCTTTCTGGCTGAATTCGACGTGTTTGAGGAACGACATGCCGAGCAGGACATCATCGCCCGACATATTGGGATTGATAGAGGCGGACACATCTTGCAGGGTGAGATTACCGAGGGTAACCGAACCCAGTCGGGTAGCATAATTGATAACCTGGCCATTGGCAGTCTGGTACACCACGGGTCGGCCGCGTTTCAGTCCAAGACGCTGCGCGGTGGACTGGGGGATGGAGATATCGCTGGCGCCAGTATCCAGCATGAACACCACGGGCTGCTGGTTGATCAGTCCGGAGGCTACATAGTGGCCGTACTTGTTGCGCACCAGCACGACTTCCTGGGCTTTGCCTACCATGCGTTGTGCCAGGTTCTGGTTCGGGTTGTATTGCCTGTCGAGCACCTTACTGAAAAACAGGGTGAGCAGGCCCAGCAGTACCAGCCACATGAGCCAGAACATGTTGCGACCGAATTTGCGCTGCTGGCGTTCGCTCATTGGTCCGTTTCGTCCCGGTAACGAAGTGTTAAATCGTCATAGGCATCGATGCGCCGGTCACGCAGGAAGGGCCAGATACGCCGTACCGTTTCGCTGCGCTGAAGATCCAGCGTGGCAATCACTACTTCATCTTCATCCATACTGGCTTCGGCCAGCAGTTCACCCTGCGGCCCGGCAATGAAACTCGAACCCCAGAACCGGATTGTGGAAGACTGATCAGGGGCATGCTCGGTGCCGGTCCGGTTGCAGCATAAAAGCGGGATGCCGTTGGCGACGGCATGGGCGCGCTGCACGATTTGCCAGGCGTCTTTCTGTCGTTGCTGTTCCGCGCTGTCGTCGGCAGGGTCCCAGCCGATCGCGGTGGGGAACAGCAAAAGCTCGGCACCGGCCAGCGCCATCAGGCGGGCGGCTTCGGGAAACCACTGGTCCCAGCAGACCAGTACACCGAGTTTACCCAGCGAGGTCTGGATTGGCGTAAAGCCGAGATCACCGGGTGTGAAGTAGAATTTTTCGTAATAGCCGGGATCGTCCGGGATATGCATCTTGCGATACCGGCCAGCCAGGGAACCATCGGCGTCAATGACGACCGCGGTGTTGTGATACAGGCCGGCACTGCGTTTCTCAAACAGGGATGCCACGATAACCACTTGCAGTTCCGCCGCAAGTTCAGCTAGCAGTTTGCTCGTTGGACCAGGCAGCAATTCGGCCAGTTCGAAGTGCGCGGGATTTTCCGTCTGACAGAAATAAAGCGAGTTATGCAATTCCTGTAACAATACCAGTCGGGCACCCCGGGCGTGGGCGTCCCGGATGCCTGACAGGACTCGTTCGATATTGGTGGCAGGGTCATCGGTACAGACGTGCTGGACGAGGGCAACTTTCAGTGCAGAGGACATGACGGCATGCTTTGATGAATGGATATTGGAAACGATGATTATAACCGGATTTTCTGCCTGCCGGACGGCATGCGGGATGGAGTATACTGTCCGCACTCTGAACGACCCAAAAGGAAGGGACCGTGAAAACCATTGCCGTCAACCTGATGTTTGCCTTGTTGCTGGTTTTGCCGGGCTGTGCCAGCGTGGATATCAATCACAAATTCAATGACGCCACGTTCCGTTATGAGCGGGCACTGCGCTGGGGTAATCCGCAGCAGGCAACCATGTTCCAGAAGCACCCAGAAAAATTCAGCGACAAGCAACTACAGCAATTCAAGCGGATCAAAATCACCGCCTACAATCTTGTTGACTCGGTCAAGTCAGGCAACCAGGTCAAACAGACGGTAGAAATCCAGTATTACCGTGACGATGAAGTGGTCGTGCATACCCTGATGGATCATCAGCTGTGGGAATATGACACTGATACCGGCAATTGGTATCTGATGACACCGATCCCGACCTTCAAATAGGGATACTTGCAGGCAACTGCATGGTGATACAGTGCAGGCTGCCATTTTGCCGGATCAGAGGCCGGCAATCGATACCAATGATTTCCCGATCCGGAAAAGCGTCGGCCAGTTTGGCCATTGCGACGGCATCGTTGGTGTCGTTATACAAGGGCACCAGCACCGCCGTATTAATAATCAGAAAGTTGGCGTAACTACCCGGCAGGCGCTGCCCGGCCTCGTCATAAATCGGCGCTGGTATGGGCAGGTCGATCAGCCGGTAGGGTTGACCATCGGGCTGGCGGAGTTGCGCCAGCTCCGCGCGCATGGTGGACAGCGCCGGGGTGTTCTCATCGGTTGGATCCTCGCATACGCTACAGGCCAGGGTGCCGGTATCGCAGAAACGGGCCAGCATATCGATGTGGCCATCGGTATCGTCCCCGGCCAGACTGCCATGCTGCAGCCACAGGATGTGCTCCACTCCCAGGTGATGGCGTAGCTGGATCTCCAGTTCATCACGGGACAGGCCCGGGTTCCGATCAGGGTGAAGCAGGCAGGAGGTGGTGGTGAGCAGGGTGCCCGCACCATCGCTGTCGATACTGCCGCCTTCCAGAACAAGCTCGACATGTTCAGCGGGGACATTATCGAAAATGCCCTGCGCAATCAGCCCGGCGGTGATCCGATCATCGAGGTCATGCTCGAATTTACCGGCCCAGCCATTGAAACGAAAGTCGAGCAGGCGCGCCGTACCGTCTTCCAGCACCGTAATGGGCCCGGAGTCCCGCGCCCAGGTGTCATTGGAAGGCTGGACGGCGTAGCGGACACGATGTGCGCTGATGCCGGCCTCGTTAAGACAACCGGAAACATGTTGCAGGTGAGCATCGCTATGACACACGACCAGTAGTTTTTCGTATGACGTGATGCCCTGTGCCAGCTGCAGATAGACCGCTTCGACCGCCGCGAGATCCTCATTCCAGTCGGTGTGGCCATGGGGCCAGATCAGCATGATGCCGCTCTGCGGCATCCATTCCGCCGGCAGAAGGCGATGCGCGCCCGTGACAGTCAACTCACTGCTTGGCGCGGCTGGAAACGGCGTTGATCACATACTGGTATTCGAAGTAAACCGTGAAATCGTTATAGTTCCAGCGAATGATGGGCGGATCGCCCACTTCCGGCATTTTTTCGCGGGGCGAACCGAACGCTGCTTCGACCTGATCCATGGTCATGCCACGGCCGGGCAGGCGCACACTGTACGTGCCGCCGGGGCTCGCGGGTGATGTGGCGCCAGGCGTGGTTGTTGCATCCGGCGCGGCGCTGTCTCCCGGCGGTTGGGCGGTGGACGGCGCCATGACCGGCTCGGAATTGTCCGGCGCCGGGATCGGGGTGGGCATGTTGAGTGTTTCGGCTCCGGCCGTAATGGCAAGACCCAGAGCGAAAAGGGGTAGTAGTGGCAGCAGACGGCGCATGGTGAGCTCCTTCATGGTAGATTTGTGGCGAGGCCGCGTTTCATTAAAATATACTCTATCAATAGCTTACAGGCAAAACTTGCATCACTTCATGAATATAGTATTGCGCTGAACCTTCCCGGCCGTTGACTCTGTCCGCCAGACAACGGTTTAACCCGTGTTCTGGCTGGCGCGAAGCCGGGCCAGGATGGAAGGCAAGACGTTGCGGTTGTGTGAATGCACCGGGTCAGGCGTCGCACCGCTCGCGGCGCCTTGATCCGAAGGGGTTTGTTCTCCCTCCACCTTCCTCGCCACGTGGCCCCGGTTTTATGGTTTAATGCGCACCCATGTTTCGCCCTCTCGAACTAGCCATTGGCCTGCGCTATACCCGCGCCAAGCGCCGCAATCACTTCATCTCGTTTATTTCGATGAGCTCGATGCTGGGTATTACGCTTGGTGTGACGGCGCTGATCACCGTTCTGTCCGTAATGAACGGATTTGAAAAGGAAGTGCGCGGCCGTATTCTCGACATGGTTTCCCACCTCACGGTGACGACGTTCGAGGGTCGTCTGGAAGGCTGGTCGGACGTAACGATGCAGCTGAAGGAAAATCCCCAGGTGGTTGGTGCAGCACCCTATATCGAGGCGCAGGGGATGATGATTCACGGCCGCAATGTCACCGGCATACTCATCCGCGGTGTGGTACCGAAACTCGAACCAGAAGTCTCCAGTGTGGGTGAAAAGATGGTCGAGGGCAGTCTGGATGACCTGATACCGGGCAAATTCAACATCATTCTGGGTCGCGATCTGGCGCGTAAGCTGGGCGTGGATGTGGGTGACAAGGTCACCATGGTAACGCCCAGCGCCAATGTGACGCCGGCCGGAATTTCTCCGCGCCTGAAACGGTTCAAGGTTGTAGGCATTTTCCACATCGGGATGTATGAATATGACAGCGCCCTGGCAATCATCAATCTGGATGATGCCCGCCGCCTGTTACGTATGAAAGAGGCGGTCACTGGAGTTCGTGCCAAACTCCAGGATTTGTTTATGTCGCCGCAGGTGCGCTATGAACTGCAAAACGGCGGGCTGGGCAGCTACTGGGTGCGGGACTGGAGTTCCTACCATGCCAACTGGTTTCGGGCAGTGAAAATTGAAAAACGCATGATATTCCTGCTGCTGTTACTGATTATTGCGGTGGCGGCCTTCAATATCGTCTCCACACTGGTGATGCTGGTTACCGACAAGCAAAGTGATATTGCTATCTTGCGAACCCTCGGCGCGAGCCCACGGAGTATCATGGCTGTTTTCATGGTCCAGGGTACCCTGATCGGCGTCATTGGCACCTTGCTGGGGATTGCCGGTGGCGTCAGTTTATCCCTCAACCTCGATACCGTGGTGCCGTGGCTGGAACGGACCTTCGGTTTTCATGTCCTCGATCCGGGCGTGTATTACATCAGTGAATTGCCCTCCGATCTCCACTGGGACAACGTATGGATGATCAGTGCTGTGGCACTGGTGCTCAGCGTGGTTGCCACCCTGTATCCGGCCTGGCGCGCCAGTCGCACCCAGCCGGCCGAGGCGCTGCGCTATGAATAAGCCGGAAACAAAGAGCGTTTTGGCCTGTCGGGGACTGATTAAAACCTTCGAGGAAGGACCGGCCCCGGTCGAAGTACTGAAGGGAATCGACCTGGATGTGGCCCAGGGGGAACAGCTGGCCATTGTCGGCGCCTCCGGCTCGGGCAAGAGTACCCTGTTGCACCTGCTGGGCGGACTGGATGCCCCGAGCGCCGGCCAAATTGTGTTAGGCGGCAAGGACCTGTCAGCTTTAAGCGAAGCCAAACGTGGCTTTCTGCGTAACCGTATGCTGGGTTTTGTTTACCAGTTTCATCACCTGCTGCCGGAATTCACTGCGCTGGAGAACGTGGCCATGCCGTTGTTGATTCGACGCGAGCCACTTCGGACGGCCAATGCCGCCGCGAGCCAGATTCTAGACCGGGTCGGGTTAGGGCACCGACTGAATCACAAGCCGGCTGAATTGTCGGGGGGTGAACGGCAGCGCGCTGCTGTCGCCCGCGCGCTGGTGACGAAGCCCCGCTGCGTGCTGGCTGATGAGCCGACGGGAAATCTGGATGCCCATACCGCTGATCAGGTGCATACCCTGATGCTGGAGCTTAACCAGGAATTCGGTACCAGTTTCGTTGTGGTGACCCATGATCCACGCTTTGCCAGGAAGATGGATCGGGTCCTTGAAATGGAAGATGGAAGAATAAAATAGCTATATAAAACAATGACTAAAGATATTTAGTTAATGTATTCTTCATAAACTGCATTAACTATTTTCCCGCGCTGCCCGCGCCTGTTTGCGACGTTTGAGATTGCGTGCCACGTAACAGCGCCAGACAAAGCGAATCCCGGCCCAGCCCAGGGTGGCGCTGATAATGCCTGCCACAGCGCAGCCGAGCAGGAAGGGTTGCCAGATATGGGTCATTTCCGTGGCCAACCACTCCCAGCTCATTTCAAATTCAATATCCAGCAACGGTGTGCCCAGGATCCACGTCCCGAGTTTGTAACAGAAATAGAACATGGGCGGGATGGTTAGCGGGTTTGTCAGCCATACCAGCCCGACCGACAGAGGCAGGTTGACGCGAAACAGGATAGCCATCCCGGCGGCCATTGCCATCTGGGTTGGAAGCGGCACAAAGGCGAAGAACAAGCCCACGGCAAAGGCGCCCGATACAGAACGGCGATTCAGGTGTAACAGGTTGGGATCGTGGAGCAGGCTGCCGAACACCCGGTTAAGCTGTTTGTTATTGCGGATCTTGTTGTGATCCGGCATATAACGTTTTAGAAACTTCTTTGGCATCGATTTATACGGTTTCGGGATTTACCTGTTAAACCGGGACAGGCCCATGGTATCGGGCATATTATCGCCGATTGCGACAGGACTGTCAGAACATTATGCGAACAGGGACGTTGGCTTTTCTTTTCGGGGTATGGCTGTTTCAGCAGCAGGCGACGCTGCCGCATGGCCAATGGGGCTGGGCCCTGTTGCTGGTGATCCCCGCCGGACTGTTACTGAAACCTTACTGGCATCTGCCGGCCTGGCTGGTGGCTGGCTATTTGTGGAGTCTGGTGATGGCCGCGCCGTTACTCGACCAGACCCTGCCGGCGGAACTGGAGGGGCAGGATGTGCTGCTCGAAGGCCAGGTGGCCTCAATGGTGGTTGCCGGTGAACGTCGGGTGCGGTTCGAATTTGATATTCAGCACGCCCAATTCAAAAGCCAGGC